>JBKKCB010000075.1:0-6290 GCA_046713545.1 Hyphomicrobiaceae bacterium | reverse complement strand
GAGATCGAGCTCGCCTCCCACGGCGTCTGCTGCCCGCCCGTCTCATCGAGCACCGAGCGGCGCACCTCCTTGAAGGTCTGCTCGATCGGCACGCCTGGCTTCAGAAGCATCTCCGCCAGCGCCTTCGTATAGGGACTGTTACGGCCGGCTCCGTCGGATGCCACCGAACCGGGTGCCGTCGCATAGCCGACGAATGTGCCCGCCGGCGCATCGACGCGCGCCAATCCCGCGCTTTCGGACCGGAAGCTGCGCGCGAAAGGATTGTTACGGCATGCGTCCAGCACGACGATATTGATGCGGCTTTTCGCACGCTCCATGGTGGCGAGGAAATCTCCCAGGCTCACCGTCTCGATGCCGACCTCGGTTTCGTCCTTGATGTTGGCGTTGACGGGCACGAGATAGTTGAGCCCGTTCACCTGCAGTCCATGGCCTGCGTAGTAGAAGAGGCCAACAGCCTCCGACGAGCGCAGCTCACGGCCGAAATCGACCATCGCCCGCTTCATGGTCTGCTGATCGGCATCCACCAGCAGGGTCACCGTGAAGCCTGCCGTCTTCAAACGCTCCGCCATCAGCCGCGCATCATGTTGCGGATTATCGAGGGCCCCCGCCGACTGGTACGCCGAATTGCCGATGACCAGCGCGATGCGCGTCTCCGCGGGTTGCGCGCTTGCTACATGCACGGCAGCGAACACAACCGCAGCAACCGCAAGAATCATCACCGCGATCCTGCTCAGCCGCTGCTCGAAATGCCGGACCATACCCACCCCCGCAACCGTACTGGCAACATGATGCATCTTACCACACGGCTTCGCGACGCAATGGCAAAGAAGAGATGGGGCAGACCGCAGGCCCGCCCCATCCCCAGTTCGTGCGCAACGGCATGCGCCTAGGTCCTACGCCGTGGCTGCGGGCCGCCGCAACCCGACATATTGCAGCTCGCCGAACAGGGCGACCACCAGCGCCTGGCCGATCACGAATGCGTAGCCGAGCAGCGTCGGCGCCACCCATCCGCCGACAAGCAGCAACAGGCTTGCTGCCGTCCACAACACGTTGGCCACGATCACGGTCCACACCATCCCGGGCACCAGTCTCTCGCGCGTCCCGGTGTAGATGACGAACATGACATATGGCACCAGGACCAATCCCGCCGTCCGCAACAGCGCAGCCGGCAATCCGAGCCATCCCTCGAGCAGTCCTGCTCCCGCGATCATCAGCAGTCCCGTCGCGCCGCTGGCGGCAGCGTCGGCGAGCAGGCTCGTGCGAAGGTAGGTTGAGGGCTGAAATGACGTCATGACGATCTCCTTTTTGCTTGGGTTGTGGCGGAATGATTTCGCAAAGACATCGCCACGTCGATTACGCCGGAGGTAATGGTGAGGACGCGCGCGCCCAGCTATTCTCTGCATCATGAGCAATGCACCCCAACCCGTCGGCAACCTTCTGCGCGATTGGCGCATCCGCCGCCGCATGAGCCAGCTCGACCTCGCCAGCGAGGCCGAGATCTCCACCAGGCATCTCAGTTTTCTTGAGACCGGGCGATCCCAGCCCAGCCGCGATATGCTGCTCAAACTTGCCGAACAACTCGGCATTCCGCTGCGCGAGCGCAACGTGCTGCTGACGGCTGCCGGATTTGCGCCCGTGTTCGCCGAACGCCGGCTTGATGATCCGGCTCTCGAGTCGGCGCGCAAGGCGATCAGTCTCGTCCTTGCCGGTCACGAGCCGTTTCCGGCACTGGCCATCGACCGCCACTGGACTCTCGTCGATGCCAACGCAGGCGTCGCACGCCTGATGGCGCGGGCCGATGAAGGTCTGCTGCGCCCACCCATCAACGTGCTGCGGCTGAGCCTGCACCCAAAGGGGCTCGCGTCGCGCATCGTCAACTTCGCCGAATGGCGCGCGCATCTGCTGGTGCGCCTGCATCGCCAGATCGAGCTCACCGCCGATCCGGTCTTGGCTGACCTTCTGCGCGAGCTCTCCGCCTATCCCAAGCCCGCGACGGCCCGCCCGTCGCGTCCGGCGCGCGATCACTACGCAGGGATCGTCGTCCCCTTGCAGCTCATGGCCGGACCGCTCACCCTTACTCTGTTCAGCACCACCACGATCTTCGGAACGCCCGTCGACATCACGCTCTCGGAGATTGCCATCGAAGCCTCCGACACGCCGACGGCAGACGCATTGCGCCAGATGGCCGCAACGTCAGGCTGATACTCAATCCACCGCCGCGAGCGGTCTGGAGATGTCCTCCAGCGACCTGCGCTCTGCCGCAACCGCCCACCGCGACGCGACGGCCGCGGCGATCAGCATCAGCACCGCTCCGCCGAGATAGCCGCCGAACACGCTCATGCGCGAGCCGGTCTCGATCAGAGCGCCGAACAGCCAGGGCCCGAGCACACCCCCGACCCCCGTTCCAATCGCGTAGAAGAACGCGATGGCCAGCGCCCGGATTTCAAGCGGAAAGGTCTCGCTCACCGTCAGGTACGCGGCGCTCGCGGCAGCGGAGGCGAAGAAGAATATCACCATCCACGCGACCGTGAGCCACTGCACCGACACGAGATCGCGCGCAAACAGATATCCCGTCCCCGCCAGCAGCACCCCGGACATGGCATACGTCAACGTCAGCATCGGCCTGCGTCCCCACGTGTCGAAGAGCCGGCCGAGCAGCAAGGGCCCAAGGAAATTTCCCGCCGCGAACGGCAGGATGTACCAGCCGACGTGATCGGCGGGAACGCTATAGAAATCCGTCAGCATCAGGGCATAGGTGAAGAAAATGGCATTGTAGAAGAAAGCCTGTGAGGCCATCAGCACGAGCCCTACGTAGGTTCGCTGACGCTGGGCGCGAAACAGGGTCGAGATGACTTCGCTGATGGGCGTGTGCGTCCGTGCCCGCAGCCGAGTCTTCGGCAAGGGCGTGTCCTCCCACCGATGACCTTGGGCGATGAGCCGCGCTTCTATTCCGGCCATGATCGCAGCCGCCTCATCCGCACGGCCATGCGTCATGAGCCAGCGGGGACTTTCAGGGATCCACATGCGCAGGAAAAAGATAATGACGCTCAGCGCCGCCCCGATCAGGAAGGCCAGCCGCCAGCCGATGTCGGGATCGAACAGCGCAGGGTTCAACAGCACGATGGACCCGGCCGCTCCAAGCGCCGCACCAAGCCAGAAGCTGCCATTGATGGCAAGGTCAGTCCAACCGCGCACACGCGCCGGAATCAGCTCCTGGATGGTGGAGTTGATGGCCGTGTACTCGCCACCGATGCCCGCCCCCGTGAGAAAGCGAAAAAGAGCGAAGCTCCAGAAATTCCAGGCGAACGCCGTCGCAGCGGTGGCGATCAGATAGACCGTCAGCGTGATGAAGAACATCTTCTTGCGCCCGAGCCGGTCCGTCAGCCAGCCGAAGAAAATCGCCCCCAGGACGGCACCTGCGAGGTAGGCGCTGCCGGCCAGTCCGATCTGCGTGTTGGTGAATTGCAGGACGTGACTCTGTTTCAGCGCACCCGCCACCGCCCCTGCCAGCGTCACCTCGAGGCCGTCGAGAACCCAGGTTATGCCGAGGGCAGCCACCACCAGTGTGTGAAAACGCCCCCATGGCAGCCGGTCCAGGCGCGCGGGAATGTCGGTTTCGACGACGGCACCGGGTGTTCCGCCCACGCACGACCTCGCGAAGTTGCCTCAATGCTCACAGAAAAGGCCGGACACGTTCTATTGGTTCCGAAGCCATGGCGATGCCTGCCAATTTGGCTTCATCGCGCATCACAAACGTGGAATTCGTCCAGTTGAAGCACCCGGTGCGCCGCAGCTTCTGCAACATCTTGTTGGTGTGCACGAGCGAAAAGCCGATCGTGTCAGCCAGGAGCTGTTGCGCGATCGGCAAAGTCATTTCATCCTTTTTGACGAGCCCTGACCGCCGCGCCCGCCGGAACAAGTCCAGCAGAACGAACGCGACACGCTCGATCGAATTGCGCTGCCCGACGGTGGCCAGATAATCGCTCAGCAGCATTTCCTCGCGGGCCGCAAGCCAGGTCACATCGAACGCAAGCCCTTCGAAGTTCTTGTACAGCGGCCATACCTTCGCCCGTGGCAGGATGCAGAGCGTGACATCGGTCAGCGCTTCGACCGAATGCGTCATGACATCGAACATCGAGGCCTGTAGCCCGATCAGGTCACCTGGCAGCCCGAAATTGATGACTTGGCGCCTGCCATCCTCGAGGGTCTTGTACTTGAACACCCATCCGGACAGTACCGTATAGAGATGCGGGCCGTCGCTGCCCTCCGACAGGATCGTCGTGTTGGGCTCGACCGACAGCTCGCCCGACTTGAACTCCAGCATGAACGCCAGTTCTTCAGGCTTGAACCGGCGAAAGCCCTCAAGGCGCCGAATGGGACATTTGTCACATGGGGTAATTCCGGGCGGGCGTCGTGACTTGACCGGCAATGGACGGGCTCCTCGAGCAGGGCGAAGGGCAAACTAGCGCACGTGCTACCAGCTATGTCATTCTTAAATGACATAGCCCTATCGAGTCCGCAGGCTGCCAAGCGATGGTGAGGGATGGTCAATGACCTGCAATCCAATGGCTTGGCCAAACTCGCGGGTGCTCGTCCTTGAGGACGAGCCCTTGCTGCTGCTGGACGTCCAGGACATGCTGTCGGAGATGGGTGTGGCGACGGTGACTGCCTGCGCCACGATTGAAGCGGCCGCTCGCGCCGTGGATGGGCAGCACTTTGAGGTGGCTCTGCTGGACGTGATGGTCGGCACCCAAACAGCGATTGGACTGGCCTTGGACCTGCAGCAGCGCGGGACGTCGATCGGCTTTGTCAGCGGTACGGAAGCAGACTTTCTGCCGCAAAGTCTTAAATCTTGCCCTCTCTTGCGCAAGCCTTACACATCCGCTGAGTTCAAGACTTTTCTCGGCCTGCTCACGGGCTAGGGCAACGTCAATCTTGCACCTATGATAGAGCAGGAGCCGCGCTTCGTCGGGGTCTCGAAAGAGGCGTCACAGGTTTGAACAATCGTCAACGGCGGCATCGAAGAGGCTGATGACGGCTGCATATCCTTTGCGGTCATTGATATGGCTCAAGCGCTTTTGCGGATGCGGTGCCCGCTCTACTCCGACCAGCTGCGTCTCGATAGACTTGGCAAGTTGACGGGCCTGCTGCCGGTTTCCCGTCACCTCGAGCGCTGCTCGTGCGATGGCGCCGTAGGCGCAGAACTTCACGGCTGATGGCGCGTAGGGAGTGCATATGGCGCCCTGTCCCGTGCGTGCCGCTCCGTAACGCGTCCACTTGCGCCTGTCGCTGAGAAGACCTCGCGCCTTGCGAAGAATCTGGTGATGCAAGTGGGGACTCACGAGGGAAACCACCCTGCAACGATACGCGAGCTTCGGCTGGACAAACATGCGCGTTGAAACAACGCAGCGATGCACACAACGTTCCCGCGGCCGGCCGGGCAGGATAACCGGACAATGGCTCCCGGATCTTAGACTGGGACTCACCGCTGCAACACCTGCCGATCACCCCTGAACACCCGCCGGATGATCGGGCGGCGAGATCATGCCATCATCGGACGTCCAACGCTGCGGAGGAGGGCACCATGGATCTCGGCCTAAAGGGCTTGCGCGTTCTCATCACTGCCGGCGCCGGCGGCATCGGCCTCAAGGTCGCCGAAGCCTTCCTCGGCGAGGGCGCCGTCATTCACGTGTGCGATGTCGACAAGGAAAATCTCGCCGCCCTCGGGAAGAGCCACCCGAAGATCACCTCGAGCCTCTGCGACGTCGCCGATCGCGCTCAGGTCGCCGCGCTGTTCAAGGACGCGCTCGCCAAGCTCGGCGGCCTCGACTGCCTCATCAACAATGCGGGCATCGCCGGACCCACCGGCCCGGTGCACGAGATCAATCCCGAGGACTGGGACCGCTGCCTCGAGGTCTGCATCACGGGACAGTTCAACTGCACCCGGCTCGCCGTCGAGCACCTGAAGCAATCCAAGAACCCATCCATCATCAATCTGTCGTCGGCCGCGGGAAAGTTCGGCTTCCCCAACCGCAGCCCCTACGCCGCCGCCAAGTGGGGCGTCGTCGGCTTCACCAAGACGCTCGCCATGGAGCTTGGCCAATACGGCATCCGCGCCAACGCCATCCTGCCCGGCACCGTCGAAGGTGACCGCATCCGCCGCGTGTTCGAGGCCAAGGCGCAGATCGCCGGCAAACAGATGCAGGAGGTGAAAACCGCGGCCATGGCCAACGCCTCCATCAAGGAGATGATCCAGCCCGACCAGCTCGCCGACATGATGCTGCTGCTCG
>JBKKCB010000074.1:0-8841 GCA_046713545.1 Hyphomicrobiaceae bacterium | reverse complement strand
ATTCCGCCCTGCTTCACTTCCAGCGATACACCCTTCAGCACAAGGATGACGTGGTCGTAGATGACCTCGATGTTCTTTATGGCGAGGATGGGCTTGGCCATCTCCGGCTTGGCTGTGGGCTCAGCAGGCGACACTAGGCTTGCTCCATCTGTCATGTGGGGCAATTGTGGGAGGCGGCAAGCCGCCTCCCACGCACTGCAGTTGCAATCCAATCGCCTCGATCGCTCAGCTCTCTTTTGAGCAGTCGCGCGGCGTGATCTTCTTCTCCGCGGCATACTTGGCGGCCGTTTCCTTGACCATCGGGTCGAGGATCGAAAGATCCGCCTTGTAGTAGTCGGAGATGATGTTCCAAGCCTTGCCGTCCCACTGATGCACACGGCCTTCGTCCGCACCCTGATGGTCCTGGCACGTGAGCTTGATCGGCTTCAGCATACCCTCGAAGCCGAGCTCCTTGATGCGTTCGGCGGAAAGATTGAGGTTCTCGAAGCCCCAGCGGACCTGCTCACCTGTGAGCGGCTTGTTACCGTATTTCTTCTGGGCAGTGCGGATCGCCTCCACGCCGAGCATGGAATTGATAATGCCGCGATTGTAGAGAACCTGCCCGAACGTGTCCTTGCCGGCCGATTTGTCCTTGGAGACGACAAATTTGTCCATGTCTTCGTGCACTTTGAACTTGCCGCCAGGATGCTGCAGAAGCAGGGCTTTGTATCCGGTCGACTGATCGCCGGCAGGCGTCACATCCGGCTCCGCGCCCGACCACCACACGCCGATCATCTTGTCGCGCGGATAGGCGACCGCTGCAGCTTCCTTGATAGCCGTGGAGTTCATCACCCCCCAGCCCCACAACAACACGTAGTCAGGCTTGTCCTGGCGGATAGCCAGCCACTGCGACTTCTGCTCGACACCGGGATGGGTGACGGGAATGGCCTTGAAATCAAACCCGTCCTTCTTGGCGCGCGCTTCCAGCGCTGGGATCGGCTCCTTGCCGTACGGACTGTCGTGATAGACGAGGCTGATCTTCTTGCCCTTCAGCTTGTCGAAGCCGCCGAGTTCCTTGGCGACATGCTGGATGGCAACCTCGGCTGCGGTCCAGTAGCTTCCCACGGCAATGAAATTCCAGGGGAACACCGTACCGTCCCTGCTCTCCGAGCGCCCATAGCCGAGCGTCAGAAGAGGGATCTTGTCGCCCGGTACTTTCTCGGTGAGCGCGAACGTGATGCCGGTCGACAGCGGCGAGAAATACCCGGCGCCGGTCGGACCCTTGCCCTTGAGGCGCTCGTAGCACTCGACGCCCTTGTCCGTGGCATAGCCGGTCTCGCATTCCTCGAAGACGACCTTCACGCCGTTGATGCCGCCGTCACGCTCGTTGACGAGCGTCCAGTAGTCGGCCACGCCGTTGGCAAACGGGATTCCGTTCGGCGCGTAAGGTCCGGTCCGGTAGACCAGAGACGGCAGAAATTGCTCGTTCTGTGCCAACGCCGGCCCGGCGATCGTAGAGATGCCGAGGGCGGCAACGGCCAAGCCCAAAGTCGCTCGAAGCATTGTGTTCCTCCTTCAGGTTCCGGCTCACAGCCGGGGATCTAGTTGCGGGCAGTACGTTTCTTGTCTGAACCTGAGCCGCCGCTCCGCATTGCGGGC
Source organism: Hyphomicrobiaceae bacterium (assembly GCA_046713545.1). Taxonomy (GTDB): domain Bacteria; phylum Pseudomonadota; class Alphaproteobacteria; order Rhizobiales; family Hyphomicrobiaceae; genus CADEFX01. The sequence continues at coordinate 7,203 of JBKKCB010000074.1, read as the reverse complement.
TCAAATCTGCGCTTAACGTTGCCGCTAGTAGGGATACGGCCACAACCTCAGCTTTTCCTTGGTGATCGACCAAAGCCGCGCAAACCCATGCGGCTCGACGATCAACAGATAGCAGATCAACACTCCGGTTACGATGAACACCAGCAGCGACACCGTTTCGACAGAAATCGGTATGCCCAGGGCGTGAGGGACCTGATCCAGGAGAATCGGCAGGATCAGGATGAAGGCGGCGCCGAGGAATGACCCAAGGATCGACCCCAATCCACCGATGATCACCATGAACAGCAGCTGGAAGGACCGATCGATCGAAAACGCGAGCGGCTCCCAGGAGCCGAGATAGATGAAGGCCCAGAGAGCGCCGGCAACGCCGACCATGAAGGACGACACGGCAAATGCCGTCAGCTTCGCGTACAGCGGTCTGATACCCATCAGCTCGGCGGCGATGTCCATATCCCGGATCGCCATCCACTGCCGGCCAAGGTTACCGCGAACGAGGTTCTTGGCGAGAAACGCGAACACGGTCACGAACGCAAGGCACAGCAGATAGCGCTCGGTCGACGTGTGAACGATCAGGCCGAAGAAATTCAGCTCCGGCGCGTTCACGGATCCGGACGGGGTGTAGTTGGTGAACCATTTCACCCTGAGGAAAACCCAGTCGAAGAAGAACTGCGCCGCGAGCGTCGCGACGGCCAGGTAAAGCCCCTTGATCCTGAGGCTGGGGATGCCAAACAGCACGCCCACAAAGGCCGCCATCAATCCTCCGAGAAGGATGGAGGCAAGGAGAGGCAGCGGCCGAATGGAAATCTGAGTCCCGAACCATTCGAGCGGGATTTGTATGCCGGTGCCGAACTTATAGGCGCAGTAGGCGCCGATCGCCATGAAGGCGCCGCTGCCAAGCGAGATCTGGCCGCAGTAGCCCACCAGGATATTCACGCCGATAGCCGCAAGCGCCAGGATCAGGAACGGAATGAGAATGGCGCGCAGCAGATAGTCGCTGCCGAACGGCCAGACGTGAAACTGCGCCAGCAACGGCACGCCGATGAACGCAAGGGCGAGCAGAAGGTACAAGGCGATGCGATCCTGGCGGATCGGAAAAATCGCCATGTCGGCGGCATATGTCGTCTTGAACTGGCCGGCCTCGCGATAGAGCACGATCCAAGTCTCCTCAAATCCGCTCGATGATGCGCTCCCCGAACAAGCCCTGAGGCCTGACGAGAAGAACGGCAAGGGCCAGCACGTAGGCGAACCAGTACTCGATACCGCCACCGATGTGCTGGCCAAGATAGACTTCGGCAAGTTTCTCACCGGAGCCGACAATCAACCCACCGACGATCGCTCCGGGAACCGACGTGAAACCGCCGATGATGAGCACGGGGAGCGCCTTGAGCGCCAGGAAGGTGATCGAGAACTGCACGCCCAGTTTGGTGCCCCACACCGTCGCGGCCACCAGCGCGACGAGACCCGCCACGAGCCATACGATGAACCAGATCCAGCTGATGGGAATACCCACCGATTGCGCAGCCGCATGATCATCGGCAACCGCACGCAGAGCCCGGCCCGTCTTGGTGCGCTGGAAGAAAATGGCCAGTCCCGCGACCAGGGTGCCCGCGATCAGCCCGCCCCATACGTCCAGCTTGTTCACGAGAATGCCGCCGGGGAATAGCCCCTCGAAGACAAACCACGCATCCGTCGGGAAAAGGCGCAACGGATACACGTCGGCGCCGAAGATCATCTGCGATGCACCTTCGATAATGAAAGTCACGCCGATGGTCGACATGAACAACGTGAGGCCGTCCTGATTGACCAGCGGCCCCAGGACAAACCGCTCGATGATCCAGGCGCAGATCGCCATGATGACGGCGGCGAACAGCAGGCCCAGCACGATCGCGGCCCAGTTGGGCACGCCACGCGCCACCAGGAAGTCGAGCGAGCGCACCAGCGCCAGGCCGGCCAGGAGCACCATGGCGCCCTGAGCGAAATTGAAGACGCCGGACGCCTTGAAGATCAGCACGAAGCCCAGGGCCACGAGCGAATACAGCACGCCTGCTAGCAAACCACCGAGCAAGACTTCCAGGACCTGGCCGACAACAATCACGCGACGTCCCCTAGTGTGGCAGTCCGAGATAGGCTTGGATGACGCGCTGATCCCGCTGCACTTCATCGGGCGTGCCGTCGGCGATCTTGCGGCCGTATTCCAGAACAACGATGCGATTGGACAAGTCCATGACCACGCCCATGTCGTGCTCGATGAGGGCGATGGTGGTCCCAAGCTGATCGTTGACCGTCAGGATGTAGCGCGACATGTCCTTCTTTTCCTCGAGGTTCATGCCGGCCATGGGCTCGTCGAGCAGAAGAAGCTCCGGCTCCATGGCGAGGGCACGGCCGAGTTCCACGCGCTTCTGCAGTCCATACGGCAGTTTGCCGACGGGCATCTTGCGGATGTGCGGGATCTCGAGGAAATCGATGATCCGCTCCACCACCTCGCGGTGCCGGATCTCCTCGCGCTGAGCCGGGCCAAAGCGCATCGCCTGGGCGAACAGTCCCCGACGCATCTTCAAGGTCCGGCCCGCCATGATGTTGTCGAGCGTCGACATGCCTTTGAACAGCGCGACGTTCTGGAACGTGCGCGAGATGCCCTGGGATGCCGCCAGATACGGCCGCATATCGCGGCGGCGCTTGCCCTTGAAGGTGATCGTTCCCTGCTGGGGGTGATAGAAGCCGTTGATGACGTTGAGCATCGATGTCTTGCCCGCGCCATTCGGACCGATGATCGCGCGAATCTCGCCTTTGCGGACATCGAATGAGACATCGGAAATGGCTTTGACGCCGCCAAACGACAGCGAGACGTTCTCGACCGACAGGAGAACGTCACCGGCGCCCGCTTCTTTGCGACCAGCCGCCTCGGCGCCTGCCTCAACGTCGGCTTTCATTCGGCTGCCTCCTTGAGCGGCACATCGGCCGAGTGAGCCTTCATGTCGACGATGCGCACGTCCCCTTCGATGGTGCCTTTGCGCCCGTCCTCGAACGTCACCTCCGTGGCGATGTGGCAGCGCGTCGAGCCATCGTAGAGAGCCGCGATGAGAGGACCGTAGCGATCGGCGATAAAGGTGCGGCGCACCTTCTGCGTCCGCGTCAGCTCGCCGTCGTCAGCATCCAGCTCTTTGTGCAGAATCAGGAATCGTTGTATCTGCGATCCTGCAACCATCGGCTCGGCTGCAAGCGATTTGTTCAGCTCGTCGACGCAACCCTTGACCACGTCATAGACCTTGGGATGCGCGGCCAGCTCCTGATAGCTGGCATAAACGATGTTGTTGCGCTCGGCCCAGCTGCCGACTGACGTCAGGTCGATGTTGATAAATGCCGTAACGAAATCGCGACCATGGCCAAAGGCCACCGTTTCTTTGATCTCGGGAAAGAACTTGAGGCGGTTCTCAACGTACTTGGGCGCAAACAGCGAGCCGTTGTTGAGCCGGCCGACATCCTTGGCGCGATCGATGATGCGCAAGTGTCCGCGCTGATCGATGAAGCCGGCATCTCCCGTCCGCACCCAGCCGTCGGCCGTCTTGGTTGCCGCCGTTGCTTCGTCATTCTTGAAATACTTGAGGAAGACGCCCGGGCTCTTGAACAGCACCTCACCCGTGTCCTCGATCTTGATCTCGACGTCGGGCCCGGGCTTGCCAACGGTCTCGGGATAGACCTCTCCATCGGGCTGCAGGGTTATGAAAACGCTGGCTTCCGTCTGACCATAGAGTTGCTTCAGATTGATGCCGAGTGAGCGAAAGAAGCTGAACAGCTCGGGGCCAATGGCCTCGCCCGCCGTGTAGGCGACCCTGAGGTTGGAGAAGCCCATGCGGTTTCTGAGCGGTGCGTAGACCAGCAGATCGCCCAAGACATAAAGCATGCGATCTGCAGCACCGACGGGTTTGCCGTCGAGGATTTTTTCGCCGGCGCGACGTGCCACCTTCAGGAAATAGTGAAACATCGCCTTCTTGATGCGCCCGGCGTCCTCCATGCGCACCATGATCTGCGTCAGCAGGTTCTCAAACACGCGCGGCGGTGCGAAGAAGTATGTCGGTCCGATCTCGCGGCGATCTTCAACAATGGTTTCAGGGCTCTCGGGACATGAAATGCACAGGGCTCCCGCATAGGCCTGGCCGTAGGAAAAGATATGATCGCCCACCCACGCCATCGGCAGATAGGCGATCATCGTGTCGTCCGGCGTAAAGTGGTCAAAGATGTTGGCGTTCTGGCCCGACACGACGACGTTTTCGTGTGTCAGCATCACGCCCTTGGGTTGGCCGGTGGTGCCGGACGTATACAGGATGACGCTGACGTCGGAGCCCTTGCCTTGGTCAATCTCGGCGAGCCATTCGGCGCCCTCCTTCGGGTCGCGCTTCAGCGCGTCCCGCCCCAGGGACTGGACGCTTTCGAAGGCGTGCAGATTGGTGGGATCGTAGCTCTTCAAGCCACGGACATCGTCGTAGATGACGACGGTCAGGGACGCGACTTTGTCCTTGAGGGAGATGATCTTGTCGACCTGTTCCTGGTTCTCGACGACGGCAAACTTCACCTCGGCGTGGGACAGCACATACGCCATCTCTTCGGCGACCGAGTCTTGATAGACCGGGACGGGAACGGCTCCGAGACATTGCGCGGCTGCAAACGCCCAATACAAATGGGGCCGGTTGTCACCCACGATCGCAATCGCGTCACCGCGCTTAAGACCGAGTGCCTTCAAGCCAATGGAGAAACAACGGATTTCGTCATGGGCCTGGCTCCAGGTCGACGTTTGCCAGATGCCAAATTCCTTCTCGCGAAAGGCTGGGCGCGCGCCATGCAGCCGCGCGTTCCGCAACAGAAGTTTCGGAATCGTGTCGGGCTTGGCGCCCTGAGGCGAGTCGGCCTTCGCAGCGGCATTGGCGACGTTCACGTCCGCAAACTCCCTCCCTGGCCTTACCCGCATGGACTGCGGTTGTTCTTTTTCGTTGTCGATCCTCTAGTCTAGACAAGGGGATGGCGCAAGTAAGCTTGGACTTGTGAGATGATCGACTTTGGGTGGGGGTGGGCAAGGGAGCAGAAAGTCGGGATACGATCATTGCACTTTGACGCCGTCCATGGCCTCGCTACCATGCCGGCAAAAGGCTCGTTGAAACGATTTCAGGCACAAGGAACGCCATCATGGCTCAGGAGCTTTACCATTTTATCGGTGGCAAGCGGGTGGAAGGCCGGTCCGGCAAGTTCGGCGATGTCTTCTGGCCGATGACAGGCGAAGTCGCAGCCCGCGTGCCGCTGGCCAGCACCGACGAGGTCCGCGCCGCCGTCGAGAACGCCAAAGCGGCGCAACCGGCATGGGCCGCGACCAACCCGCAACGGCGGGCCCGCATCCTGATGAAATTCGTCGATCTCGTCGCGCGCGACAATGACAAGCTGGCAGATTGCCTGGCGCGAGAGCACGGCAAGACCGTCGCCGATGCAAAGGGCGACATTCAACGCGGGGTCGAGGTGGCGGAGTTCGCCTGCGGCGTGCCGCATCTCATCAAGGGCGAGTATACGGAAGGTGCAGGCCCCGGCATCGACATCTATTCCCTCCGCCAGGCGCTGGGCGTCGTGGCAGGCATCACGCCGTTCAACTTCCCGGCCATGATTCCGATGTGGAAGTTCGCGCCCGCCATCGCCTGCGGCAACGCCTTCATCCTGAAACCATCCGAGCGCGATCCCGGCGTTCCGCTGATGCTGGCCGAGTTGATGCTGGAGGCAGGCCTGCCGCCCGGCATTCTCAACGTCGTCAACGGGGACAAGGAGGCGGTCGACGCCATCCTCGATGATCGCGACATCCAGGCCGTGGGCTTTGTGGGCTCGACGCCGATCGCCGAGTACGTCTACGCGCGCGGCTGCGCCTCCGGCAAGCGCGTGCAGTGCTTCGGCGGCGCCAAGAACCACATGATCATCATGCCGGACGCCGACATGGATCAGGCCGTCGATGCGCTGATCGGTGCGGGCTACGGGTCTGCGGGCGAACGCTGCATGGCGGTGTCGGTGGCTGTGCCGGTCGGGCAGAAGACGGCCGACGCCCTGATCGAGAAACTCGTGCCGCGCGTCGAAAGCCTCAAGATCGGACCTTCGACATCCAACGATGCCGACTTCGGGCCGCTGGTCACCGCGGCACACGTGAAGAAGGTGAAGGACTACGTCGACATCGGCATCAAGGAAGGCGCCAAACTGCGCGTCGACGGCCGCGACTTCCGCATGCAGGGCTACGAGAAGGGCTTCTACATGGGCGGTTGCCTGTTCGACGACGTCAAGCCGTCGATGCGCATTTACAAGGAGGAGATCTTCGGTCCCGTGCTGTCGGTCGTGCGGGCCAAGGACTACAACGAGGCGCTGCGCCTGCCCAACGACCATGAATATGGCAACGGCGTCGCCATCTTCACGCGCGACGGAGATGCGGCGCGCGATTTCACGGCGCGGGTGAATGTCGGCATGGTGGGGGTCAACGTACCCATTCCGGTGCCGCTCGCGTACTACACGTTCGGCGGCTGGAAGCGCTCCGGTTTCGGCGACCTCAATCAGCACGGGCCGGACTCGATGCGTTTCTACACCAAGACCAAGACCGTCACGTCGCGCTGGCCGAGCGGCGTGAAAGAGGGCGCCGAGTTCGTCATTCCAACCATGAAGTAGATGTGGTCGATGGGAGCATTCGAATGACTGCTCCCATCACGGGACATCGGGCACCGCCGGCTGTCGAGCAATCCGCTGGGTGTATGGTGTTGACCCCCTTGGCCGGGGCGTCATCAAAAAGGACAATCATGCGCCGATTGCTTGTTGCACTCTTCGCTGCGATCCTCCTGCTCATGACCCACAACCCGGCGCCGGCGCAGATGACCACCACGGCCTACGACTACGAATTCGAGGCCATCGAAGGTGGAAAATTGCCGCTGGCGCAGTGGCGCAACAAAGTGCTCCTTGTCGTCAATACGGCGTCGTTCTGCGGGTTCACGCCGCAGTATGAGGGCCTGCAGACGTTGTGGCAGCGCTACGAGCAGCGCGGCCTCGTCGTTGTCGGTGTACCGTCCAATGATTTCGGTGCGCAGGAGCCCAAGAGCGAGAGCGAGATCCTCGGATATTGCCAAGGTGCGTTCGGCGTGAACTTCCCGATGACCAGCAAGCAGGTCGTGTCCGGTGGCGAGGCGCATCCCTTCTATC
>JBKKCB010000073.1:0-11493 GCA_046713545.1 Hyphomicrobiaceae bacterium | reverse complement strand
TATCGCGCAAATGCTTCGGCGTAAAGCTCCGACTTGAAACCGACGAGCAGGCGCCCTCCCGCATCGAGCACGGGGCGCTTGATCATCGACGGCTGATCGAGCATCAGCGCGATGGCCTTCTCCTTGTCGAGGTCCGCCTTGTTCACTTCCGGCAGCTTGCGGAACGTCGTGCCGGCGCGATTGATGAGCGCCTCCCAACCGACATCGTGTGCCCAGGATTCGAGGCGTGCGCGCTCGATACCCTTGAGTTTGTAGTCGTGGAATGCGTAAGGCACTCCGTGCTCTTCGAGCCAGGCCTGCGCCTTCTTCATCGTGTCGCAGTTCTTTATGCCATAGATCGTAACGATCCCACCTTTCGCCGCGCGGCCCATTCCACCTCCCCTAGTCCCACGCCTCGACGTCGACCTGCCGAACAATGGTCCCATCAGGGTGATGGATGATGACGTGCTCTATGACGCGGTACCCGCTCGGCAGCGTGCACATGACGCAAAACGCCGAGCGCTGCGGATTGAGCACTTCGTCGCTGATGGAGAGCTGTACTTCGCTTGCTTTCACGCGCTTCAAAACGGCCTCAATCTGCTCCCGTCCGGCCAGGATGTGCGGACTGCGGGGTGGATTGATGTGTCGGTAGGACACCCATTCGGCATTGTCGCTGTAAAAGGAAGACCACGCTTCGAGATCCTGACGCTCGAAAGCGGCCTTGAAGGCATTGAAGTCAAAACTTGATTCGGCAGCGGCCACGGCTCCCCCCAGTCCTCCACTGTTACGCAGCCTAGCTCTGCGATCTGTCATCTGACAATCACATTGGTCCGGGAAAGCGTGGAGGCTACCAGGGCGTTCAGTCGGACTGTCTAGAGACGCAGCACTGCTGCGCGGACCTGGAGCGAGGCGGGGCCGACGCGCCCAATCGAAGAAACGAGTTTAGCCAGCGACGTTCGGATCTTCGCTGTCGTGCGCATGGCCGATCGCAACCAGAAGCTCCTTCTTCAAGCGCTTCGGGTCCAGCATGACCTTCTGGGAATGCACATCTGTGACCGCAGAAATCGGGACAATGAAGTCGCCGGCATTCTCGACATAGATTGTAATCGAATCGGCTGACACCGCCCGCACAGCGCCAATGCCCTCTGCGCCATCGTTTACAAATGCCATGAAGCCTGTCTCAATTCTTTCTTTCATGGGAACCTCTGCAAACGAACGAGTACTTTGAACGGCCAGTCAACAACGACATGAGACACGCTGGACGCCATCCGTTGATGAAGCACCTTCCGTCCTTGCGCTCGCGCGTGGATTCGAAATCAGGTGTCGCCGATGGGCTCTGTCACCCTGGGAAAGGGAAGTTAGCACGTTCGCGCCCCCGATTTCGAGAGCCATTCGGGTTGTTGAACGAGCAACTCTGCGCCACCAAAGATCCAGCGCATCGCTGACATGGCCAACGACACACGACGCCTGCAGACGCGCTAAGCGGGTGCCGGCAATCGTGGTGGCCTGACGTTGGTGAGTCGCATTTATACTCGTTAGTATGATGAAGAGTACTGCCTGCTCGACAGGGTTGGACTTCCTGAGGAGGGGAGACGATGGATTTTGGCATCGCGCTAGCCACGGCGGCTGATTCCTGGAGACTAGCCCAGCGGGCTGAGGAACTCGGCTTTACGCACGCTTGGTTCTATGACACCCAGATGCTGAGCGCCGATTGCTTTGTTGCCATGGGAGCTGCCGCGGTCAACACGCGCCGCATCCGTCTCGGCACCGGTGTTCTCGTACCATCGAACCGCATCGCCCCGGTCACCGCCAACGCTCTCGCGACGCTGAACAAGCTTGCGCCTGGTCGCATTGATTTCGGGGTTGGCACCGGCTTCACGGCACGGCGTGCCATGGGTTTCGGTGCGATAAAGATCAAGGCGATGGAAACCTATGTTGAGCAGGTGTTCGGGTTGTTGCGAGGCGAGACCGTCGACTTCGAGATGGAAGGGCAGGTGCACAAGATCCGCTTTCTCAATCCCGAGTTGGACCTCGTCAACACCAGAGATCCGATCCCGCTGCACCTATCGGCTTACGGCCCACGCACGCGCGAGCTGACGGCCCGCCTGGCAGCGGGCTGGATCGACTTCGTCGGCAATGTCGACGCTGGCATCCGCGAAGTCGAAGCGATGCGGCAGGAGTGGTCCAAAGCCGGGCGCTCGCTGGCTGACTTGTCCGCCACAGCCTTCGCGCTGGGTTGCGTCCTTCAGGAGGGCGAACCTGCAGATTCAGATCGGGCCATGGCGCAGGCCGGACCACGCGCCGCCGTGACGCTGCATCGCGCGGCAGACGAGGCTCTGTCCGGGCTGGCGCCAGGCACCAGCATGCCGGGGAATGTTCGCGATGAGCTGGAAGGCTACGTCGCGCTGGCCCGGACCTTCGAGCCGGCGGATGCCCCCTATCTCCAGAACCACCGTGGGCATCTGATGTTTGTGAAGCCGGAGGAAAGGCCGTTCGTGACCGCAGACCTCATCCGCGCCACGTCTTTCACGGCGACCGAAGCAGAGATCAAGCGACGCATCGAGGCATTGCGCGCCGCTGGCTTCACGCAGTTTACGATCCAACTTGTGCCTGGACAGGAGGAGGCGATCGCCGATTGGGCGCGCATCCGTCAAGCGTTTGCCTGAGATCGCTTCGCGACCGGAGCATAGTATTTCTGAGCCACACTACCCCGCGCCGACAGAGTGCTGCCGCAAGCAGGCCGCCGCCAGGGCTGCACAGAAGAAGCCCGATGCCAGATGAAAGGCCACCGGAAAAACCTTGGCGCTCGACTGCGCGGCAATGCCGGCATCGCCCATACAGACAAGCGCGCCAAGGCCCATCCAGATCGCGAGACCGCGCCAATCCTTCAGGGCCGACAGGACGATCACGATCGCCGCCAGCCAGATGTCACGAAAACCGATGACATAGTGGAGGTCCGCTGATCCTGGTGCCACAGCGGCCGTGATACCGAAGAAGCGAGAGGCTTGATGGGGCACGATCAGAAAACGTATCCCGATCACCAGAAGAACGACGCCTGTCAGCGCAGCGAGAATCCTGAGTGTGCCGTGGAGCCGGCCTGTGGACACGGGAGACGCCCCCTTCAGCTGTTGAGGATTGTGTCCTCGGCATGCGACGCTGTGCGCTCGCCCTCACCGCCTCCGACGTAGAAGTCGCCGATCGCGAGAACGTCGATTTCGGCACGCCGAAAGCAGGCGATGGCTTCCTCGGGGCGGGCCACGATAGGCTCGCGCTCGTTGAAACTGGTGTTGAGCAGCACAGGCACGCCCGTGATTTCGCCGAAGGCTTCGATCAAATCATAGTATGCGGCGTTGTGCTTGCGCTCCACCGTCTGGATTCGGGCGGTGCCGTCAATATGGACAACGGCGGGGATTTTGTGGGCCATGTGCGGATGAACCCGAGCGGCGACAGTCATGAAGCGCTCAGGATGGCTAACATCGAAGAACATGGGCGCCGCATCGAGTAGGACTGCAGGCGCAAACGGCCTGAAATCCTCGCGATGTTTGATGCGGCTATTGATAGTGTGCTTCATGTCCGCGCGCCTCGGATCGGCAAGCAGCGACCGGTTGCCAAGAGATCTCGGTCCTGCTTCAAATCGACCCTGATACCACCCGACGATTTTGCCCCGGGAGAGATCCTGCGCACAGCGGCGAACCAACTCTGGCATGCTCAGCTGGCGATAGGCGAGCCCGGCGGCCTCCAGCGCCGAGCGGATCGCCTCTGGCGGATAGCGAAGACCAAGCGAGGCGTGGTCGAGCGTAAAATTGCGGGGGTTACCCTGGCGCATATGCCAATGCCAGAGCGCAGAGCCCAGCGGGGCCCCTGAATCGGAAGCGATCGGGGGCACCCACACGCGTTCGAAGGCCGTTTCTCGTGCCAAGCGCGCATTGGCTACACAATTGAGCGCAACGCCGCCGCTGATCACCAGGTTGCGGGAAGGATAGCGCTGCAGACAATCCTGCGCGATGTGCAACACAACCTCTTCCAGAGTTCTCTGGAGAGCCCGTGCAATATCCCGATGCCGCTTGTTGATGGGCTCGCTCGCCAAACGTGGCGGCCCGAACTCGTCGAAGAATTTCGACCGGAAGGGGTGCAGCGACCCATACGCGTCGTAATTGAAATATGACATGTCCAAGGCGTACTGCCCATTCGGGCGCAACGAGACGACCTTGCCGAATGCGTCAACGAGGCTGTCGTCGCCGAAGGCGGCCAGGGCCATGACCTTGCCCTCGTCGGAAAACCCTGCGAAGCCCAGATATTGGGTCACGAACGTGTAAAGAATTCCCAGCGAGTTGAAGATGGTCGAACGCCAGTGGCGCTCAAGACGGTTTCCTTCACCGGTATAGATACTGGTGGATGCATCGTCGCCGTAGCCGTCCATGACCAGGACTGTCGCTTCGTCGAACGGGGAGACGAAAAAAGACGCAGCGTGCGAGTCGTGATGCCCGACATTGTAGATTGGCGGCAATGCCTGGCCAGGAAACTGGGACCGCAGGGTCCGCTTCAGTCGATAGTTCAGCATCAGCATGCCGTCGCGCTGGGTCGGCCGAGCCGCCTGCTTGAGCAAGGTCAGGCTATCGGGAAAACGCCTCAGCACGGATGCCAGAGCATTTCGCCGCAGCCGCTGAACGTTCCACGGGGTGGTTATGAGGCCAATGTCGCTCAGCTGAAGGCCGGCCTCGTCCAAGACGGCCTCGAGCGCCAGCTTCGGAAAGCGATGCGTATGCTTGCGGCGATTGAGGCGTTCTTCCTCGACGACAAAGTCGGGCACGCCATTAGCGAGAAGCGCTACGCCGCTGTCGTGGGTATCACTGACCAACCCGAGAATAAGCACGGACCCAACGCTTGTAGCTGTGAAGGGGATTGTGATTGGTACCAGCTATCCGCAGACGTGCAAAGCACGCCAGGCCTGACGGCAGCGCGGATTCGGACGGGGCTGAGGCCCGCGCGCCATAGCGCCAATCCCCCTGCGCGGTAGAATGCGGCCGGTTTTGGCTGCAGGAGAATGAGTTCCATGATCCGTCTGTTGATTGCGATTGGGCTTGCGGTGTGTGTAAGCGGGGGACCTGTCAGCGCCCAGGAAAAGCAGAGTAAGCCGGCGAAATCGAGTGCACTCAAGGCCGGCAAAGACGAAAAAGTCTGCAATTATCGCTTTCCTTCAGGCGAACGGCGACAATGGGTGTGCAAGAAGGTGGAGCCGTGCTGTGCATGGGACGCGATCAGTTACGTCAAGTGCGGGTCGACGATCACCGGCTGCTTCTAGGTGGCTTCAGGCCGCGCCGTGCCTAGCCGTGATGCCTGAGGTGCGGCTAGGGTAACCGTCCGAGAACAGCCCACACGGGCGCATGGTCGCTGGCACCATCCCTGCCCCTCACGGAACGGTCAACGCCCGCATCGCTCAGACGCGACGCCACAGCAGGACTGAGCAGCAAATGGTCTAGCCGAAGACCCGCATTGCGCTCCCAGCGCTGACGCATGTAGTGCCAGAACGTGTAGACGCGCTCATCGCCGTGCGTCTCGCGGATCGCGTCCATCCATCCCTGGTTCACGAGGCGAGCGTAGGCGGCCCGGCTTTCGGGATGGACCAGCGCATCATCTTTCCAGGACGACGTTGCATAGATGTCGATGTCCGCCGGCGCCACATTGTAGTCGCCTGCGAGCACGATCGGCACGTTCTGCCGCAACAGGGTCCGCGCGTGAACGGTGAGCCGCTTGAACCACGCGAGTTTGTAGTCGAATTTCGGACCGGGCTGAGGATTGCCATTGGGCAGGTAGATGCAGGCAACGAGGATACCCTCCACCGCCGCCTCAATGTAGCGGGCTTGCGTGTCGGCGGGATCACCAGGCAGAGAACTGCGGGTAAGAACAGGCTCAGAGCGCCGTGACAGGATAGCGACGCCGTTCCAGGTTTTCTGCCCCCGCCAGACGGCGTGATAGCCAGCGCGACTGAGCGCTGGGGCCGGAAACTCCGTGTCTGTACACTTGAGCTCTTGCAGACAGACAATGTCCGGCTTGGCGGTCTTGAGCCACTGCAGCAGGTTGGGCAGGCGACGGTTGACGTTGTTGACGTTGAAGGTGGCGATCTTCATGTCAAATAGTTGGATGGAGCGCTACGACGTGCGGTTCCGCATCCCGCCAAAAATCATTAGAAGCAGAATTGCTCCCCCGGTCGCCACCGCGACAGTCGCGATGTTGAACCCCTCAACGAAATGAAGGCCGAGTACGCTCGTGGCAAGGAAGCCGCCGATTGTGGCCCCTATCACACCAACGAGCAGGTTCATCAACAGGCCATGATTTCGGCCGGTTATGCGCTCGGCCAACCAACCAGCGATGATGCCGACAACGATGTACGCAATGATGTTCATGGGTTGGCTCTCTATCTAACGGGTGGCTGAAACTCCCTACGCCGACTTGGGTTCCACGGGTTGTGGCGCAGGATCGCTTGAGACCCGTTCGATTTTATCCGGGTTGACGGGAACCCGACGCGGCCACGCATTTTTCGAGATTCTTCCGGAGGTGGATCAGATGACCTCCTAGCCGATACGTCCGCAACGGTGTGCGTTGGGGCGGTCGTCGCCTCTTCGGCGTGGACGGGCACAAGGGGGTGCCGGGATTGGATGACCGTCGTTTCCCGTCACTCCCACTCGATCGTGCCGGGGGGCTTTGAGGTGATGTCGTAGGTCACGCGGTTGACGCCGGCCACTTCGTTGACGATGCGGGTGGCGATGCGGCCGAGCACATCGTGCGGGAAGGGGAAGTAGTCGGCCGTCATGCCGTCGGTGGAGGTGACGGCGCGCAGCGCACAGACATGGTCGTAGGTGCGCGCGTCGCCCATGACGCCGACGGTACGCACCGGCAGCAGCACCGCGAACGCCTGCCAGATCTGGTCGTAGAGGCCAGCCTTGCGAATTTCTTCCAGATAGACGGCGTCGGCTTTGCGCAGGATTTCGAGTTTCTCCCGCGTGACCTCGCCCGGGCAGCGGATCGCGAGGCCAGGCCCCGGGAAGGGGTGCCGGCCGATGAACGCTTCGGGCAGCCCCAGCTCGCGGCCGAGCGCGCGCACCTCGTCCTTGAACAGCTCGCGCAATGGCTCGACAAGCTTGAGGTTCATGCGCTCCGGCAGGCCGCCCACATTGTGATGCGACTTGATGGTGACCGACGGTCCGCCGGTGAACGACACGCTCTCGATGACGTCAGGGTAGAGTGTACCCTGGGCCAGAAACTCCGCGCCGCCGATCTTCTTCGCCTGTTCTTCGAAGACCTCGATGAAGAGCGCGCCAATGGTCTTGCGCTTGGCTTCGGGGTCGGTCTTGCCAGCGAGCGCGTCGATAAACTTGTCGCTGGCATCGACGTGAATGAGCGGGATATTGTAGTGCTCGCGGAACAGGCGCACGACCTCATGCGCCTCGTTCAGCCGCAGCAGGCCGTGGTCGACGAAGATGCAGGTGAGCTGCTCGCCGATGGCCTCGTGGATCAGGACGGCAGCGACCGCGCTGTCGACACCGCCGGACAGGCCGCAGATCACGCGGCCCTTGCCCACCTGGGCACGGATGCGGGCGATCTCGCTGTCGCGGAAGTGCTTCATGGTCCAGTCGCCGGGCAGGCCGGCGATCTTGCGGACGAAGTTGCCGAGCAGTTGCGATCCGCGCGGCGTATGCGCAACCTCGGGATGGAATTGCACGGCGTAGAACTTGCGTTTCTCGTCGGCGATGGCGGCGAAAGGGGCGCCGTTCGATATGGCGACCACGCGGAAGCCCGCAGGGAGCTGCGTGACGCGATCGCCATGGCTCATCCAGACGGTGTCTCGTTCGCCCTTCTTCCAGACGTCGACGAACAGCTTGCAGTCATCGACCACCTCGATCTCGGCGCGACCGAACTCGCGATGATGCCCGCCTTCCACACCGCCGCCCAGCTGCTCTACCATCGCCTGCTCGCCGTAGCAGATACCGAGCACCGGCAGGCCCGAAGACCACACCCAGTCCGGAGCGCGCGGCGTGCCCATTTCGGTGACGCTGGCGGGACCGCCCGACAGGATGATGGCCTTCGGCTGCAGTCGGGTGAGAGCTTCCTCTGCCTTGTTGAACGGCACGATTTCGGAGTGAACGCCTTGCTCGCGTACGCGCCGGGCGATGAGCTGGGTCACCTGGCTGCCGAAGTCGATGATGAGGACCGTGTCGGGCGCGTTGGCCGTCATGGCGATATCTGGACCAGAGGAATCGATTGCATGAGCATCCATCGATAGATCACCGGCTTAAAGGGCGGTCAAGTTCCGCCGTGCCCGACTATCAGGCAGATGGTGCGGCCTGTGAATGAGCAAGCGGCCGACAGCAGTGCTGCCGGCCCCAATGGCGTATTGGCCTTGGCCTCTGGGCAGGGCGCTTCAACCCGACTGCGCCACGGGTTGCGGACCGTTGCTACCGGCGGTGAGGGCCAGCTGCGGCTTGGCAACGATGCCGGCGCGCTCCTCCGCTGCAGCCAGGATCTGTGACAGCAGCTCCGTATAGCGAATGCCCTGGAAGCCAGCCATGATGTTGAGCTTGCCATCCCAGCACCAGCCAGGGTTGGGATTGACCTCCAACAGCTTGATATCGCCCTTGGCGTCGGCGCGAAAATCGAAGCGGGCGTAGTCGCGACACCCCAGCCGCTCGAATAGACGGGCGGAATGCTCGATGAGCTGGCCCTGCACGTGGTCGGGCAGATTGGCTTCGTGATATCGGATCTGGGTCCAATAGGGGCTGTCGGGCTCCCACTTGGACTCATAGCCCAGAATGCGCGGCAGGCTGGGGTCGAGGCGCGAGAAATCGACCTCGAGAAGGGCAAGCGCGCGCAAGCCCTGATCCGGATTGCCGACAAGCCCGACTGTGTACTCGGGACCGGTCAGATATTCCTGCACGAGAATGGGGCGCCGCGGGAACTCGTGGCGCAGCCGCTCGAGATAGTCGAGCAGGCTCTTCTCGTCGTTGACGAGGGCGTCCTTCGTGATTCCCTGCGAGCTGTCGCCGTAGTTGTGCTTCAGGAGGGCCGGAAACACGGACGGCAAGGTTGCGCCCTGATCGCCCGGACGCACGTAGGTCTCGAGCGGCACAGGTACGTCCAGGCCCTGCGCTACGGCGCGCACGAGGCCCTTGTCGTAACAGGCTGCGAGCGTGGCGGGATTGGCACCGGTATAGGGAATGCCGAGCACATCCAGCAGCGCCGGAATGTGCAGCTCCTTGAAGGGGTCGTTATTATAACCCTCGTCGCACAGGTTCAGAACGAGATCCGTGCGCAGTTCTGACAAATCGCGCTCCAGCGTGGCGTGATTGTCGAGATAGTGGAATTTGTAGCTGGTCAGCTCCGATAGCGCGTCCTTGAGCTTGCGGACCGTGTCGAAATCTTCCGGGTTGAAGGCGCCGTTGCGTTTTACCATGTCTGGCAGGCGCGGATCGCCCATCAGCACGGTGACGTCGAGCTTCTGCACCTTGCCCCGTACCTTCCGCGCGGGCAGCTGGGGGGCATCGGCCGTGAGCAAGATCCGCCGGGCCATCATGCCCAGATCCTGGTCGCGATCGGACACGGCCTCGGCATGACCGTGATGGCGGATGTTGCGGAACCCGGTCTTTTCCAGCAGCTTGCCGATGCTCTCGCGCGTGTACAGGCGCTCGGCATAGAACTGGTCGGCGATAACGCCGGTTTCGTCGTTGACGATCACCTCGCGGGAGATGAGGCGTTCGCCGTCGGCCGAGATGGTGCGCTCACGGCAGACGAAGTGGTGCTCGTCGATCCACTCCCAGGAGCGGCGATCGAAATTCTCCGACATATGCGCGCCGTCGGTGATATCGAGCACAATCTGGCCGCTGGGCCGCAAAAGCTTGCCGACGGAGTACAGAACTTTCTCGTCATCCTGCTTGTTGGAGAAATAGCCAAAGGAGTTGCCCATGATGGCAACGCAATCAAAGCTATTTTCTGCAAGCCGGGGGTTGCGCGCATCCCCCTCCTTGAATGCGACGCTCAGGCCTTCCGTCTGTGCCCGCTTCTTGGCGAGGCGGATGAGGTAGCGGGAGCGGTCGACACCCATGACGTGCTTGAAGCCGCGCCGGGCCAGTTCGAGGCCGTGGCGGCCCTGGCCGCAACACAGATCGAGAATGTTGCTGTGAGGCTGGATCGCGGCCGCGGCGACGATAAAGTCCACCTCGCGGCGCGTATTCTCGGCATTCTCGACGACATCGCCGTCGGTCTTCACATAAAGAGCATTGAAGAGTTTGCGCCACCACTCCGCAGGGAGATGAGATTCCAGGTCTGCCACTGGCCCAAGGCAGGACCGCACCGGCGCGCGCCTGGGACGCTTCGTCTTAGAAGCTGTAGCCATGATAGACGAACGTCCTCCTTCAGATACCGCCGCGTCTGGCTGGAAGCCTGCGCTTCCCCACTTGCTCGGACGACCGTGACACGAGACCCCTCTGGCCTCATAAGGCGGGATAGTTAGTCGGTCCTATGCACAATGCAAGAGACTGTTCTGTGGCGCGAACACATAGCATCGAGCTTGTGCACGAAAAGCGTCGTGGCCCCGCACAACTCTGCTCAGGCGGCTCCCGTTCCGGTCCGGCGAAGAATGGCGATGAAGAACCCGTCCGTGTCGTGGCGCGCTGGCGTCAGCAACAGCGAAGCACTGCGGCTGTTGGCCGAGAGCGGCGCCGCGCCGAGCAGGCCAGCTTCGCGCCAGGCGGCCTCAATCGGCACGGACGTGAACGCATCATGCGTAGCGAGGAACGTCGCGATTTGATCCTCGCCCTCTTCCGGCAGGATGGAGCATGTCACATAGACGAGGCGCCCACCGGGTTTGACGAGAGGTGCGGCGAGGCCGAGTAAGGCCTGCTGCTCGGCCTGCCGCTCGGGCACGTCCTGAGGCTTGAGGCGCCATTTGGAATCCGGCCTGCGCCGCCAGACGCCGGAGCCCGTGCAGGGCGCATCGATCAGCACGACGTCAAAGCGCGGGCCGAACGCGTCGAGTGCCGCCGTATCGCCCGGCTGGAGCACTTTTGCGTTGCGGACGCCCGCTCGCTTCAGCCTTTCGAAGATCGGCCGCAAGCGCACCTTGTCGCGATCGAAGGCATAAAGCTGGCCGGTGTTCTCCATCATCGCGGCCATGGCGAGGGTCTTGCCGCCGGAGCCGGCGCACAGATCGAGCGCCTGGGACCGAGGCGCGGCTCCTGCCAGAAGAGCCGCAATCTGCGAGCCTTCGTCCTGCACCTCGTACCAGCCTTTGCCATGGGCGGGCTCGGCCTCGACGTTGGGCTGGCGGCCCGGGCCCTCGGGTGGGCGCAGCCGGACGCCGACGGAGGACAGAGCTGTCGCTGCGGGTTTGGCCGCGGCAAGGGCCTTCAGCACCTTGTCACGCGTGGTCTTCAACATGTTGACGCGCATATCGACCGGAGCCCGCTGGGCAAGTGCGGCGCCCTCTTCGACCGTGCGATCAGCGAACACACGCCTCAGCGA
>JBKKCB010000072.1:0-6594 GCA_046713545.1 Hyphomicrobiaceae bacterium | reverse complement strand
GTCGTGGATGAAGGCGGCGGCATCACCTCGCACGACCTGAAGAAGCTCACCTTCAAGCACGTGCGCCGGCCTGTGTGGCCGCTGGACATGGATTGACCGGCACTGCGCTGGCTTATTCGGCGGGATTCAATGCCACCGCGTTGCGCCGCCGGTGCAACGCAAGCCAGACGGTGGCCGAGATCACAAGGGCCAGCACCGGCAATGCAGCAAGGTTCAGCACAGTCCATCCAGCTCTTTGCTGCAGGAAACCTGCGGACGCTGCGGCGGCTGCCGTCGTGGCATAGACGAGGAAGTCGTGGCTGGCCTGCACCTTGGCGCGCTCTGCAGCCGTATAGGTCTGCGTGAGAAGGGTGGAACCGCCAACGTAGGTAAAGTTCCAGCCCAGTCCGACCAGCGCATTGGCAATGAGGAAGTTCATGAAATCGATGCCGGCCAGGTTCACCAGGGCGCAACCGACCTCGATGATGGCGCCGGTGGCGATGATCGGCAGCACGCCGAAACGTGCGATCAAGGCGCCGGTGAAGAACGACGGCAGGAACATCGCGATGATGTGCATCTGAATGACGGTGGCGCTGTCGGCAAAGCCGTAGCCGCACGCGAGCATGGCCAGCGGCGTGGCGCTCATCACCAGCGTCATGACGGCGTAGCCGAACATCGACGATATCAACGCAACAGGATAGGCGGGCTGCCGCACGATGACCGACAGCGGCCGGCCGCCTTCGGCCTTTTCCGCGGCTGTGAGCATCGGAATGCGTACCGCCTGCACAACCAGCAAGCTCAGCAGGCTGACCAGTGCAATGGCCACATAGACGCCCATGAACATCACGGGGTCGAACCAGTTGACGGTCCACTTGGCCAGTTGCGGCCCGACAAAGCCGGCAATCACACCGCCGGCCATGACCAGCGATATGGCTTTCGCCTTGAAGGCCGGCGGCGACGCGTCTGCGGCGGCAAACCGGTAGTACCAGGCAAACGCCGCCGAGGCGCCCTGAAGCAGGGCGGAGGCGCACAACAACTGGAAATCCTGGCGCCATATGGCGTAGGCGCCGAGCAGGCCGAACAGCACGCCCAGAATCGCGCCGAACGAAAACCCGGCGCGGCGGCCGATGCGGCCCATCAGCAGGGAGGCCGGGATCGTCGTCACCATGATGCCGACGTGGTTGAGGAAGATCGGCAGCGTCGCAAGCGACTTGTCGGCGCCGAGCAGGGAATATCCAGCCAGCGGCGAGGCCGCGATGCCCATCGCCTGAACGGACATGAAGAGGCCCTGCGACATCGCAAGAACCCCGACGTTCCGGTAGACTTGCGTATTGGCACCGAGCACGGACATGTGCGGAAGCGTTTCCCCGAAATGACACCTTGTTTGGCAATGCTTTTGCTACAAGCACGCCAAATTGGCAAAGTTATTTCCACGCATGGCAGGCCTGCAATCTCCGTCGCCCGTAACGCAACGGCCGGTCCAGGCTGCGCTAAGATCGCTTGAGCGCGCACCGAAACACTGCCAATCATTGCCCCGGCGGCCGGGCATGAATGCAAGAGCCGTAACCCCCATACAGGAGTTCAAGTGATGGATCGTAAGCTTTGGGAAAAGGGTCTCAACGCCCGCAAGTCGACACTCGGCGCCGAGTATGTCGAAAAGAGCCTGTCGACGGCCGACGAGTTCAACAAAGAATTCCAGGACATGCTCAATGAGTTCTGCTGGGGCGCCATCTGGGGCGACGACCGCCTGCCGCCCAAGACCCGGTCCATGATCAATCTGGGCATGCTCGCCGCCCTTGGCCGCATGCACGAATGGGAGCTTCATCTCAACGGGGCGCTCAACAACGGCGTCACGCAGGACGAACTGAAGACGATCCTGCACCAGATCGCCATCTATTCTGGATTTCCCGCTGGCGTGGAATGCTTCCGCATCGCCCGCAAGGTGCTCGCCGAACGCTCAGCCAAGAAGGCGTGACGGCGATCAGGCCGTCGCGTCGTCCTCGACGGCAACGATGACCACCGTAGTGTTGTCCTGCAAGGCGTCGGCGGCGCGATCGACGGCTTCGATCAGAGCCGCGGCAGTGGCATCGACACCATCGGACGCGTGGGTGGCGACGAGGCGGGCAATGGCCTCGTCGCCCAGCGTGTGAATGCCGTCGCTGGCGACGATCACGACGTCCCCGCCCTCGAGCATCAAAGGGCGTCGCGAAACATCGATGAGATCCAGTTCCTCGCCCGACACGGCGGAGCGCAGGTAGTGACGCCGCGGATCGACCTTGGCCTGATCCGGCGACAGGCGGCCGTCAGCCACCAGCCGGTCCAGCATCGGCGTCAAGGAATGGTCTTCGTTGAGGCGGGCAATTTCGCCGCGCCGGACCAGATAGAGCGGGCTGTCGCCGACGCTGACCCACTCGGCACCGTGAGGTCCGAACGCAACGCCGACCAATGTCGCGCCCATGCCGCTCAGCCGCGGATTACCGGTGACTGCTTGAGCGATCGCGGTATTGGCTGCCGAGAGAGCAAGCCTGAGCCGTTCGCCAACGGCGCCATCGCGCGCATGGAGAGCCTCGAGAAAGGCCGCACATATGGTTTCGCTCGCCAGCGCCCCGCCGGCATGGCCGCCCATGCCATCGGCAAGGATGGCAACGAGCGCGACGCCGCCATCCGCTGACAGCGCCTCGGGACCACACTGCCATACGGCCGAAGCATCTTCCTGATAGTTGCGCTTGCCCTGGCTCGCGCGGCTCGCATGACGAAACTGCAGCATCAGCCCTTGAGCTCAGTCAACTCTGCCCAGTCGAATTCCGCGCCGCAGAATGGCACGAAGACAAGTTGCGTGCGACCCATGGTGATGAGATCCATCGCAGCCAGCTCCACGGCACCGGTCGGCTTGCGGTCGTTGACCGCAACAATGTTGGTTTTCGCCAGGTTCGGGACCAGCAGGAACGTGCGATCCACCGAGTCGTAGCGGATGAAGGCCTGCTCCTCGCTGGATATGGTGTCATCGCCGAAATCGATCGGAATGCGCTGGCTCTTGCTGCGGCCGACGGCATTGTTGCCCTCGTAAATGGGGCGGAAGGCCCCAAGTCCCGGACCGGCGACGATCACAAGCCAGCCGACCACCGGGTCCTGGAAAAACTCGACGGTCTTGGCCTTGGATTTGCCGCGGATCAGCCGCGTGCGCTCAGCGCCGTCACCCTCTGCATCCTTGGGAGCTGCCACGCCGCGCACCACGCGGGTCGGCGGAGCGTCCATCTCGACATGGGCATGCTCGGGGCGCTCGTAGACACCTCGCGCCTCGCGCGCAGCCTCGACCGCGCTTGGCCCTCTGTTGACGACCGTCGTGTTGGCCTCCTTGACCCCTTTGTCATCGCCGGCAGTCATCTCGATCACCGCGGGCAGCATGGTGACCTTCTCGGGCACCGGCGGTGGCTTTTCCTCTCGGCCGGCAGCTTTAAGAGCATCCTTGAGCGAGCCGAGCAATCGAGTCTGCGTCACGGGAACCGCCGTTCCCGCGCGCTCCGGTTTGTTGGCCATGTCTCTCCTCCGACGGTGATCCGCGCACACATGGAAATTCAGGCAGGAATGGTGAGGGCGACCGGCTCGCAGCGGAACGTGACCTGCGTGCTGCCGAGCGTGATCGTGTCGCCATCCCTGAGACGAGCCCGCGCCCTCGGGCGTCCGTTGACGAAAACGCCGTTGCCGCGTTCGCCGCTGACATCGAATACCATGAACTCCGCATCGGGCGTTCTCTGAATAAGGGCGTGGTGCCGGTGCACGTTGGGGTCATCCAGCCGCAGATCACTCTCTTCGTCGCGGCCGATACGGACCAGTTCTCCGGCGATCCGCAGGCTCGACCGGCGCGGCCCGTCGACGTCAATCCAAGCATTGGCGGTCCGTGGCAGACGAGCCGCCTCCCGCACCTGCCTGTTCTGCAAAACATGCGAGGCCCGCTTCTCCGCGACGTGACGGACCCTGCGTCCCGCCGACATGACGAGCGCAATGATCGGCACGACGACGAGGGCACCGAGCCCGACGACGACGGCTGGAGTGCGTTCCTGTCCCATCCTAAGTGTGTCGCCCAGATGACCACCAAGTCTAAGCGCAGCCCCGACCATATCTACAGCCAAGGCATGGACGCGAGCCATACCATCACCACCAGCCGTGCCCAGAAGTGCGACAGCGAGCAACACGGCAACCGCCCCCGTCAGAAGCAGCACGGCGAATGCAACATTCAGGCGCGACATGCGTGGCTCCTTGATTCGGGCATTGTGGCGGCGCATGGCGGCAGGAACATGGCTGTACACAGCTTTCAGCCCTGCCACCGGCGGTGGACGCGCGCCGGCCAGGCTTGCAAGTCCCTTGTTCCGCCATATTATTGGCGGCATATCGCCATGGGACTGAGAGATTCGGCGGCGATCAGGCGGATCGGCAGGATGCGTTTCCGAAGCGTCGAACGTCCCTTGCCTCTCGCGCGCCCGGTGCAGTCGTTCAATCGAGAGACATGACGAACCTCCTCGCCCTGCCCACGGGCACGATGCTCGCCGATGACTACCGCATCGAGCGCGTCCTCGGTGCGGGCGGGTTCGGCATCACATATCTGGCCGAGGAGCAGCCGCTCGCGCGCCGCATCACCATCAAGGAATACTTTCCGGCCGACTATGCCGCCCGTGACGGTGCCATCGAAGCGTCGCCGCGCTCGCAAGATTGCGCGGGAGACTATACCTGGGGCCTCGACCGCTTTCTGGAAGAGGCCCAGACGCTCGCCAAGTTCGATCATCCCAATATCGTGCGCGTGTATCGCTATTTTCGCGCCAACAAGACCGGCTACATGGTCTTGCATTTCGAGGAGGGCCAGAGCTTCAAGAGCTGGCTCAAGTCCCTCGGACGGGCCCCGCGCCAGAACGAGCTCGATCGCATCATCGCACCGCTGCTTGACGCGCTCGAGCTGATTCACAATGCGGATTTCCTCCACCGCGATATTGCCCCCGACAACATCATCATCCGCAAGGACGGCTCGCCGGTGCTGATCGATTTCGGCTCGGCGCGCGGTGACATCGCCCAGCACTCCATGACCGTGAGCGCCCTGGTGAAGCCGGGCTACAGTGCCTATGAGCAGTACGCGACGACCAGCCGGCAGCAGGGGCCCTGGTCGGACATCTACTCGCTGGCCGCGACGCTGTATCAGGCGGTAGCGGGAAAACGGCCTCCCGACGCCCCGTCCCGCATGATCGCCGACGAGTTGATACCGGCGCGCGACGCCGCGCTCAGCTCCTATCGTCCGACCTTTCTCGCCGCCATCGACAAGGCGCTGTCGCTGGAGATCACCAGTCGTCCGAAATCGGTGGACGTGTGGCGCAAGGCGTTGCTCGACGCGCAGGCCGGAGAGCTGCTCGCTGACGCTCCGCCCAAACCTGCTCCGGCGGCGCTTGCAGGCCGGATCTCTGCCCAGGAGCGTCAACACAAAGCCGACGCAAAGGCTTCCGCGACAACGCCGAAAGCGACGCTTGAAAATTCCGTCGCCGCCTTCAAGCGGCTGTTCAGCAGATCAGACCCAACTCCGGATGCGCCTGCCGAGCAGCCGGCTAAACCGAAAGCCCGCGCCAAGGCTCTGCCCCCGCCGCAGATCGAGCTTAAGCCCAAGGTCAAAACCGCGGCGAAAGTGAAGGTCGAACGGCGGGCCGAACCCCGGCCGATGCGCTCCAAGACCCGCTGGCGGCCGCTGGCCGTCAAGCTGTTGATCGGCCTGGGTGTCGCGTCCGCAGCGGTGGCCATGCAGGACCATTTTCCCGTTGTCGACCGGCGCGGCCCGATCACCGGGTCGACGCAATTGATCAATCCTCCGGTTGCGACACACATCAAAGGCCACAAGGGGCCGGTCGGAAGTGTGGCCTTTGCCGGTGACGGACGATGGATCGTATCCACCGGCGATGGCACTCTGAAAGTCTGGAACGCCTCAACCCGAACCCTCATCCGCACGCTGACGCTCGATGCCGGGGCGGCGACGGCGCTTGCTGCCGAAGGCCGTCGTGCCGTGTCGGGACACAAGGATGGCTCCATATCCCTGTGGGATCTGGAGGCCGGCGACAAAATTGCGTACTCCAAGCGCAACGAGGCAATGATTTCAGCGGTTGCGTTCATGGGAACGCAGGATCGTTTTGCGGTGTCGGCACACGACGGGACTGTGGCCTTGTTCGACGTCACGGCGAAGGCCGGCGCGATCCATGTGTTCGAGGGGCATGAAAACGCGGTGGAGACACTGGCCTATTCGCCAGGCAGCGGCTTTCTGGCGTCGGCCGGGGCCGATCGGACGATCAAGCTCTGGAACGCGGCCGCCTACAACCTCGTACGGACGTATCGCGGGCACGCCGATCCGGTGACCGCGCTTGCGCTGACCTCCGACGGGCGCATGCTCGCCTCGGCCAGTCTCGACGGTGCCGTGCGGCTGTGGTCCACGTCTTCCGGCCGTACGTTCCGGTCGGTCCGCTTGCACAAGGCACGGGTGGGTACGCTCGCATTTTCACCCGATGGCCAGATGCTTGCCTCGGCCAGCGAGGATGGCTCCGTGCGATTGTGGGAGTTCCGGCGCGCACGCGGCGCCCGCGTGATACCCGC
>JBKKCB010000071.1:0-5085 GCA_046713545.1 Hyphomicrobiaceae bacterium | reverse complement strand
GCGCCACCCAGCCCCGGCAGGACGCCGATGATGACCCCGAGCAGAATCCCCACCAGCATCAAGCCGATGTTGTAAGGTGTGAGGACGACAGAGAAGCCCTGCAGCAGCGCCGCAACCTCTTCCACATTTCCTCCTGCGGCGACGTCTCCGCCAAAACTTTTTTTGGTTGCCACCGGCTTTCGCGCATTCAAAGCCGTTTGGACTAATCTGGCATACCATATACCGGATAATCAGCCTGCACAACGTCCTCATGTTGCATATGACGGATATTCCGTTCACAGAACTCTATCTTACGCGCGATGAGACAATACCATTGTCAGCATGCCCGTCTCTGGTGTATGGCATACCAAGAAACTGTAATTGGCTGAGAGCGCACGCACGAAGAGCGCTCGTAGCAAGAAAAGCTCGGGGATGCGGCGCATGCCAGACACCGTTCTGAGAATTCAGCCGATCTCGGAAAGCCTGAGCCTGAAGGCGCGCGCCTATGAAGCGCTGAAATCCGCCATCACCAACTTGAACATCTACGCCCCGGACGCTGAATTGCGTTTGGACGAGCGCGATCTTTCCCAGCGCTTCGGCGTGAGCCGCACGCCGCTGCGCGAGGCCCTTGCACAACTTGATTCCGAGGGACTGGTCCGGATCGTCGCGCGACGCGGCATCTTCATCGTGCGCAAGACGAAAGCCGAGATTCTCGAGATGATTACCGTGTGGGCCGCGCTCGAAAGCATGGCGGCGCGGCTGGCGACGAAGGAAGCCGCGGATGAAGAAATTCTAAGGCTTCACGATCTGGTCGACTCATTTTCCAGCGACGAGATCGCGCGCAAGATGGGCGAGTATTCCGACGCCAATATCCAGTTTCATCAAGCGATCATAGGTCTTGGCAAATGCGCGCTCATTGCGCGCATGACCGATGACCTGTTCTACCACGTTCGCGCGATCCGCCAGCGGACGATCGGAGAAGCCGATCGCGCCAAACGCTCCATCGTCGATCACAAGGAGATCGTGGCCGCGCTGGAGGCGCGCGACACGGAGCGAGCCGAGCGGCTGGTCCGCGACCATACACTGAAGCTTCGCGATCACGTCGAGCGTTTTGTCAATCTCGACTGACACAAGAGCACCACCGGGAGGAGATTGTCGATGGCTGAAGCCGCAAAGGCAACCACGACCGCCGAAGATGCACAGGACCTGACGGACGGCTTCCATCTCATTATCGATGCGCTCAAGCTCAACGGCCTCACCACCATCTACGGTGTGCCTGGCATCCCGATCACGGACTTCGGCCGCATGGCGCAGGCGGCCGGCATCCGCACCCTTTCCTTCCGCCACGAACAAAACGCCGGCTACGCGGCGTCCATCGCGGGCTTTTTGACGAAGAAACCGGGCGTCTGCCTCACAGTCTCGGCGCCGGGTTTCCTCAATGGGCTGACAGCGCTCGCGCACGCCACCACAAACTGCTTTCCGATGATCCTGATCTCGGGCTCGTCCGAGCGTGAAATCGTCGACCTGCAGCAAGGCGACTACGAGGAAATGGATCAACTGGCGATCGCCAAGCCGCTCTGCAAGGCGGCGTTTCGTGTGCTGCATGCCGCAGACATCGGCATTGGCGTGGCGCGTGCGATCCGCGCCGCCGTCTCGGGCCGTCCGGGCGGCGTCTATCTCGATCTGCCGGCAAAGCTTTTCGGCCAAGTCATGAATGCTGAGGCTGGCAGGAAATCGCTGGTGAAGGTGATCGACGCCGCGCCTGCGCAAATTCCAGCTCCCGAGTCGGTCAAGCGCGCGCTCGATGTGCTGAGACACGCCAAGCGGCCGCTGATCATTCTGGGCAAGGGGGCCGCCTACGCGCAGGCCGACGACGCGATCCGCAGCTTGGTGGAAAAGAGCGGCGTACCATTTCTGCCGATGAGCATGGGCAAGGGCCTTCTGCCCGATACGCATCCCCAATGTGCGGGCGCAGCGCGCTCCACGGTCCTGAAGGACTCCGACGTTGTGATGCTGATTGGCGCGCGCCTCAACTGGCTGCTGTCGCACGGCAAGGGCAAGACATGGGGCGATGCACCCAAGCAGTTCATCCAGATCGACATCGAGCCGAAGGAGATGGATTCGAATGTTGAGATCGCGGCGCCGGTCGTGGGAGACATCGGATCGTGCGTCTCAGCTTTGATCGAGGGCTTGGGCACAAAGTGGCCCGCGCCGCCCGCTGAATGGACCACGGCCGTCAGCAAGAAGCGTGACGAGAACATCTCCAAAATGGCGCCGCGGTTGATGAACAACAATTCCCCGATGGACTACCACGGCGCTCTCGGCGTGCTGCGCACCGTCATCAAGGAGCGACCGGACGCCATTCTCGTCAATGAGGGTGCCAACACGCTCGATTTGGCGCGCGGCATCATCGACATGTACCAGCCGCGCAAGCGTATCGATGTCGGCACCTGGGGCATCATGGGCATCGGCATGGGCTATGCCGTTGCGGCAGCCGTCGAGACCGGCAAGCCGGTGCTCGCGGTCGAGGGCGACTCGGCCTTCGGCTTCTCTGGCATGGAAGTGGAAACCATCTGCCGGTACCAGCTTCCGGTCTGCATCGTCATCTTCAACAACAACGGCATCTATCGCGGCACCGACGTCAACACTGTCGGCTCCGATCCGGCGACGACCGTGTTCGTCAAGAACGCGCGCTACGACAAGATGATGGAGGCTTTCGGCGGCATCGGGGTGAATGCGACGACTCCCGACGAACTGAGGCGTGCTGTGAACGCCGCGATGGACTCCGGCAAGCCCACGCTCATCAATGCCGTCATTGATCCCGCAGCAGGCAGCGAGAGTGGCCGCATCGGCAATCTCAACCCGCAAAGCGCACTGAAGAAAAAATAGGGAGACCCCGCATGGGCAAGGCACTCGAAGGCGTCCGCATCCTGGATTTCACCCACGTCCAATCCGGGCCGACATGCACGCAGCTTCTCGCGTGGTTCGGTGCCGATGTCATCAAGGTCGAGCGCCCGGGTGCCGGCGACATCACGCGCGGCCAGCTGCAAGACATTCCGAAAGTGGACAGCCTCTATTTCACGATGCTGAACCACAACAAGCGCTCCATCACCATCGACAGCAAGAACAAGAAGGGCCTCGAGATTCTCGAGCGACTCGTGAAGACCTGCGACGTGCTGGTGGAAAATTTTGCGCCCGGCGCCCTCGATCGCATGGGGCTGACTTGGGAGCGCATTCAGGAGCTGAACCCGCGCATGGTGTACGCGTCGGTGAAAGGCTTCGGTCCGGGGCCCTACGAGGACTGCAAGGTGTATGAAAATGTGGCGCAGTGCACGGGCGGATCGGCTTCCACGACCGGCTTCCGTGACGGCCTTCCCCTTGTCACCGGCGCGCAGATCGGCGATTCCGGTACGGGCCTGCACCTGGCGCTCGGCATCGTCACTGCGCTCTATCATCGAACGCAAAGCGGCAAAGGCCAGCGCGTCACCTGCGCCATGCAGGATGGCGTTCTGAATCTCGCACGCGTCAAGATGCGCGACCAGCAGCGCCTCGCCTATGGACCGCTGACCGAATACAGCCAATATGGCGAGGGCGTTCCATTCGGCGACGCCGTGCCGCGCGCGGGCAACGACTCCGGTGGTGGTCAGCCGGGCCGGATCCTGAAGTGCAAAGGCTGGGAGACCGATCCCAACGCCTACATCTATTTCATCACGCAGGCGCCGGTGTGGGAGGCGATCTGCGACGTCATCGGCGAACCCGAATGGAAGACGCATGCCGATTACGCCAAGCCGTCTGCACGCCTGCCACGCTTGAACGAGATCTTCGGCCGCATCGAGCAGTGGACCATGACCAAGACCAAGTTCGAAGTCATGGAGATCTGCAACGCCGTCGACATACCCTGCGGCCCGATCCTGTCCATGAAGGAGATCGCCGAGGACAAGTCGCTGTTCGCGACCGGGACCATGGTCGAGGTCGATCACCCCACGCGCGGCAAGTACCTATCGGTCGGCAATCCCATCAAGCTGTCGGCCTCACCGTCGGAGGTCAAGCGCTCGCCGCTGCTCGGCGAGCACACCGAGGAGGTCCTGCGCGATGTGCTGGGCTACTCCGCCGATGAGATCGCCGGATTGAAAGATGCGGGCGCCACCGAGGCGCGCAGGAAAGAAGCTGCGGAATAACGATCGACACGCTTCCTCACCCTTCGCTGGGTGGCGGAAAGTACAGGTGGAGGATTTTATGCGTATCGCCGTCCATGGACAGGACGCCTTCGGCAAGGCCGTGCTCGAAAAGCTGCTCGAGCGCGGAGAGGACGTCGTCGCGGTGTTCTGTGCCCCCGACAAAGCAGGCCGGGCGGAAGACCCGCTCAAGGTGCTGGCGCGCGAAAAGGGACTTCCCATCCACCAGCCGAAGAGCTGGAAGACTCCGGAAGCGCTGGAGCTGATGAAATCCTTCAACGCCGACCTGTGCATGATGGCGTATGTGACGCTGTTCGTGCCACAGCCGGTGCTCGATACGCCCAAGCTCGGGACGTTCCAGTATCACCCCTCGCTGCTGCCGCTGCATCGCGGACCTTCGTCGATCAACTGGCCCATCGCCATGGGCCGCACGGAAACTGGCCTGTCCATCTTCTGGCCCGACGAAGGCCTGGATGAGGGGCCGATCCTATTGCAGAAGACGGTTGCGATCGGTCCGGATGAAACGCTCGGCGACGTCTACTTCAAGCGGCTGTTTCCGCTCGGCGTCGATGCCATGATGGAATCGCTCGACCTCGTGAAGGCGGGCAAGGCACCGAGGGTTGCGCAGAACCATGCGAAAGCGACCTACGAGAGCTGGTTCAAGAAGGATCTGGCCGAGATAGATTGGTCGAAGCCTGTGGCCCAGATCTATAACCTGATCCGCGCATCCAATCCGGCGCCGGGCGCCTGGTCCACGATCAACGGCCAGAAGGTCGACCTCTTCGACAGCGCAAAGGCTGCGACTACAGGCAAACCCGGCGAAATCATCGCCATCAGCGAGCAAGGCATGACGATTGCTGCGCAAGACGGCGCCATCCTCGCCAAGCGGGTGCGCGGGAGCGACGGCAAGAAGATCCCTGCGGCCGAGTTT
>JBKKCB010000070.1:0-15460 GCA_046713545.1 Hyphomicrobiaceae bacterium | reverse complement strand
AACGGGGCGCTTCAACCTCGTTCAGGGCATCGTGGGTAGCGCCGCCGGCATTGGCGCCGCCTCGAGTACGATTGCGGCGGGCCATTTGGCTGACAGCTTCGGCACCCCTGTCGCCTTTCTCGGGCTGGCCGTCATTGCCGCATGCGGTCTATTGCTTTTGCTCTCGCTGATGCCTGAGACGAAACCGGCCGAGTAGCCGGACGCGAGACGCCATTTGCGCGGATGGCGTGCACACGATGCCCGCAATTCCAGCAGTCGCACTCGGAACTCTCGAAAACCTGAAACGTTCGATCAGGTGCGTTGTTCGGCGCAAAATGGCTTCGACTGCCGCATGGGGTCCACATCATGGACGATCTAAGCACCTATGCCACCAGACCGGGGGCCTTTTTTACACGCTACGTCCGGTTGCACGGGGGATCCCACGCATTCATCGTCGGCGCTGTGGCGCTGGCCGTCGTCTGCTCCATTGTCACACAATACGGGGTCAAGCTTCTTGTCGAAGCCCTGTCGCTGCCAGACCGCGCGGCCGCCGCGGCGTGGTCCATCTTCGCGATCGTCATTACTCTCATCGCTGCGGACAATCTTCTGTGGCGGCTCGCGAGCTGGGTCGGCAACAGCACGTTCGTCGCCGTAACAGGCGATGTGCGTCGCGACCTCTTTCGTCATGTCACCGGCCATGCGCCCAGCTACTTCGCTACTCGCTCGCCTGGTACGCTGACGAGCCGCATCACCGCCACCTCGAATGCATTCTTCACGATCGAGAATATGTTCGTGTGGAACGTGCTCCCGCCCTGTCTGGCGACCGTCTGCGCCATCGCATTCGTCGCCACGGTGAGCTGGCCCATGGCAGCCAGCCTCGTCGTCGTCGCAGGGCTCGTAGTCGCGGTGATGGTTTGGCGGGCCGCGGCCGGCAAACCCCTGCACCATGAGTTTGCCAATCAGGCTGCGGTTGTGGACGGCGAGATGACCGACGTCGTCGGCAACATGACGATCGTCAAATCATTCGGCGGCCTGCATCACGAACATCGCCGCTTCGACGCCTCCGTCGAGCGGGAGCTCACGGCGCGTCAGCAAAGCCTGCGTTACCTGGAACGACTGCGCGTCATGCATGCGCTCGTCACCGTGGCCTTGACCTTAGCCCTTCTGGGATGGGCCATCGCGCTTTGGGAACGGGGAGCTGCGACCGCTGGCGACGTCATTCTGGTGTGTACGCTCGGGCTCTCCGTCCTGCATGCGACGCGCGATCTGTCTGTTGCGCTGGTCGATGTCACCCAGCACATCGCTCGCTTTTCCGAAGCCCTCTCGACGCTGCTCGTCCCGCATCAAATGCGTGATCGGCCGGGAGCCGAACCCCTGATGAGTCGCGGATCCAACGTAACCTTCAAGAACGTCACGTTTGCCTATCCCGACTGCCCGACCACGTTCAACGATCTCGACATCCACATCGGCACAGGACAGCATGTCGGTCTGGTCGGCGCATCGGGCGGGGGAAAATCCACCATATTCGCGCTGATCCAACGCTTCTACGACATTCAAGCGGGGCGCATCCTGATCGATGGACAGGATATCACCCAGGTCACGCAGCAAAGCTTGCGCGACGCCATCGCCGTGGTGCCTCAGGATATTTCCACTTTCATCGCACTCTCATGGAGAACATCCGCTCTGCGCGCCCCGAGGCCAGCGATGAAGACGTCTGCGAAGCCGCCATCGCGGCGCACTGCCACGATTTCATCGCCGCGTTGCCCGATGGTTTCGATACGCTCGTGGGCGATCGCGGCTTCCGCCTGTCCGGGGGGCAGCGGCAACGCGTGGCGATCGCTCGCGCGTTCCTGAAACAGGCGCCGCTCCTGCTGCTGGATGAGGCAACCTCGGCGCTGGATGGCGACTCAGAACAGTTGATCCGCGATGCCCTCGACCGCCTCATGCAAGGCCGGACGGTCATCGCCATTGCGCATCGATTGTCGACCGTTCGCAGTTTTGACCGCATCCTTGTCTTGGAACGCGGCAGGCTGGTGCAGGACGGCGCTCCAGATGTTCTCATGCACAGGGACGGCCTCTATCGTCGATTGATGGAGGCCGAGAGAACCCGCCTTGCGCAGCCTCGGGCGGCTTAGACCGATGAGAGACGGCAGCACATCTAAACTCTGACGCTGGTCCCAAGAGCTTCCCGCACCTTCCTGGAAAGCTCCTCGATGGTAAAGGGCTTGGCCAGGAAGTGGACGCCATGATCCAGCACGCCGTTGTGAACCACGGCATTCCTGGTGAACCCGGTCATGAAGAGAACCTTCAGCCCCGAGCGGATGGTGAGAGCTTTGTCGGCCAGTTGCCGCCCATTGACGTCCGGCATCACGATATCGGTCAGGAGCAGATCGACGTGCGCGCCGGTCTCGAGGTGGCCGACGGCTTCATTGGCGTGCCGGGCCTCGATGACGGTGTAGCCAAGGTCCCGCAGGCTTGTTGCGGTCAGGGCCAGCACGGCGGCCTCGTCCTCGACCAGCAGGATTGCCTCGGTCCCTTGGATCTCCATTGCGATGGGTGCCTCGGCCTTGGTCCGGTCTGTTGCGGTCGCATAGTGCCGGGGCAGATAGATCTTCACCGTCGTGCCCTGTCGCGGCTCGGAGTAGATTTTGACGTGTCCGCCCGACTGTTTCACAAAGCCGAACACCTGGGAGAGACCAAGGCCGGTGCCCTTGGCCGGGTCCTTCGTCGTGAAGAACGGATCAAAAGCCTTGGCCATGACGTCCGGCGGCATGCCGGTGCCGGTGTCAGTGACCGCGATCAATACGTATTGGCCCGGCGGGACACCCGGATGTAGACGCGAGTAGCGATCATCGAGATGGCAGTTGGCGGTTTCCACTGTAAGGCGCCCGCCGTTCGGCATCGCGTCGCGGGCATTGACGCAGAGATTGACGATGGAATTTTCGAGCTGCGTGACATCGGCATGGGTGAGCCAAAGCCCGCCACCGAGAATAGTTTCCATCTTGACGCCTTCTCCGAGCGCCCGGGAGAGAAGCTCGGAGATACTTGCCACGAACCTATTGGCGTCGATGGCAACAGGCGCCAGGGGCTGCTGGCGCGAGAACGCAAGCAGCCGTTTCACCAGCGTCGTGGCGCGCTGCGCGCCGTCGAGAGCGCCGGAGAGAAAAGTGTCCACCCCATCCTGACCCGCGGCCAGGCGGCGTCGCGCCAGGCCGATGCCGCTGGTAATGATCGCGAGCATGTTGTTGAAGTCGTGTGCAATACCACCGGTAAGCTGTCCGACCGCCTCCATTTTCTGCATCTGACGGACCTGAAGTTCCGCCATTTCGCGCTCTGCGATCTGCTCGTTCAGGGCCATGTTGGTGGCGGCAAGGTCACGCGAGATGCGCCGGACATTGAAGATCCACGCGGCAAGCGCACCAAGCGTCGCCAGTACCATGGCACCGATGGCAAAGATCAACGCGACGATGGTTTGCCTTGCCGCGCCCTCGCGCATGGCCAGCAACTGCGCTTCGGCCGCCTGCATGCTCTCGAAGCGATGCCGCAGATCCTGCATCAACTCGAGACCGCGCCCCTCCAGGATTTTCTGGCGCGCGGCCTCAAAACCTTCCTGGCGAAGGAGTGAGATGGTTTCGTTTGCGAAGTCGATGCGCTGCTCGATGAGCGGTTTGACGGCCGCAATCGATGCGACTTGTTGAGTATTGTCTTCTGTCAGGCCGGCCAGCTCGCCGATCTCACGCTGGATCTGTTGGCGTGCGTTGACAAGGGGCTGCATAAAGGTCATCGCTCGTCAGGACGAAGCTGCGCTGACCAATCTCAGCGTCCTGAATAAGCGACCAAATCCGTGCGATCTTGGTCTGGACGTCCAGAGTATGACGCACCCAATCCGCTTGATCGACATAGCGCGTGCCGAGCCATACCGTCAGTGCGAAAATGAGCGCAACGGCGAGAGCTGCAAGTTCGGGAATGCGCTCTTTTCCGATTTTGAGCGCTCTTTCAAGCATGTGTTTGCGGGCGCTTGTCGCGGAGGCGTCGTTGCTCAAAACAGCGCTCAATGGAACTTCTCCCTCCCCAGTATCGCCGCTAGAATGCCTCGCCGCGGCCGCGTTCGCAAATTCGACCAGCGGACGCTACGGGTATCCGGGGCGCAGGCGAAGCGGCAAGTCGATCCGATGGCCGGGCAAGACGACCTCGGGCACCGAGGTCCCTAATGCCGCGCGCCAGACCGCCGTTTTTGAGGGCATATGGCGCCCCTAGAGATTGGGGTGAACTCAGTTCTTGTCGTTCGCAGACCCTGCACCCGCTGCGTCTTTGGATTTGCCTTTCGCCAACGGGCGTAAGATCCGGACGGCCGTCCCTTTCAATCGGCGCCACGCATCGCGGTCCCGCTGCTTTGTCTGCACGATGCGCCCTCCTGAGGGGCGCCGCTGCAAGGTCAATAAGCGGCTATGCAATTCCTGCAGGCCTGGTCGGTGTCCGACACTGATGATGGTCGCGTTGGGCAAGCGCTCGAACAAAAGCGTCATGAGCCGGAACTCGCTGTCGATGTCGAGCGCGGCGGTCGCCTCGTCCATGATGATGATCTCAGGTTGGCTGAGCAGGAGCCGGCCGAACGCAAGGCGTTGCCGCTCTCCCCCCGATAGGATCTGGTCCCAGCGCTCTTCCTCGCTGGTAAGTTTGCTATGAAGATAAGCCAGCCCCACGTCCTTCAACACGACTTGGGCCTTTTCCGTGGAGAGAAGACTGCCTTCCACTGGATAGGCCAGCGCATCCCGCAGCGTCCCCAAAGGCACGTACGGGCGTTGTGGAACGAACGCCAGTTTCGCACCGGGGGGGAGAAGGATGCGCCCCTCCCCCCACGGCCATAAACCGGCAATGGCGCGGATGAGAGTGCTCTTGCCGGACCCTGATTCGCCGCCGAGGAGAACACGCTCTCCCGGCTTCACCGTAATGTCGGCATCGTCGATCACCACCCTGCCATCGCGGTGCACGATCGAAAGATCAGCAAGATGGATGCTTTGGTCGCTACCGTTCTCAATGGCAATGCCGAGGGCGTCTTCGTCCTCGTCGTCCATCTCGTCAAGGGCGACATTGAGTTCCTGCACGCGCCGCGCCGAGGCCGACCACTCGGCAAGCCGAATGAAATTCTCTGCAAACCAATTGAGTGCCGTCAGGACGGCCGTGAAGGCGGCGGCTGCCTGCATGACAGAGCCTAATGTCATCTGGCCGGCCAGATATTTGGGCGCAGTCAGCAAAAGCGGCACGATAGGAGCGAAAAACGAATTGCTGTTGAGTATCCAGGTGAGATGGCAGTTCTGGCTGACGACTCGCATCCACCGCGTCACCGCGTCGGCAAATGTTTCGGTCAATCGGTCACGCTCGTCGTCCGCTCCCTTGATGAGGGCGATGCTTTCGGCATTCTCGCGCACACGCGTGAGTTCGTAGCGGAATTGCGCTTCGGCCTCGTTCTTTGCTGCAACGCGATCCACGAGAGGACTGCCGATGTAGTAAGTGAGCAATGACACGCAAGTTGCATAAAGGACGGCCGCGATTGCCAGATAGCCCGGAATCCATAGCGTGGTGCCGGCGACCTGCAATTCGATGGACCCGCCAACCACAAATAGGATGCTGACGAAGGCGATCGCGGACAGCAGCGCATTGACGAAGCCGGCAGCAAACTCGACGACAGGTTCTGTCGCCATGCGAACGTCATCGGCTATTCGATATTCCGGATTGAGCTGATCTTCGTCGGTTATGGCCAGCCGATAGTAGCGCTGGTCAGCCAGCCATCGCGAGAGCAAGTGCCCGGTGAGCCATTGACGCCACTTGACCTGAAGCGTCATGCGGCAGCGAACCATGCCCACGGCAAATGCAGCACCGACAGCAACGAGCCCAACGATGGTCATCAGCGCAAGAAGGAGCGTGTCGGCGTCTTTGGCCTCCAGCGCATCGAAAAACCACTTGTTCCATCTGTTGATGCCGATGTTGACAACGAGATTGGCCAGCAAGAGCGCCAGCGCCGCGCCCGTCCAGAACCAGGCCGTTCGCCGCTCGGCGCCGGTCCAGAAGCCCAAGGCACGAGAAAAGAACTTGCGTGTGCCACCGCCCTCTTTGAGCTGCTCGTCCACGTTGGCCTCAGTCATTTGAACCTCTTCGGCAACCCGTGGCGAACCGCACGGCCAATTCTACGGGGCGCAATCAAACTGAGCAGATGCGGTTTGGGTTCCATTGCATCGGCCCGGACCGCTTCTGCCTCGAGAGAGCCTGTTTTCAGGATGTCGGAGTTGCGCCGTTCGCGAGATTCGGCGTGCCATAGGGCTTGACGTACCACAACGCGCGTAGTCGATACTGAAAGGCGCCTTGGAGGTTGATGATAGCCAGAAGATGGAGTGCTGGCGCCAGCGGCAGAGGACACATGGTATCGCGCGAAATTCTGGTCAACGTGTTCAATATGAATACGGTTGGCCATCAGTCGCCGGGGTTGTGGAAGCATCCGCGCGATCGGTCTCGCACGTACCGCTATCTCGAAACGTGGACCGATCTGGCCAAGACCCTGGAGCGCGGACTTGTCGATGGCCTGTTTCTGGCCGACGTGCTGGGCGTGTACGATGTGTATGGCGGGTCTCCCGATGCCGCCCTGCGCGCCGGCGCCCAGGTGCCTGTCAACGATCCGATGCTTCTCGTGTCGGCGATGGCTGCCGCTACGACGCATCTGGGTTTCGGCGTCACCTGCAATCTTGGCAACGAGCAGCCTTACGTGCTCGCGCGACGGATGTCCACGCTCGACCACCTGACCAAGGGCCGTATGGGGTGGAACATCGTCACGGGGTATCTCAATAGCGCGGCCAAAGGCATGGGACAGGCACAGCAGCTTGGCCATGACCGTCGCTACGATCAGGCCGACGAGTTCATGCACGTCGTCTACAGACTGTGGGAAGGGAGCTGGCAGGACGACGCTGTCGTGCTCGATCGGGAACGGCGGATGTTCACGGACCCTGCCAAAGTCAGGCCTGTGCAGCACGCCGGCGAATTCTACAAGGTGGACGCGATACACCTGTGCGAGCCGTCACCACAGCGGACGCCTGTGCTCTACCAGGCTGGCGCTTCGGGACGCGGCAGAAAGTTCGCTGCAGCCAACGCGGAATGTGTCTTCGTCAATGGTCCGATTGCCAGAGTCGTGGCCACCTATGTGGCGGCGCTCCGCGAAGAAGCCAAAGCCATAGGAAGAAACCCATCGGATATCCGGATCTTTTCCATGGCCACCGTGATCGTCGATGAGACGGACGCGGCCGCAAGGGCCAAGCAGGACGACTATCGAAGATACATCGATCACGAAGGAACCTTGGCGCTGATGTCGGGATGGACCGGCATCGATTTCTCCAAATACAAGCTCGACGATGTCCTCGAGCATGTGCAGACGGACGCCATGCGGACCGCGATCGACAACTTCACCTCGTCAGCATCTGATCGAAAATGGACTATCAGGGACATCGCCGAGTTTGGTGCCATCGGAGGTCGCGGGCCGGTGTTCGTGGGGTCTCCCGCAACAGTCGCAGATCACCTGGAGCAGTGGGTCGACGAGTCCGGCGTCGACGGTTTCAACCTGGCGTATGCGGTGTTTCCCGAAAGCTTCACGGACTTCATCGACCTCGTCATTCCCGAACTGCAACGGCGCGGTCGCTACAAGACCGCGTACACGTCGGGAACAATGCGGCAAAAGCTATTCGGCAAGGGAGCACGTTTGCCGCCCAACCATCCTGCTGCGGCATACCGTTTCTGATTCAGGTTCGACAAACGTCGCGGACGGCTCTTGCGCAGCGCATGAGCGTCACCGGCTCAGCTATGACGGCAAGCTCAGGCTGAACGAACGGTGCCGTTGTGCTATGACCCTCTCGGGTACCCGATCCCCGGGCGCGACGTGCGACGTGCGATCTTGCGCTCGACGACAACGGCCTGACCGCCTCTTCGACCGCTTGGCAAGGCATACGTGCTGCTAGCTGAGCGCGTTGGAAGCTTGGCAGCCAGCGCCTTCACCTCCTCGACCGGCAAAGCCATGAGCGAAGCCGCAATGGCAATCTGCTCCTGCCGGTTGCGAGTGAAATCCTGCGCGGCGTCAAGCGCTTCCTCCAGCGTGGGGGGTTCGTGCTTAACGCGACGCCGGCCAAACTTCGTATTCCATATTGGCCCCATCGCGCTTCTCCTCACTCCCTTCCGGATCGGCAGCGCTGCATGCGCTGCCCCATCTCACTTGTGTAAAACCACGCTGGAATTCAAGCCCGAAAGAAAGGCATGCCGCTTAAATAGCCTACAAATCGCGTTATCTGGAAGAACGCAAACTGTCGCTGCATATGTCTGCACAAGCGAGCAACGTTGATCTGCAACACGTCTTGCGCGTCGCTACAGGTGCCGTTCGCGGGCATCTTTATCGCCCAAGCCTCATCGGCGCACACCTGGTGTTTCGACAGGAAGGCCAGTGGCACGCCAGGCGAGGTAGAGTTCGAGCGCCATATACTCGGGCGCACCAAAGTCCAGGACATCCGCGCGCACACCAAGGCTGCATGCCCGCAGCCGGCGTTGCAACGAACCGATCGCTTGCCATTCCAAGCGATAGATTGGAAATCCTGTCGGATGCCCTTGGCTGATGGTGTCGCCGCGGAGACGACGGCCCCAGTTGTTGTCATGGCACTGGCTGCAGGACAGGTTGAGCTGGCCCTGCCGTTCGTTGAAGAATGCGCGGCCTGCTTCGAAATAGGGATGTGCACCGCCATCAATCGATACGCTCATTGGCAGGCCGCGCGACTGATACGCCACGTAAGCGGTAAGCCCCAACAATTCACGCGACTCCCACGCAAAGGGTGACGTGTTTTGCCGCTGCGTGCGGCATTGATTGATCTGCATCTCAATATTCAGAAGTGCACCTGACTTTGCGTCGACGTGCGGATAGCGCGTCGATACGCCCTTCATGCTCACCCCGGCATCGCCGTGACACGTGGCGCAACTTTGGCTTTGGGCGCCATCCGGCTTCGCCCAGAGCTTCTCCCCCTCTGCCACCCACAGCATGCCGGGGTTGGCGCCCTCGTCGTCCTGCTGGGCTTTGAGCTCCGGGGATAGGAAGGCCGAGCCCGGAAGTTTATCCCCGGTTCCGGTCGGAACACCCTGGCCGAACACCCCTGAACAGGGCGCCGAACAGACCCCGATCAGCCCCGAACAGACCCATACAGCCAGCCATTTGTTCAGGCCGCGCACTACACGACCTTGATCGCCACTTTCTCCGTATGTGTACTGCCCTGATCGTCGGTCCAGGCGAACGTGATGTCCCCCGACGTCGTGGCAATGGTCGAGAAGGCGATGTAGGGATTGGCCGCGACCCCCGGAAACAACTCGACCCTGAAAATGTCCTCGCCGTCATACGCGGCGACGAAGCGATTGATGATGTTGCGCGGGATCGGATTGCCCGAACCGTCGCGGCGATGGCCGGTTTCCATCTCATGCGTGATGAGCGTCTTGATCTCGAAGGTCGCGCCCTTCTTGACCTCGCGCGGCAGAACGATGCGTGCGGTCGGCATGCTGCGTCTCCTTAGCCGCCGTCGAGGCAGGCGGCGAGTGTCACGACGACCTCGGTCTCGCCGGACCAGTGCGATCCGTCGCTCATGGTGGCGATGGCCAGCACGCGCTGCGTCGCCGCGAGCCGGATGCTGGTCGCGACCTTCGCCACGCCGGCACGCGGGCCGAGATGAAACCGAGCCACCGTCGCGATCGGATTCTTCTCCGAGAACACCGTGATGGCCTTGACGTGATCCGCCTGGGTCATCGGACTGTCGACCTTGACGATGACCTGCACCGAGTTGCCGTTCTCGGCCAGCCGCGGCGCCTCCACGCTGACGCGGCCCGGTGTCACTTTGGCTGCGGCGCCGGTCATGTCCTGCACGGCCGCTGCCATCGTCTCGGGCGTGGCGCGCGCCGCCGACAGCGGCACCGGCAGCAGCGCCAACCCGGCGGCACCGGCCAGAACCTGCCGGCGATCGATGTCGGCCATGTGTCTCTTGAGTGCGTGTGTCATTGCGTCAGCGTTCCCAGATAAGCAACGACGTCCTCTATGTCTTGCGGCGTCAGCACGGGTCGTCCTTTGAACTTCGCTGCGACCCGATTGAGCCGCTCCACACGATGGTACGGCGGCATCAGGGTCTGCGGGTTGAGCCGGCTCTGGTCGACCAGCCGCAGCCTGATCTGACCTGCCGTCAGCCTCTTTCCGATGCCTCCCAGATCCGGACCCAGATCGCCTTGAAACGGCTCTGCCGGTTCCGGCACCTTGTGGCAGATCAGGCAATTGCCAGCCTCGCGATCCAGCACGATCCGCCGTCCGCGTGTGGCATCGCCGGCCTGTCCTGTAAGGGGCAAGGGCATGGCGTCGCCCATCACGGCAAAATCGGCCATTGGTCGCTGCGGGTCCTCGCCCAAAACCAGTGTCGTGTTCGACGTCGCTATGGCTGTCGCCGCCAGGACGGCAGCCATCGGTCGCCCTGTCGTCAAGTGAGCTTCTCGTTCTTCAGCGGCAGCGTGCGCACGCGCTTGCCGGTCGCTGCGAACACGGCATTGAGGACCGCGGGCGAGGCAACGGCAATGGTCGGCTCCCCGACGCCGCCCCAGAATCCGCCCGAGGGCACCAGCACCGTTTCAACCTTCGGCATGTCGGCGAGCATCAGCGTTTCGAAGCCGTCGAAGTTTTCCTCGACGATGCGTCCGTCTTTGACGGTGTTCTCCTGGAAGAACGTAGCGCCGAGGCCGTACACGACCGAACCTTCGACCTGCGCGGCGATCTGGTCCGGATTGACGGCGATGCCGCAGTCCACCGCAATCACCAGGCGCTGCACCTTCACCTTGCCGCGTTCGACCGACACCTCGGCCACGGCGGCGCAATGGCTGCCGAAGCCGGTATTCTGACAGGTCCCGCGGAACACGCCCGCTGCAGGCGGCGTGGTCCAACCGGCTTTCTCGGCCGCGGCATTGAGCACGCCCAGATGCTTGGGGTGGCTCTTCATCATGGCGCGGCGGAACTCGAGCGGATCGCGGCCCGCCGCATGCGCCACCTCGTCGATGAAGCATTCCATGTAGACGGCGTTCTGGTTGTGATTGACGCCACGCCAGAAACCGATCGGCACGTGCGTCGAGCGCTGCGCATGGTCGATCAGCAGGTTGGGGATCGAGTAGCCGAACTCGTCGGCCAGCAGACCCTGGAAGTGCAGCTTGTCGACGCCGCCTTCGAGCCGCGCCGGGAAGAGTTGATGCAGGATCGACGGGCCCGAGAGCCGCATGTGCAGGCCCAGGAGATTGCCCTTGTCGTCGAGACCCGCCGCGAGCTTGCACTGTGACACCGGCCGGTAGAAGCCGTGCATCATGTCCTCTTCGCGCGACCAGATCATCTTGACCGGCACGTTGGGGATCTGCTTGGCGATCAGCACGGCCTGCTTGACGTAGTCGTGGAACGCACCGCGCCGTCCGAACCCGCCGCCCAGGTGCAGCTTGTAGACTTCGCACTTGGCTTGCGGCAGACCCGATGCCTCGGCGGCTGCAGCGAGTGCCGCTTCGCCGTTCTGCGTGGGCGCCCACACTTCGCAGCGCTCGTCGGAATATTTGGCCGTCGCATTCATCGGCTCGAGCGTTGCGTGATTGAGGAAGGGCGAGCCGTATACCGCCTCCACCTTCTTGGCGGCGCCGCCGATCGCCCCTTGCGCATCGCCGATTTTCTGGCCGATGGCGGCCTCGGCCGCGTCCAGGCCTTCCTTCAGCTTCTCGGCAATCGTTGCACTTGAGACCGTGGCATTCTCACCTGCGTTCCACGTGATGGGCAGCGCGTCCAAAGCCTTCTTCGCCTGCCACCACGAGTCGGCCACGACGGCAACTGCGGACTCGCCCACCTTCACGACATGGCGCACGCCCGGCATCGTTTTCACGGCCGCCTCATCGTAGCTCTTCACTTTGCCGCCGAACACCGGGCAGTCCTTGATGGCAGCGTTGAGCATCCCCGGCAGCTTGAGATCGATCGCGTAGATCTGTTTGCCGTTGACCTTGTCGGCCGTGTCCAGCCGCTTCATCGACTGGCCGGCGACCGTCCACGTCTTGGGATCCTTGAGCTTGATCTCCTTGGGATCGGGCGGTGGCAGCTTGGCCGCCGCTGCGGCGAGCTTGCCGTAGGTTGTCGTGCGCTTGCTCGGGGCGTGCGTGACGATGCCCTTGGCGACCGTGAGTTCCGCCACCGGCACCTTCCACCGTTCGGCCGCGGCCTGCAGCAGCATGCTGCGTGCGGCTGCGCCACCTTTGCGGACGTACTCGTGCGACGTTCTGATGCCGCGGCTGCCGCCGGTCGACATGTCGCCCCAGACGCGATTGCGCGCGAGGTTCTGTCCCGGCGTCGGGTATTCCGTCGTCACCTTGTTCCAGTCGCACTCCAGCTCTTCGACGACGAGCTGGGCGAGGCCGGTGAGCGTGCCCTGCCCCATCTCGGAGCGCGCGATGCGCACCACGACCGTGTCGTTGGGCTTGATGAATACCCAGGCATTGACCTCGCTGCCTTCGCTCACGGCGCCGGCCTTCTGGGCGGCTGCATCGGGAAGACCGAATGGCACGTGGAAGCCGAGGGAAAGTCCGCCGCTTGCTGCGGCCGTGCCGACGAGGAAGTTGCGCCGGCTCAGGTTTGCGGTTTTCAACATGACGGTCCCCTCAGATCTTCTTGTTGTCGATCGAGGCGCTGCTGTTTCCGGCAGCCAGGTGGATGGCACCGCGAATGCGCTGATGCGTGCCGCAGCGGCAGATATTCAACATGGCGTCGTTGATATCGGCATCCGTGGGCTTGGGTTTTTTCTTCAGCAGCGCCACCGCTGACAGGATCTGGCCGGACTGACAGTAGCCGCATTGCGGAACGTCGAGCGCGGCCCAGGCGCGCTGCACGGGATGGGAGCTGTCCGCGGACAGGCCTTCGATCGTCATGATCTTGTCGGTGGTCTTCAGGCTCGCGATCGGCATCACGCACGAGCGCTGCAGCTCGCCGTTGACGTGCACGGCACACGCGCCGCATTGCCCAACGCCGCATCCGTACTTGGTGCCCGTCAGCCCGATCTGCTCGCGGATGGCCCAAAGCAGCGGCGTGTCGGGATCTGCCTTGACGTCGATCGTCTTGCCGTTGACGTTGAGTTTGGGCATGGAGTCTTGTCCTCCCCGGAATAAGGGCCGCGCCTTGGTGGGCTGCGCATGGCGCGCGCCGATGTCGATGTTCCTGGGTTGCGGATTCCGGACAATACGACCAGCCTACGACACGGCCTTGCCAGCCGCTATCACATTTGCTTTAGGAGTCGCGGTCCGGTCCGTTGACGAGGCGCGCAGATCTCATGCGCTTCACGTCCGCGTCGGAGTAGCCGAGTTCCCGCATCAGAGTGCCGGTATCGGCGCCCAGGCGCGGCGCAAAACGGTCCGGTTCGCAGGACATTCCGCGATACAGAACCGGTTGGCGCAGTGTGCGCTGCACCGGCGTGGGTTCCGCGAAGTTCGGCTCGAAGAATTTCACCGCGGCAAGGTGCGGATCATCGAGCAACTCGTCCGTCGTATTGACCGGCCCGCACGGTACGTCCTCGCGCTCGAAAATCTTCAGCCATTCCTCGGACGTGCGTGCGTCGAGCGATACCGCCAGGATGGCATAGAGTTCATCCGACCGCTTGCTGCGCTCGGAAATGTCGTTGAACCACGGTGCTGCTGTCAGATCTTCGCGGCCGACCACCTTCAGGACCCGGCTCCATTGCGCTGCGGTATACGGCAACAGGGCGATCCAGCCGTCCGCCGTCTTGTAGGGCTTGCGATTGCGCGACAGGGCGCGGTGATAGCCGGTCTTGGCGTCGGCTGCGAACGACGCGCCCATCAGGTGCTCGTTGAGCGTGAACCCCGCCATCGCCTCGAACATCGGCATTTCCACCAGCTGACCCTGGCCGCCGGTGCGTTCGCGATAGAGCAGCGCCGAGAGCACCGCGTAGACCGTACATAAGGCCGCGACTTTGTCCGCCGTGACGGTTGCGTGATAGGCCGGCTCTCCGTCACGCATGAGATTGAGTCCGGCGATGCCGCTCGAGGCCTGGATGATGTCGTCGTAGGCCGGCTTTCCTGCGTACGGCCCGTCGCTGCCGTAGCCGAGGGCTGCGCAATAGACGAGCTTCGGGTTCAACGCATGCACGGGCTCCCATCCGAAACCGAGCCGGTCCAGCGCCGACTGCCGCATGTTGTGCACCAGGGCATCCGACGTCTTGATCAGGCGGCGCAGGATCTCCTTGCCATCCTCCTGCTTCAGGTCGATCGACAGCGAGCGCTTGTTGCGGTTGTTGTTGGCGAAGGCGCCGCCGATGCCGGGTGCACCTTGGGGCGGCACCGCACGGTTCATGTCGCCTTCGATGGTCTCGATCTTGATCACCTCCGCGCCGAGATCGGCGAGAATCTGTGTCGCGAACGGGCCGAGCACGATCGTCGTGATGTCCACGATACGCAGACCGGCGAGCAGCGGGTACAT
The DNA here is from genome assembly GCA_046713545.1 of Hyphomicrobiaceae bacterium. Taxonomy (GTDB): domain Bacteria; phylum Pseudomonadota; class Alphaproteobacteria; order Rhizobiales; family Hyphomicrobiaceae; genus CADEFX01. The sequence continues at coordinate 936 of JBKKCB010000070.1, read as the reverse complement.
GTTGTCGAAGTCTCCTGGAGAGAGCGAGGATCAGCCGCGCACTTTCGGCCGCATGAAATACTTCCATGGATCGGGGAACGTGCCGACCGGAATCTCGATGAGCGCGGGCTCGTTGCTCTTGATGGCGGCCGCCATCTCCTTGCGCAGCGCCTTGGGATTTTTCGCGCGCGTGGAGCGTATGCCGAAACTCGCGCCCAGTTTGACGAAGTCCGGGTTCTTGAGGTCGCTGGCAATGACGCGCCCCTCGTAGTTATCGATCTGGAAGCGGCGCACGTTCCCATAGGCGTCGTCGGTGAACACCAGCGCCACGACGCCGATGTTGTGCCGCACGGCTGTTGCCAGCTCCTGGACGCCGAACATGAACCCGCCGTCGCCGCTGACCGACACCACCGTGCGTCCGGGCATCGCCACCTTGGCGCCCAGTGACGTCGGCAGACCCCACCCGAGCGTGCCCTGATATCCCGTCGTCAGGTATGTGCGTGGCCCATAAACCGGATGGAGCAGGCGGCTGGCATAGCTGATCTGCGTCAACTCCTCCACGAGGATGCCGTCCTCGGGCAGCTCGGCTCGGATGGCATCGATCCACGCCTTCTGCGGCGCCAGTGGGCTCAGCTCTTCCGCCAGCGCGCCCTTCAGCGCCTTCATGTCGGCGGTCCGGTCCGTCCGCTTGGCGTTGTGCTTCTCCAGCCGTTTGATGAGCGCCCGCAGCCCCTCCGCTGCATCCGCCACGATTCCCACATCCGGTTTTCTGATGCGGCCGAGACGCGCCGGATCGATATCCAGATGCACCACCTTCAGATCGTCGTCGCTGCCCCAGTCGAGCTGCTGCTGCAGCCGCGTGCCGATGCCAAGCACCACGTCGACGTCCTTCCACAGCCGGTAGCCCGTCGGCAGGCGATGGCTCAGATCGTGCCGGTCGTCGAGCACGCCCAGCCC
>JBKKCB010000069.1:0-9736 GCA_046713545.1 Hyphomicrobiaceae bacterium | reverse complement strand
GCGACCGGGCTTGCCGGCTACTTGCGCGACCGTGGCCTGCAGCATTGCTTCATCGTCGGGCTGGCGACCGACTTCTGCGTGGCCTGGACGGCTCTTGACGCGCGCCACATGGGTTTCGAAGCCACCGTTATCGAGGACGCCTGTCGCGGCATCGATACGGCCGGCAGCCTTGAGCGCGCGTGGACCGACATGCAGGCCGCCGGTGTCACACGCATGCGGCTGGGCTATGATGCATAATGTGCGCGCTTGCCGGTACAGGAGATGTCTCATGGCGAAAATTCTGACGATTCTAGCGGTGGTTATGGTGGCGCTAGGCACACCTGCCGTCTTAGCCCACCACGGCTGGGGCAGCTACGATGCCTCCAAGCCGGTGACGGTTGCCGGCAAAATCCTGACGTCGAAATACGAGAACCCGCACGTCGCCCTCACGGTCCAGGCACCTGACAAGGTCTGGACAGTGACGCTGGCGCCGACGTCGCGCATGGTCAATCGCGGGGCTCTCGCGGAGATGGTGAAGGTGGGCAACGAGATATCCGCATATGGCTATCCGTCGACGGCCGAGAAGGATGAAATGCGCGCCGAGCGCATTACGGTCGCCGGCAAGACGATCGAGATGCGCTGATGCTCGCGGAGGCACCCGCGTTTCTTGTCGCGATCGAGCAATCATCATTCGCGCTCGCTATCCGGCAGTCGGTTTGGGCTTATCCGGCGGCGAACGTGGGGCACATCCTGGCGCTATTCCTGTTTGCCGGCGCTGTATGCGTCATGGATTTGGCTCTGCTTGGCGTAGTGCGTGCGGCCAATCCGGTAGCCATCGTGCGCGGGGCGAGGCGCGCGACGATGGCTGCGCTGCTTTTCATGGTCGCGACAGGATCGATCCTGTTCGCCGCTGAAGCCAGTCACGTGGCCATGAACCCGGTATTTCAGATCAAGCTCGGATTGATTGCCCTCGGATTGCTCAACGCCGTATTGATCGGTGCTTTGCTGAGGCGCACGCTTGATGAGGTGCCGCCACCCGTCGCATTTCCCCTGCGCCTGCGTGCAGCGGCAGCGATGTCGCTGATGATCTGGCTGTCGGTGGCTGCCTGCGGGCGCCTGATCGCCTATTTCTGAAATCACGCTGCCGCGCCGATGGCCTCCCCGAGAAACGGCTTGAAGTGACGTCGCAATGTGCTTTCCGGCAGGTCCTTGGTGATAAACACCAGCCGCGACGTGCGGCTTTCGCTCGGCCATCGCTGCAGCACATCGGGCGGATAGAAGATGTGCTGCACGCCATGGATCACGAACGGATTGGGCTCGCCCTTGACGTTGACGATGCCTTTCACGCGCAGGAGCTTGCCGCCATAGAGCTGGGCCAGCAGCTGCAAGGCGTTGGAAAGCTCTGCGCCGTCCAGCGGCACGTCGAACGTCAGGCAGAACGACTGGATGCCGTGCAGATGCTCATGGTGTCGATGTTGGCAGCTGGCATCATGACAATCGTGGTCATGATCGTGATGATGATGATGATGTTCATGCGCGCTTGCGGCAAGGGAGCCGGCATATTTGTCAGCCGACAGCCAGCGTTCGGGGTCTGCGTTGGTGATGGCGGGTTCGTGCGCGCCGAGCCCGATCAACTCCGACACTGGCACGTCACCCTTGACCGCTTCGCGGATTGGCGCTGCACGGTTCAATGCCCCGATGCGGGCGCGCAGGCGCGCGACGGTCTCGGGTGTTGCGAGATCTGTCTTGGTGATGACCAGCCGGTCGGCAATGGCGATTTGCTTGGCCGGCTCGAAGTGCTCGTCGATCTGCGTGAGCCCAAGCTGCGCATCCACCGTCGTGACGACGCCGTCGAGCTGATAGATGCGATAGACACGCTCTTCCGTCATCAGCGTGTGAACGATCGGCGTCGGGTCAGCGAGGCCCGTCGTTTCGAGCAACGCCCGTCGCATGAGCGGAATATCGCCCCACAGCGATTTGGTGTGCAATTTCTCCAACGCCTCCACCAGATCGCCGCGCACGGCGCAGCACACGCAGCCCGATGGCAGCAGCACGGCGTCATCATCGACCTTTTCGATCAGGGCATTGTCAATGCCCACCTCGCCGAACTCGTTAATGAGCACGGCCGTCCCGGCCATGCCGGGATCCTCGAGAAGGCGCTTGAGGAGCGTTGTCTTGCCGGAGCCGAGGAACCCCGTGAGGACGGTCAATGGAACCGCTGCCGCCATGATCAACCTTGTATGAATGGAGTCCGTTGTCAGATGCCGCTTGAACGGTATCCTCTCCCGATCAAGAAGGGGAGTGAAACATGAGTGATCCGGATCAGGGGCTGGCCGAGCGCGAGGCCGAAGATCGCGCACGCCGCGAGGTATTGGATACTGCACTGGCCATGAGCCGCAGAGGGCTGTCGCCGGGAAAATCGGGCAACGTGTCGCGCCGTTTTCGGGACGGCATGCTGATCACACCCTCGGGCCAGACCTATGCGTCGATTTTGCCGGCGGACATCGTGTTCGTCGCTGACGACGGGAGTGTCGGACCAGGACAAAAAAAGCCTTCCACGGAATGGCGGCTTCATCTGATGGCTTATCGAGCCCGGGCCGATATCGGCGGTGTGGTTCATACGCATTCGTCTTACGCCACGGCGCTTGCGTGTGCGGGAAAGGCCATCCCGGCGTTCCACTACATGGTGGCGGTGGCAGGCGGGAATGACATCCCGCTGGTCCCCTATGCCACGTTCGGCACCAAGGAGCTGGCGCGAAGCGTCGCCAAGGGCTTGCGAAAGCGTGACGCCTGCCTCATGGCCAACCACGGCCAGACCGCGATCGGCGAAACCTGCAGCAAGGCCCTCGAACTCGCAGCCGAGGTCGAGAATCTGGCGGAGCAATATTGCAAGGTGCTCTCGCTCGGCGAGGCCGTTCTCCTTCCCGATGATGAAATGGAGCGGGTGTTGCAGAGCTTTCAAGGCTATGGCGCCAACCTGGATGGCTGACGAGCGGCGCGTACGTCCGCCGTCGCCGGAGCGATGACCACTTCAGCCTGCGATGAGCTGCTTTTGTTTGATCGAAATATCGGTATGCTCCACGCGTATCCATATCCGGACCGCCACGCCCCGATCGCCCTGATCTGCGTGCGGCCGTGACCGCAGTGGGAGCGCGTGATGCAGATTTCATTCAAGGGCAAGAAAGTTGTCGTGGCCGGAGGCAGTCGCGGGATCGGCCGGTCCATCGCGCTGGCCTTTGCCGCTGACGGCGCCGATGTCGCCATCTGCGCGCGTGGCGCCGAAGGCGTGAAGGTCGCCGAGGCGGAACTCAGGCAGCACGGCGGCAAGGTCTACGGCGCAGCTTGCGATCTCGCCGACGCAGCGGCCGTCACGCGCTTTGTCAATGATGCCGGCGGTGCGCTCGGCGGGATCGATATTCTCGTCAACAATGCCTCCGGGTTCGGCATGAAGGATGACGAGCAAGGCTGGGCCAACAGCATCAACGTCGATGTCATGGCCACCGTGCGCGCGACCCAGGCGGCCGTCCCGTTCATCGAGAAAGCCGGCGGCGGTGCCATCATCAACATTTCGTCGATTTCGGGCTTCGCCGCCAGCACGCGCTCAGTGCCCTATGCGGCAGTGAAGGCTGCCGTGAACAATTATACCGCGAGCCAGGGCCTGGCGCTGGCGCCCAAGCGCATCCGCGTCAACGCCATTGCGCCGGGCTCCATCGAATTTCCGGGCGGCACCTGGGAGCAGCGCAAGACATCCGATCCGAAGCTCTATCAAGGCACGCTGCGCAGCATTCCGTGGGGCCGGTACGGGTCACCTGAAGAAATCGCCAGCGTCGCCCTGTTTCTCGCCAGCGATCGGGCGAGCTGGGTCACGGGCCAGACGCTCATGGTCGACGGCGGCCAGCTCCTTGGATGATGAATTGAAGGGACGCCGCGAAGCGCGCAGCTTGACGGAGCATTCCCATGCGACTTGCCACCTTTGTTGGTTCGCGGGGGCCGCGCCTCGGCGCCATCTCGGGCGACGAGCTTGTTGACCTTGAGGGCGCGTCGGCTGAAACCGGGCTGCCGGCATCGATCATCGAATTCCTCGCTCTCGGTGCGCATGGACTGGATGTCGCTCGCCGTATCGCTGAGCACGCACTGAAGGAACGGCCTGTGGACGCCGTTCATGCGCTCAGCACCATGACGCTGCTCGCGCCGGTGCCGCGTCCGGGCAAGATCATCGGCGTCGGATTGAACTACAACGATCACGCGGCGGAAGTCGGCAGGCCGAAGCAGGATCGACCCCGCCTGTTCGTCAAGGTGCCGTCTTCTGTCGTCGGACCCGGCAGCGCCGTTGCGATTCCGCCGGGCATCGCGAAGCTGGATTTCGAAGTCGAGCTTGCCGTTGTCATCGGCAAACGTGCAAGCCGGGTGAAGGAATCGGAAGCGATCAGCTTCGTCGCCGGCTACACTATTCTGAATGATCTGTCCGCGCGCGAATTCCAGTTCGATATCACGCCACCGCAGACCAGCCTTGCCAAGAGCATGGACGGTTTCTGCCCCATGGGCCCGTGGATCGCAACCGCCGACGAACTCGGTGATGGCTCCGGTCTCGGTGTCAGAACCTTCGTCAACGATGCCAAGATGCAGGATGGGACGACATCGGATCTGATCTTTTCGGTGGCATTCCTGGTTTCCTACATCAGCCGCTTCATGGCCCTGGAACCGGGCGATGTGATTGCGACCGGCACACCGGCCGGCGTCGGCGCGTTTCGCAAGCCACCTGTCTACCTCGAGGGCGGTGACCGCATCAGAATGGAAATCGATCGCATCGGTGCGCTCGAAACCACAATTAAGAACGACACGGATCAGGGAGAAGAAATGCCATGAGAGTATCAACGTCCGCTGCAGGACTTGGCGCAGCGGCGCTCGTGAGTTTTTGCGTGACGCCGGCTCTATCACAGGCGCCCGAGATCCGCTTCGCGCGTCAGTTCTCCATGGGGTACCTGCAGTTCAACGTCATGGAGCGCCACAAGCTGCTCGAGAAGTATGCGAAGGATGCCGGCATTCCGGAGCTGAAGGTCACCTGGTCGACGTTCAACGGTCCCAACGCCATGAACGACGCGTTATTGTCGGACTCTGTCGGCATCGTCTCAGGGGGTGTGCCGGGGCTCTTGACGCTGTGGGCGCGCACCAAGACGACGCCGCTGGCCGTCAAGGGCATCACCGCATTTTCATCGCAACCCATTTTCCTCAATACCCGCAACCCGAATGTCAAGTCGATCACCGATTTCACCGACCAGGACAAGATCGCTGTTCCCGCCGTCAAGGTATCGCTCCAAGCCATGCTGTTGCAGATGGCGACGGCCAAGCAATGGGGCGCCAGCAACTACGCCAAGCTCGATCCGCTCACCGTGTCGATGACGCCGCCCGATGCCACCGTCGCCTTGCTGAGCGGCTCTGCCGGAATCACCAGCGTCTTCAGCGTGCCGCCGTTCCAGTTCCAGCAGCTCGATGACAAGGCCGTCCACACGGTCCTGAATTCTTATGATGTGTTCGGCGGCCCGCACACATTCACCGTTGCCTGGACGTCATCGCAGTTTCGCGACAAAAATCCTCAGCTCTACAAGGCGCTGATCAAGGCCTTTGCTGAAGCCACCGACATGCTCAACAAGGACCTGAAGTCCGCCGCGCAATACTGGGCCGAGGACGTGAAATCAAAGCTGCCGATCGACAAGGTCGCCGCCATTGCATCCGGGCCGCAGGTCAAGTGGACCATGACGCCGCAGAACAGCATGAAGTTTGCCGAATTCATGCACTCGGTCGGCACGATCAAGGAGATGCCGGCGAACTGGAAGGACTTGTTCTTCCCCGAAATCCACGATCAGCCCGGAAGCTGACGGACTTTATGAGTGCTCCGCAACGTCGGGGAACGTTGGCGGCGGGCCTGCGGGCGCCACGTCGAGGCGTATGACGATGCCGTCCAGCTCCGGCCTGGGTGGCTGGTATTCCTTCATCACGTGCGGATCGTGTCCGGGGATGATATGCCGCGGCGACGGTGCCAGTCGCTCCAGGATGCGATAGGCGTCCAGCATCTGGCCGATGTGAAACGCCGCCGTGAAGGGCCGGTTGGTCGCCATGTTCTCATAGAAGTGCGTGGCGTCGGATGCCAGCACCACCCAGCCGCGGCGGGTGTGGACACGCGCCACCTGCAACCCGTGCGCATGGCCTGGTGCCGGATGCAGAACGATGCCCGGCGCAATCTCGACCTGCCCCTCGTGCATCTCGACGCGACCCTTGAAGTTCAGCCGCACCATGCCGACCACGTCCTCCACGTGGTAGCTGTGGCCGAGACGCGGGTAGCGCATGTATTTGCCTGTGGCATAAGCCATCTCGTCGGCTTGCAGGTGAAAGCGTGCGTTTGGAAACTGATGAAAATTGCCGACGTGGTCATAGTGCATGTGCGTCAGGACCACGTCGCGCACGGCACCCGCATCCACACCGACCAGCTTCAAGCTCTCGATCGGGCAGCGCAAGAACGTGCGCTTCCTTTCTTTCGCCATTTCGGCGGTGAAGCCCGTGTCGATGACAAAGGCGCCCGACGGCCCGATGGCGACCCACGTGAAGTAGTCCATCGGCATCGGGCCATCGTGGGGATCGCCGCCGATGAAATGGTCGCGCCTCTGGGCGTCTCGCGTCGCATAGCGGATCGCGTAGATTTCGTACTCGGGCAATGCTTCGGTCATCTGTTGGACCCATCGCGTTTTTTTTGTCGTGCGTGAATTCATCTTGCGCATTCTGGCCCTTTGCCCGCAGGCTTGGTTGCGCGTTGGGCTCTGATATGCGCTTGTTCGAGGATAGGGCGGCATAGCGCTGGCGGCCACGGCAAAATACCGCTGGTCGCGGCACCAACCGACAGGATACGGGCGTGAGTGAAACAATCGGCTGGATCGGCCTCGGCAGCATTGGCCACCGCATGGTGCGCCATTTGGCCAGTGCCGGGCACACACTCGTGGTTGCTGATGTGCGCAACACTGACGGTGCGCCGCCCGGTGCACGCATTGCCGCCAGCAACGGCGAGGTGGCAGCTTGCGCCGATACCGTGATTCTGTCGCTCCCCAACGGGCGCATCACCGAAGCCGTGGCCCGCGAGATCATTGGCGCAAAAGGCCGCCGCGCCAGGACCGTGATCGAGACCTCCACCATAGGCATTGCGGCTGCCGAGGCGGCCGCGCGCATCCTGCAGGAGGAGGGCGTCGAGTTCATTGATGCGCCTGTTTCTGGCGGCATCGCCGGTGCTGAGAAGGCAACGCTCGCCGTCATGGTGGCGTGCTCCAGCGAAACCTTTGCGCGCGTCAACCCACTGCTGGCCTTGCTCGGAAAGCCGTTTCACGTCGGCCCCACACCGGGCCAGGGACAGGCCGTGAAGCTCCTCAACAATTTCCTCTCGGCGACCGCCCTTGCTGCGAGTTCGGAGGCCATCGCCTTCGGTACCGCTCAAGGTATCGCGATGCAGACAATTCTCGATGTCGTCAACGCCGCGACCGGGCGGAACACGGCCACCGACGACAAGTTCCCGCGCCGCATTCTCACTGAACGCTATGATGCAGGTTTCACCTCGACGCTGCAGGCCAAAGACGTGCGGCTTTATCTCGAGAACGCGCGCGCATCGGGCATCACCGACGAGATCGCCAGCGTGATCGACGCCGTGTGGGCCAAAATGGAAACGGATATGCCCGGCGCTGACATTACACGCATGTACCCCTACACCAAGGGCGGTCGAGGCCGGAGGGGCGGCGACTGAGGGGCGGGCCTGAGATCGGCTTTCGCAGCTGGAACGGATCTAGCCTTTTGTGACAGCCGACACTGGCGTTTCGCGGAAACGTGCGCCGCTCCGATACGCCGCAGACTGCAGCGGCTTGGAAGGTTGAAGGGGCTTGGCTATAGTGCGGCGCCATTTCCGGCGGCACGCTGAGAGTGATGCCGTTTCATTGGGCAGCCTCTGCCTTGCGATGATGATAGTGATGTGCCTGACTGACTGAGGGGTAGGCTGGCGACCGGCAGGACGGATTTCATTCCCGCTCGATGGGATGTTAGGGGAGCAGGAACCAGATGAAGTGCAACCCGTGGCGCTGGCTTTGGGGCCTCGTTCCGGTCGTCGCGCTGGCATGGGCGTCCGTGCAGGTTGAGCATGCGCGGATTGAACGGGATCTCGGCACACGCGCGAAGCAGGCACTGGCCCGCGCCGGGTTCGACTGGGCCGACGTGTCGGTATCGGGCCGCGATGCGGCTCTGTCCGGCAAGGCAGCGGAGGAGGGCGAGCCGGCACGCGCCGTCAGGGCCGTTCTCGACACCTGGGGAATGCGCGCAGCGAGCGATTTTTCCACGCTCATCGACGTGGCGGATCGTTACGAATGGACAGCGACTCGACGGGACAACCGCATTCGGCTGAACGGATTGGTTCCCAACGAAGCAACACGCCGCGACATCATGGGAATCGTCACCGCCAGTTTCCCCAACCTGGAAGTCGACGATCGCTTGCGGCTGGCACGCGGCGCGCCGCCGACCGATACGTGGATGGGTGGGGTCGGCTTCGGTATCAAACAACTCGCGCAACTCAAGAACGGACAGGTCGATCTCGAGGCAACGAGTTTGTCCGTCTCGGGCGAAGCGCTCGATCTGCGGGCCTACCGCAATGTCAAGACGGCTTTGACGTCGGCTTTGCCGCCGGGGGTCAGTCTGAAACAGGATCGCGTCACTGCACCCATCGTGAAGCCGTTCGTTTGGTCTGCACGCCTCACCCGCGACCAGCTCGTCCTTTCGGGCTTTGTACCGGGCGACAGGCTGCGTGAAGAGATGTTGGCGGCGGTGCGCCGCAATGGTGCACCCGCGCTGAAGGTCGTCGACGAATTGCATCCGGGCGAGGGCGCGCCGGCAGATTGGGCAGGTACAGTGCTTGCTGTTGTGCGCGCGCTTGCCATGCTCGAAGAAGGCACGGCGGATGCCCGCGACGCGGTGTGGGCCTTCTCAGGCGTTGCGGAGACAGAGGCCAAGGCCGAGCGGGCTCGCAAGGAACTGCAGGCCGTGGCGACGCCACACAAGGTTTCGACGCAAATCAGCACCCGCGAGCCGCCTCCCGTCAGTCCCTACGTTACAACGGCAACTCTCGATGCTGGAAAATTGGTGCTCGCAGGCCATGCGCCGGCGGCCGGCGAGCGCGATGCGATTGCCGATGTCGCCAGGCGGCTTTTGCCTGGCGCGCTGGTCGAGGCCACTCTGCCGGTTGCGTCCGGCCAACCCGCGGCTTGGCGGAAATGCATGGAAGCGGCGTTGGACGCTCTGGCGCGGCTCGGCAACGGGCGCGCCAGCCTGACAGACCGCCGGCTCGAGATTGCCGGGCGCACACAATCGAGCGTGTTGGCCAAGGCTTTGCCGGATGCCGTTCGCGCGGCTGCCGGCGCAGACTGCGACTCCGATGTGCACATTGCCCTTGATCCGGCACCGGAGCCAAAACTGCGTTGGTCAGCAACTTATGACCGCGATCTGCTGGAGCTCGATGGAGAGGTTGCGGGCGACACCGCGAAGGCCGAACTTTTACGCGTGGCGGGAGCGCAGTTTATCGGCGCGCGCATCGTGGATCGGACGACCTCCGCGGGTGAGCCTTCCGAGGCATGGATCGGGACCGCGCGCGAGGCGCTGGTGCTGCTCGCGCGGCTTCGGAGCGGGAAGGCCGAGCTCGTGAATCAGGAGCTGAGCATCTCCGGTGACGCCCGCGACGATG
>JBKKCB010000068.1:0-6927 GCA_046713545.1 Hyphomicrobiaceae bacterium | reverse complement strand
GTAGAGGCCGAGGATGGAGCGTCCCTTGCGGACTTCCTCGGTGACGAAGTCCTCGAAGGCCGTCATCTCCACGGCCTCGTTGGCGATGTCGTCCGCCATTGCGGCCGGAATGACGACGACGCCCTCGCCGTCGCCGACGATGACGTCGCCCGGGAACACCGGCGCGTCGCCGCAGCCGATCGGCACGTTGATGTCGATGGCCTGGTGCACGGTGAGATTGGTCGGTGTCGACGGACGGTTGTGATAGGCGGGGATGCCGAGGCCGGCAATCTCGGGCGAATCACGAAAGCCGCCGTCCGTGACGATGCCGGCGACGCCCCGCACCATCAGGCGCGTCACGAGAATGGAGCCGGCCGAGGCCGCGCGCGCGTCCTTGCGGCTGTCGATGACGAACACGGCACCGGCCGGGCAGTCCTCGACGGCCTTGCGTTGCGGATGGGTGCGATCCTGAAAGACGGAGATCGGGTTCAGGTCTTCGCGCGCGGGGATGTAGCGCAGGGTGAAGGCCTCGCCGACCATCTGGGCGGCGTTCGGATTGAGTGGATGCACGTCCTGCATGAACTGGTTGCGCAATCCTCGCTTGAACAGGGCCGTGCACAGTGTGGCCGTGCTGACCGATTTGAGCTTCTCGCGGGTGGAGGGGGTGAGAGGCATGATCGTCTCAGCTCATTTGTCGTTCGGGATGAGCGAGAAATTCCGCCCGGCGGTGGTGACGCTGGGCCCCCATCGGCCGCGCTCCACGGCGTGAATGAAGTTTTCTACGGCGCCATTGAACGCAGCGGGTTCCTCCAGGTTGATGCCATGACCCGTCTTGGGCAGCATGAGCAGACCGCAGCGAGGAACCGTCCGCTTCAGGAACAGGGCAAGGTCAAGGGTCGAATCGTCCTCGTCGCCGGCGATGACGAGCAAGGGCACCTGCATGGCCGCAAGCTCAGCCTTGCGTTCGAACAAGGGCAGGCGGCGGCTTTGCACGCCGATCATGGTGAGGGCATGGCCCTTGGCCGATCCTTGCGCGAACTGCTGCTTGAACTCGGCCCAGCCGCGCGGGTCCTTGTCGCGAAGCTGCGTGCGCGCGGGCCCCTCGCAATAGACCTCGGCAACGGCCGGCAGTCCATCGCGCTCGATGCGCGCGGCAATGGCGATGCACTCCTCGGCGAAGCGGCGTTTGGCGTCGGGATCGGTGGAGCCGCCGGTTCCCGCTGCCGCAGCCGTCAGCGAAAGGGCCATGCCCGGATGCCGGATGCCGAATTCGATGACGGCCGTCGCGCCCATGGAGAGGCCGACGATATGGGCCTTGGCGATGCCGAGGCCGCGCAGCATCGCCGCGGCGTCATCGGCGGCGCGTTCCTGTGAATAGGCATTGGCCGACGACGGGACATCGGAGGGAGGCCAGCCCCGGGCGGCGTAGGTGATGCAGCGATAGCGCCGGGAGAAATAGCGCATCTGCTGCTCCCAGCTCAGGTGATGGCCACCGAACTCGTGCACGAACAGGATCGGATCACCGGCGCCGGCTTCTTCGAAATAAAGCTTTACGTCATCGTCTGTCGTGATGTGAGGCATCGGTCCCCCCTTGCCCTGCCGGCAGCAGGCTTCGCCACCAGTTTGCACCCTGTGGTCCGGCTGCCGCAAGGTGTGAGACGGTATACCCGCGGCCCGCGGCCAGCTAACATTTGCGCCAAGATATCGGACACCGCCGCAAGGAGACCCCAATGCCCGTCATGGATCTCGGAATGAGCGATCGCGTAAAGCCGCTCGTCGAGCAGGTGCGCGACATGGTGCGCAACGAGGTCATCCCGCTTGAAGGCGACTACGACGCCGAGATCGGCAAAGATGGTGACCGCTGGACGCATACCCCGCGCATGGAAGAGATCATGGAGGGACTGAAGGCCAAGGCGAAGAGCAAGGGCCTATGGAACTTCTTTCTCACCCATTCGCGCAAGGGCGTCGGCCTCAACACCGTCGAGTACGCCTATCTGGCCGAGGAAATGGGCTGGTCGCGCCTGGGCCCGCAGGTGTTCAACTGCTCGGCACCCGACACCGGCAACATGGAGGTGATCGAGAAGTACGGGTCCGAAGCGCACAAGAAGGCGTGGCTCGAGCCGCTGCTGGAGGGTAAAATCCGGTCGGCTTTCATCATGACCGAGCCCAACGTCGCGTCGTCCGACGCCACGAACATTGCGACCGAAGCCCGGCTCGAGGGCGATGAGTGGGTCATCAACGGCGAGAAGTGGTTCTCGTCTGGCGCAGGCGATCCCCGATGCAAGATCTACATCGTGATGGTGAAGACCAATCCCGAAGCCTCCAAGCACCGGCAGCACTCGCAGATCCTTGTCCCCGCCGGCACGAAAGGCGTGAAGATCCTGCGGCCGCTCAAAATCTACGGCCACGACCACGCGCCGCACGGACACATGCACGTCAAGTTTGAGAACTGCCGGGTGCCGAAGGACAACATGATCCTGGGCGAGGGGCGCGGCTTCGAGATCAGCCAGGGGCGGCTCGGGCCGGGACGCATCCATCACGCCATGCGCGCGATAGGTCAGGCGGAGCGGGCGCTGGAGGCGCTGTGCCGCCGGTCATTATCGCGCGTTGCCTTCGGCAAGAAGCTGTCGGAGCTCGGCGCCAACTACGATATCATTGCCGAGGCGCGCATGGAGATCGAGCAGGCGCGCCTGCTGTGCCTCAAGGCGGCCTGGATGATGGACAATGCGCCGGCAACGGAGGCGCGCATCTGGATCTCGCAGATCAAGGTCGTGGCGCCGCGCATGGCGCTGAAGGTGATCGATGAAACGGTGCAGATGCACGGCGGCATGGGCGTGACGCAGGATACGCCGTTTGCCATGGCGTGGACGTACATGCGAACACTGCGCCTTGCGGATGGCCCCGATGCCGTGCACCGCCGCGTCATCGGCCGCCACGAGTTGAAGCGCTATACCAACGAAACCACTTGAGCGGAACGCAGTCACTCATGGGCAATACGGACTCATTGCGCACCGATCCCACACGTCTCGACGAGGCATCTCTCGAACGCTATCTGTCGGCAAACCTCGAGGGCTTCAAAGGTCCGCTCAAGGCGGAGAAATTTACGGGCGGCCAGTCGAACCCGACCTTCCGCATCACGGCCGGTGGTAAGCAGTACGTGCTGCGGCGCAAGCCGCCCGGGCACCTTCTGAAGTCGGCGCATCAGGTGGATCGCGAATATCGCGTGATGAAGGCGCTGGCCGGCACCGGCGTGCCGGTGCCGCGCATGCATCTGCTGTGCGAAGATGAGAATGTGATCGGCACGATCTTCTTCGTGATGGAGTATCTGGACGGCCGCATCTTCTGGGATCCGGCGCTGCCGGAGATGTCAAACGCGGATCGCACGCGGCTGTACGACGATATGAACCGGATGCTGGCGGCCCTGGCCAGCGTTGACCCTGCTGCCGTGGGCCTTGCCGAATTCGGCCGCCCCGGCAGCTATTACGCACGCCAGACCAAGCGCTGGACGGAGCAGTACAGGGCCAGCGAGACCGTCAAGATTCCCGACATGGAGCTGTTGATCGATTGGCTCGGCAAGAACATGCCGGCCGACGACGGGCTCGTGTCCGTCGTGCATGGCGACTATCGGCTTGACAACATGATCTTCCATCCCGTCGAACCGCGGTGTCTCGCCGTTCTGGACTGGGAGCTGTCGACGCTTGGGCATCCCTATTCCGACATCGCTTACCAGTGCATGCAGTGGCGCCTGCCGAACGAGGGAAACTTTCGCGGCCTGGGCGGCCGCGACCGCACCGCGCTCGGCATCCCGACCGAGGAGGAGTACGTCGCCAAGTTCTGCGAGCGCATGAAGATCCCGTCGATCCCGATCTGGACGTTCTGTCTGGTCTTCAACTTCTTCCGGCTCGCAGCCATCATTCAGGGCGTCTACAAGCGCGGGCTCGACGGCAGCGCGTCCAACCGGGAAAGTGCGCTGCAACGCGGCGCCGCCGTGCCGATGATGGCGAAAATGGCGGTCGACCTGCTTGACAAGGCGAAGTAAGCATCTGCGCTTCATTACAGGCGGCGTTTGGCGCGGCGCAGGAGCAGGGCGCATGGAGCGGAAAGCCAAGGGGCTGGTGCGGCCAGCGCACAGGGTAACGATGCGCGACGTTGCGCGTCTGGCCGAGGTGTCGCTCGGAACGGTGTCGCGCGTCGTGAATGAGAATCCGTCGGTCGCGCGCGACGCGCGCGAGCGTGTGCTCAAGGCCATCGAGGGGTTGGGCTGGCGGCCAAACGCCGTGGCGCGCAGCATGCGCACGGCGACGACACGGACCATCGGCTGCATCGTGCCGGACATTCGCAACCCGCTATTTGCCGGCATCGTCAAGGGGGCGGAGGAAGTCCTGTCGGACCGCGGCTACACCTTGATGGTGGCCAACAGCGACGAGAAGCCGGCTCAGGATCGCAAGCTGATCAATCTCTTCATGCAGCGGCGGACGGACGGTTTGCTTCTGGCGCCGACCGACGACACCGATCCGCAGACACAGGCGACGATCGGCGAGATCGGCGTCCCGACCGTGCTGATGGAACGCGATCTGCCCACGAATCTCGATTCCGTCGCGTCCGATCAGAGCGGCGGCATCATGAATGCGGTGAATTACCTGTTCTCCCTCGGGCATGAGCGCATCGCCCTGGTGACGGGGAGCCGCCGCAATCGCGCTGGGCGCGAACGTCACCGCGGTTTCCTGCGCGCGTTCGAGGTCGCCCGGCGGCGCGTCGATCCGATCCTGCTGCGCCTCGAAAGCTTTTCCGCCGATTATGCCTATCGCGAGACGCTGGATCTGCTCGGCATGCGCGAGCCGCCGACGGCCATGATCGTGGCGGGCAGCTTCATGCTGGCGGGCGTGTTGCGGGCCACCAGCGTGCGCGGGCGTCGCGTGCCGGACGATCTGTCCGTCATCAGCACAGGCGACACCGATCTGGCCGAGCTGGCGCCGCCTTCGTTCACGGTGATCCGGTGGGATCTGGCATTGCTGGGCCGCGAAGCTGCGACGCTGCTGCTGGAACGCCTGGCCGGTCCCGCCGGGGCGTATGAGGCCAAGCATCTGCAGGTGCCGACCGAGGTGGTGCTCCGGCGGTCGTGCGCGCCAAGATCGGACGCGGATTGATCGCTAAATCCTGTCACTGGAAACGTTTCATTGACTTGCCGACTTGCGCCTTGGTAGCAATCGGTTCAACGACGCCAACAAACGCGGTCTTCAGAGGAAGCGATGGGCAAGCTTACGCGCCGGCTCGGCATCTGCACGCTTTCGAGAGACGCATTTTTGTGGGCCTCGCTTACGTGATGGGGCTCTAATATGGACCTCGGACTGACAGGAAAGACCGCCATCGTCACCGGCGGCAGCAAGGGCATCGGCCTCGAAACCGCGCGTCTGCTCGCGAAGGAAGGGGCGAACGTGCTGATCTGCGCGCGCCGTCCTTCAGCGCTGGCGGAGGCCGCGCACGACATCAAGCAGACGACGGGCAAACAGATCCACACACACGAATTGGATGTGACGGAGCTTGCGCAGATCGAGAAGCTGCCGGCTGCGATTGAGGCGACGATCGGCCACGTCGACCTGCTCGTCAACAACGCGGGGACCGGCACCTACAAGCCGTTCCTCGAGGTGACGGACGAGGAATTGCAGTACGGCATGGCGATCAATTTCTTCGCGCAGTTCCGAATCTGCCAGCGGATCATCCCGATGATGCTGAAGCGCGGCGGCGGGCGCATCGTCAATGTGTCGGGCGAGACGGGCATCATGGTCACCAATCCGCCCTTCCTGTCGTCATGCACGGGCCCTGCCAAATCGGCCGAGATCCGCTTTTCGAAAATCCTCGCCAACGAATTCGCGCCGGGCAACATCCGCGTCAATTGCGTGGTTCCAGGCTTCGTCAACACGCCCGAGCGTTTCGCCAAGTGGGAACGAGAGCTGGCCAAGCGGCAGCTGTCGCCCGAGGACGCGGAGACAGAGCGGGCCAAGTGGTCGACGAACAATGCTATGCGCAGTACCCGCTGGGGCAAGCCTGAGGAACTCGCAAACCTGATCGTGTTCGCGCTTTCGGATGCGGCGACGTTCGTCAATGGCGCCGTGCTGGTTGCAGACAATGCGATGGATAAGTCTTGACGTCGGGAGCGTGGAGCGCTGGTCTGGCCCATAGCGCCAATCAAACGCGGATGAACATGTGAGTTCGACAAATCAGAACGCGGCCAAACGGCCCCTGGACGGCGTTACCATCATCGAGTTGGGACATAGCGTTGCGGCGCCCTACGCCGGCTTGATCCTGTCGGATCTGGGCGCGCGGGTGATCAAGGTCGAGAACCCTAAGGGCGGCGACTATGCCCGCGGCTGGGGGCCGCCGTTCTGGAACGATGTGGCCACGGCCTACCTCTGCCTCAATCGCGGCAAGACAGGCATTACGGTCGATTTCACCAGCGAAGCGGATGCGAAGGCGCTGAAGGCGCTGATCCTGGACGAGGCCGACGGCGTCATTCAGAATTTGCGCCCCGGCATTCTGGAGAAGTTCGGGCTCACGCCTGAAGCGATGCGGGCCGAGAAGCCGTCTTTGATCTGGTGCGATATCGGTGCCTTTGGAAGTGCGGGACCGCTCGCCGCGAAGCCGGGCTATGACCCGCTGGCGCAAGCGTCGACCGGCATCATGAGCGTGACGGGCGAAGGCAATCGCCCGCCGGTGCGCGTTGGCGTGTCGCTGGTGGACATGGGTGCGGGTATGTGGACCGTCATCGGCTTCCTGTCGAGCCTCATTGCCCAGCGGGCCGGCGGCACGGGCACGCATCTGGCGACATCGCTCTATGAAACGGGCCTCGCCTGGATGACGGTGCCGCTCGCGGGCTACGAAGGGGCCGGCGATGTGCGCAAGCCGCATGGATCGGGTACGGCGGAAATCGTGCCCTATCAGGCCTTCGAG
>JBKKCB010000067.1:0-6169 GCA_046713545.1 Hyphomicrobiaceae bacterium | reverse complement strand
GTCTTGCCGTCCGCCTCGACCTCCTTTCCCCCGAATGACCAAAGGAAAGGATAGGTGAAAACGACAGGATCGCCGACCGACTGACCAAGCGACTGGCCGATCGGCCGGCCCTTCTGCTTGAGCTTTTTGCCCGCCGCGCGCAGTCCATCCCACGTGTCTGGATACGCCGTCACGCCGATCTCGTCGAACCATGACTTCCGGTAGGCCGTCATCACGCCGATGATCCCGGTCGGGACCCCGAGCCACCGCTTTCCATCGTGGGCATTGCCCTTGGCGCTGGCGTAGTAGCCGCCCTGCGCCGTGCCGATCTCTTCGGCGACGTCACTCACATCGGCAACGCT
This sequence comes from Hyphomicrobiaceae bacterium, assembly GCA_046713545.1. Lineage (GTDB taxonomy): Bacteria > Pseudomonadota > Alphaproteobacteria > Rhizobiales > Hyphomicrobiaceae > CADEFX01. The sequence goes on along the minus strand of JBKKCB010000067.1, from coordinate 5,828 downwards.
CGCCTCATAAAGGTGAGGGTGATTATTGAACAAATGAATGATGTCGGCGCCCGTACCCGACTGAATGCCGGTGGTGATGCGCGGTTGCAGGTCGTTCAAATTGACCCGCTCGAGATTGACTTTTATCCCGAGCGCCTTTTCTGCGTCCGGCAGCATGGCACGCAGGGCTTCATCGGAGGCCGGCACGAAGTCGTTCCAGCGCAGCCAGTGGACTGTGGTTGTTTGCGCGTAAGCGGGCGCGCACCCCGACGCCAGAATTCCGGCGATGCCTCCACTTGTTGCGGCAGCACCGCCAATAGCTTTCAGGAAACGCCGACGATGAATCGGAGCCATGGTCTTCCTCCCTTTGACGTCTTTTTTTAGCGGACGGGTATTTTCATTTTGGGAGGGAGTGTATCTGCACGCGCGCAGCCGCGCCACAGCTCAGTGGAGCGGCAGTGATCAAAACTGTCGTCTAGTTCGCCGTCATGCCGCCGTCGATCACCAGCTCGCTGCCGGTCACCCACGCCGCCTCGTCCGACGCCAGATACAGGCAGCCCATGGCAATGTCGTGCGGCGTGCCGAAGCGGCCGAGCGGTGTCGCCTGCAGGCGTGTCTTGACGACATCCGGATTGGAATGCCCCGGCTTCGTCATCGGCGTATCGACGAAGCCTGGATGCACGGAGTTCACGCGGATCTTGTCGGGGGCATACTGGATGGCCGCCGCTTTCGAGAAGATCCGCACCGCTCCTTTCGAGGCATGATAGGCCGCGTTCGCAAACGAGCCGACAATGCCGCAGATGGACGAGATATTGATGATTGAGCCGCCCCCGGCGCGCTGCATCGGCGCGATCACGGACCGGGTGCCGAGGAACACGCCCGTTGCGTTTACCTCCATCACCTGATTCCAGCTTTCCAGCGACTGCTCCGCGAGCCTCGGTCCGGCCGTCTGGCTGGTCTGGATGTTCATTTTCGGATCGCGCCCGGAGATGCCGGCGCAGTTGACCAGGGCGTCGACCTTGCCAAAGGCCTTCTCGGCCGCCGCGACCACATCGGCCCATTGCGTCTCGCTGCGCACATCGAGCTTGGCAAATTGGCTGACGCCACCAGCCTTGGCGATTTCCTCCACCACGGCCGCACCCAGGGCCGCATTGCCGTCGCAGATCATCACCGAGGCACCGTGCGCCGCGAACGCGCGCGCCGTTTCCGCGCCGATACCGGATGCACCTCCGGTGACGATCGCTACTTTTTTTGAAAGTCTTTGGCCGGGCTGCATGGCGTTTCCTCTCTCGTAGCGAGCGTTGGCCGCTCGGTTTTGCCGTGAGCTTCATCCTAGAGCAGGATCGCGTGCAGTTCACGTCCCCGTAAAAGCCACAGCTTCCCTGTGACGCCTTCGCGCTCTACTCTCCGCAGGCCGGGTGTGAATTCAGAATGCGCGGGCATGACACCCGGCCAATGCCAATCAAGACCGCCATGGGAGTGAGACTGATATGAGCGATGCGGCCACGGTATTTGCAGGGGAACGATTGGGCCGGTTCATCGCCGAGACCAGACTGGAAGATCTCTCCGAGGCCGTCAGGCACCAGGCCAAGCGCTCGCTGCTCAACTTCATGGGCGGCGCGGCCGGCGTCGCCGCTGATCCCGCCGTCGAAACGGCCGTCCGCGTCCTGAAACCCTTCTCCGGCCCCGCGACCGCAACCCTGATCGGCCGCCGCGAGAAGATGGACGCCATGTGCGCCTCCTTCGTCAACGCCGTGTCCTCCAATCTCCTCGACTACGACGACACGCACCTCAACACGGTCATCCATCCGACCGCCCCTGTCGCGCCACCCGTCCTGGCGCTTGCCGAGCAGCGCGGCCTGTCGGGCGCCGATGCCCTGCTGGCCTTCGCGCTCGGCGCCGAGGTCGAGTGCCGGCTCGGAAACAGCGTCTCGGGGCACTACGCGCGCGGCTGGCACATCACGGCCACCTGCGGCGTGTTCGGCGCCGCCGCGGCCACGTCCCGGCTGCTGAAGCTCACCCCCCAGCAGACATGGCACGCTCTGGGTATCGCCGCGAGCCAGTCGGGCAGCCTCGTCGAGAACCTTCCGAGCGCCGCCAAGAACGTCGGGATGGGCAATGCCGCGCGCAACGGGCTGTTCGCCGCGTTGCTGGCCGAGCAGGGCTACACGGCTGCGCCCGCCGCCATCGAAGGCAAGCACGGTTGGGCGCGCGCCACCGGCGACGCGGCGAATCTGGAGGAGCTGCTGGGCGACCTCGGCACGCGCTGGGAACTCGCCAAGAACACCTACAAGCCCTACCCCTGCGGCATCGTCATGCACTCCATCATCGATGCATGCCTGCAGCTCCGGTCGAAGTCCGATTTGAAGGCTGAGGACGTGGTCTCGGTCGTCGTGCGCGGCGACGCCCTGCTGCTGGCACGCGGCGACCGCGCCGTCCGCAACGAGCGCGACGCCAAGGTCAGCATCCATCACAGCGTCGCGGCCCCGCTCATCTGGGGGCGCGGCGGCGTGCAGGAATTCTCCGAGGCAGCCGTATTCGATCCCGCCGCACGCGCCTTGCGCGAGAAGGTGCGCGCCGAGCTCGACCCGAGCTTCCCGACCGGCGCCTCCCAGGTCATCGTGCAGACCAACAGCGGCAGGACGCTGGAGGCGACGGTGGTGCACGCACACGGCAGCCTCAATAATCCGCTCTCGGATTCCGAGATCGAAGCCAAGGTGCGCGATCTCGCCGCGATGGGCGGATCGGGCTGCGACATGAACGGCATCATCAAGGCCGTGTGGGCGCTCGATAAGCTGCCGAACGTCGCCACGCTCATGAGCATGGCCGCCGCCCGGCCCGCGTGAGCGCATGGCTGGTTTGCGTGCAGCTCCGAGTTTGCAAACCAAGCACTGCTGCGGTCTAGACCAATTCCGATCGATCCGAAGCACTGCCTGACTCCCTCTCCCATCATGCCGGAGGCATGCTTTCAGCATGACGCGGAGAGGGTTGGGGTGAGGGGTTTTAACCTATCTGACGCTCTGTCCCCTCACCCGGAACGCTAAAGCGTTCCGACCTCTCCCCATGGGAGAGGTGAAGCTTTTCCCGAGCGATCGGCCAATACTCTAGCTGCCCCAGACCTCTTTCAGGATGCGCAGCCAGTTCTCACCCATGACTCGGCGGATCTTGCGCTCGGGCCAGCCCGCCTTCTCCATGGCGATCGGCAGGTTCCCGAAATCGCCGATCTTGCGCATCCCTGCGGGGTTCACGACCTCTTGGAAATCCACGAGCTTGCGCGCATAGCCCTTGTCATGTGACAGCCAATCGAAAAACGCCTGGTCCTGGTCCTGCGTGAAGTCCGTGCCCACGCCGACCGCCTCCTCGCCCGCGATGTTGATCACGTAGTCGATCGTCTCGACATAATCCTGGATCGTGGAATTGTTGCCCTTGGCCAGGAACGGCGGGAACATGGTGACGCCGACGAAGCCGCCGCGGTCGACAATGAACTTGATCTCTTCATCCGACTTGTTGCGCGGATGCTTTTTCAGCGCGCTCGGGCAGATGTGCGAGTAGCAAACCGGCTTTTTCGACGCCAGAATGACGTCGTTCGACGACTTGGAGCCGACGTGCGAGAGGTCGCACATGATGCCGACCCGGTTCATCTCCGCCACGATCTCATGGCCGAAGTCCGACAGCCCGCGATCGACGCTCTCGTAGCATCCGGTGGCGCAGAAATTCTGCGTGTTGTAGGCCATCTGCGCGATGCCGACGCCGCAATCCTTGAACAGCTTGACGTAGCCGATCTGGTCCTCGAACGCGCTGATGTTCTGGAAGCCCAGGATGATGCCGGTCTTGCCCGCCTTCTTGGCAGCCGCGACGTCCGCCGTCGTGCGCACCGGCGTGATCAGGTCCGCATTGTCGCCGAAGAACCTGTTCCATCGCGCGATGTTGCGCATGGTGCCCTCGAAGTCCTCCCACACGCAGCAGGTGCAGTTTGCGGCGCTCAGGCCGCCCTTGCGCATGTCCTCGAATACGGCCCGGGAGAAGTTCGAGATGATAAGCCCGTCGACGATGACGAGATCTTGGACGCTCATGGTGCAGGGTCTCCGGCTTCGGCTTGTTTGGATGCACCCACTATCGTTCATGGCTCCCGGCGCTGTCCATGGATGAACATACAGTGTTGCATTGTCGCGGTAAGTCCCATTAAGCTCACGAAAAATACGCGACCCCGGAGGGGGCGTCAGGTTGTTCCGTCATCTGATGGTGATGTGTGACGATCGGGGATGAGTAAGCAGAGCATCGCATCAGGAGTTAAAGACATGCGCACTTCGCGGGTCATTTTGGCTGCAGCCCTGGCCATGGTGATGACCCTCCCGGCTGCCGCCCAGGACCGGACCGGCGTTACCGATACCACCATCAAGATCGGCATTCCGGCCCCGTTGACCGGGCCTGCCGCCAGCTTCGGCGCCGCCGCCTACGGCATCCAGGCCTACTACACTTACATCAACAAGCAGGGCGGCATTCACGGCCGCAAGCTCGAGATCATCATGGGCGACCACGCCTGCAACGAAGCCAAGGGCGTTGCGGTCGCCAAGAAGCTGATCAGCCAGGATCAGGTCTTCCTGCTCAACGGCGGCATCTGCAGCGGTGTCGCGCTCGCCATGCGTCCCGTCATCGAAGAGTCGGGCGTGCCGTGGGTCGTCTCCACCGCCGTCAACCAGAAGATCTCGGCTCCGCTCGCCAAGAACATCTTCCACGCCAGCCAGACCAGCGAGGTCGCCGGTCAGTCCTTCGCCAAGTTCATGCTGAGCAAGGACGGCACCAAGAAGATCGGTATCATCGCCCACACCAACGAGTGGTCGAAGGGCTACCGTGACCCGATGGTCGATTTCCTCAAGACCAAAGGCATCGAGCCTACGGCCGAGGTGACGCTCGAGCGCGGCCAGTCCGATGCGACGGCCCAGGTCCTGCGTCTCAAGGAGGCTGGCGTCGATTTCGTCGTCGCCATCCTCTATGAGCCCGAGATTGTGGTGTTTCTGCGCGACGCCCACAAGCTCGGCCTCAACACGCTCAAGTATGGCGCACTCGGTGCCGACTTCATGAATACCGAGAAGCGTCTTGGCGATCGCGCGCCGATGGCGGGCTTTTTCCAGGCGTTCCAGTACAAGGATGTTATCGACGGCCCGGGCATCAAGAAGGCTCGCGAGATGATCGAGCCGAATCTTCCCGCGGGCGAGAAGCTCACCGACTTCAGTTTCTACGGACCGGGCAGCTCGGTTGCCATCGTGCATGTGCTCGAGAAGATCGGCCGCGACCTCACCCGCGAGAAGTTCATGGCGGAGATGGAGAAGCTCACGAACTTCGACACCGGCGTCATGGCCGGCACGCTCACCTTCTCGCCGACCCAGCACCAGGGCGCGACGCAGCTCTACACCGTCGGCTACGACGAGACGGGCAAGTTGTCCGTGTACGAGACGTGGGGCAAGAAGGTCACGTTCTGAGGCCGGCAAGCTGAACCAAGGCTAGTGTGATGATCGATAAATTCGCCGGCGTTTGCCGCACATCTTGGAGCGAATTTATCGATCTGAATCACACTAGCAACTTTTTGATCCTAGTGTCCCTTTTGATTCCGAAGTTCGCTCGGGGACCTGGCATCGAACTCCGGCGAACTTCGGAATCAGGACACTAGGGGAAGCGGTCGGCATGTTGGCCCAACTGCTCGTCAGCGGCGTGGCCCAGGGTGCTCTCTATGCCCTGGTCGCGCTGGCCATGACGGTGATCTATCGCGCGACAACCGTCATCAACTTCGGCCATGGCGATCTCGTCATGGCCGGAGCCTTCGTCGTCTATCTGCTGGTCGTCATGGGCGG
>JBKKCB010000066.1:0-5576 GCA_046713545.1 Hyphomicrobiaceae bacterium | reverse complement strand
TCTACGGCTATGCCGTGGGCCTGGATATGACTCGGCGCGATCTGCAGAACGCCGCGAAGAAAACCGGCCGGCCCTGGGAGGTCGGCAAGGCCTTCGAACGCTCGGCTCCATGTACGCCGATCGTTCCTGCGTCATCGATCGGCCATCCCAATGCGGGCGCCATCTGGATCGACGTCAACGGCGAGCGGCGCCAGACCGGGGATTTGAAGCAGATGATCTGGGACATCCCGCATCAGATCGAGTTCCTGTCGGGGTTGTTCGAACTCGCCGCCGGGGACCTGATCTTTACGGGTACGCCAGCCGGAGTCGGGTCGACCAGGCGCGGCGACCGATTGAAGGGACACGTGGACGGTGTCGGCGACCTTGACGTCGTCGTAGTCTGAGCACGCCGCGGTCCATCCGCCAGATACACTCCAATTGCACGTCACTACGGCGAAGGGGAATCGGTCAAAAGCCGAGCCTTCACGCCGGTTGATCACTCACACGCAGGGGAACAGTCATGTCGCATGGCCACGGCGCATCGCATGGGGACGGCGATAACAAGAAGATCGCGATCTTCATATCTTTGCTGGCGTTGCTGCTCGCGGTGGCGGAGACGGCCGGCAAGAGCGCACAGACCAACGCGCTGAGCTACAACGTCGAAGCCTCGAACCTCTGGTCGTTCTTTCAGGCCAAGACGATCCGCAAGACGACAATGGAGACGGCAGCCGAGCATCTGGAGATCGACGCGCAGCTCGCGAGCGATCCCCAGGCGAAGCAACTCCTGCAAACGCGCATCGCCGGCTGGAAGGCGCGCGCGGCGAATTATGAATCGGAGCCCAAGCCTAACGGTCTCGGCGAAGGACGACGCGAGCTGATGGCGCGTGCCAAGCAGGCCGAAGAGAAACGCGACCTCGCCATGGCGAAGTATCATCACTATGAAGTCGCCTCGGCTGCCTTCCAGATTGCGATCGTTCTCGCATCCGCATTCGTCATCACCAGCGTCGTGTATCTCGCATGGATTGCGGGCGGACTGGGTGCGCTCGGATTGATCTTCATGGCGATCGGTTTCTTCGCGCCGCACGCCGTGCATCTTCTATGATGTGAGCGTCGTCGCGCCGAGACTCGACATGCAAAATGAAAAATCGATCGCATGATGATGCGATTCTGATTTCGTACGCACACCGATCATGGTAGATTGACTTGCTAAATATCGATCTGCCTGCGACCAACTGCGCAGGATGGCGTGTAAAACTGAGGCCTCACTGCAACACTCGCCGTTCAACGTTGTGGATTTCCAAGGCAGAATTCGATTTAGCGGTCAACAAGACGAGCGAGTTTGCTCATTATTTTTTTGTCCGGACTGATTCGGACGGTTTCGAGAGAGGGAAGACAATGGCTAAGGCAGCTAAGAAGGCCAAGAAGGTTGCGAAGAAGCCCGCGAAGAAGTCCGCCAAGAAGAAGCGGTAGAATGTTTCGGGAGGCTAGGCGCCTCCGGTTGGGCACCGGAGGGCCCCTTACCTCCTGACTACTGTCAAGCCAAGTGCTTGGCGATTGAGACCGGAGGCGCAGACACCCTGCCCTCCGGTCCTTTGTTTTTGAGCGCCCCCATCTTCGCTGGCGCGCTCGTGTAGAGAGCGCCCACCAGTGTGGCGTTCATCAGATCAGTCTCGCCGATCGAGACGTCTACCTCAGCGCAATCTCACGGACCCTATTTCAGAAGCGGGGAGCACGCGCATGAGCGCAAGCCGGCTCGCCAACGGTCTGCGCTGCGCAATTCTCAATTTTCGAAATGAACTTCAATGGCCTGCTGCATTCCGGTGACATTTTGCAGGAATGCGATGATTTAACCCCTCAGCGGGCTGACAGCATTAACGTGCCATTAACCGCTCTCTCATCACCATGATTCCGCAAGTATTTCTGATTCGTTGGGCAGACGATCAGGCTTGCACTGGGAAAATAGAGAGAGAAAGAGGAGAGAGACTATGGCTAAGGCACTGAAGAAGAAAGCGACCAAAACCGTTCGCAAAACGAAACCCAAAGCGAAGGCTCCCGTGAAGCGCGCAGGCGCCGCTCGCCGCAAGGCGACGAAGAGCCGTTCGACAGCCAAGCGCCGCGCTCGCCGGTAGGCGAGGCGGCCTCCCATCCCGGCCCCGCCGGGATCGATTGGCTCTGTACTACAATCGGCCGGCGACACCGCCCCCTCGGCGGGTCCCGGCCGAATTCATTTCAGACGCGCCGCTCGACCATTAGCTTCTTGAGTTCGGCGATGGCTTTGCCCGGATTGAGACCCTTCGGGCACGCTTTCGCGCAGTTCAGGATCGTATGGCAGCGATAGAGCCGGAACGGATCTTCGAGGTTGTCGAGGCGGTCGCCCTTGTCCTCGTCCCGCGAATCTACGACCCAGCGATAGGCTTGCAGGAGAATAGCTGGGCCCAGGAAGCGATCCTGGTTCCACCAGTAGCTCGGGCACGATGCCGAGCAGCAGGCGCAAAGGATGCATTCATAGAGGCCGTCGAGCTTTTCGCGATCGACCTTCGCCTGCCGGCGCTCGACGGGCGGCGTCGGCGTGACGGTCTTGAGCCACGGCTCGATGGACTGATGCTGTGCGTAGAAGTTCGTGAGGTCAGGCACGAGGTCCTTCACGACCTCCATATGCGGCAGCGGGTAGACCTTGACCGCACCTTTCACGTCCTCGATGGCTTTGACGCATGCCAGCGTGTTGGTGCCGTCGACGTTCATGGAGCACGACCCACAGATGCCCTCGCGGCATGACCGGCGGAAGGTCAGGGTCGGATCGATCTCGTTCTTGATCTTGATCAGCGCGTCGAGAACCATCGGTCCGCACGCCTTGGAATCGATCCAGTAGGTATCGATCCGGGGATTGCTGTCATCGTCGGGATTCCAGCGGTAGACGCGATATTCCTTCCAGTCCCCCTTGCCTTCAGGCTTGTTCCAGGTCTTGCCGGTACCGATCTTGGAATTGCGAGGAAGAGTCAGTTGAACCATTGAGTGAGGCTTTCCCGTGAATCCTGCAGGCGCAAACCGGAGGGAACATGGGTGAGCAGGGCCACCGCTGTCAACGTTTCTACAGCGGCTGCGGCGTGCAGACGCCGAAGTGTCAGTTGACGCCGACCTGCGCGGCGCCAGCCACGGCGCGGGGGATCATCGGCACTCCGGGCGCATGATCGATGACGCTGGAGCCGAATTTCTGCATCTCGAGGATGGCAAGATCGCGCTCCGACACGCCGCTGGCAAGCAGCCTGAACGTGCCGTCGATGCCCGTGAAGCCAGAGGCCCGCGTCAAATTCGCGGAGGTATAGCGGCCCTCCTTGGGCGCAGTCGAAAACGTTGTCGCAATGCCGACGGCATCGTACGCGAGGCTTGCCAGCCGCGGCGGCATGGTCTTGTAGTTCTTGGCGAAGCGTTCGGAAAATTCACGCCACCCGCGCGGATCGGGGGCGGCGAACCAGCCGCCCTCGAGGATTCGCTCGCGTCCCGCATTGGGGTAGTCCCAGCCGCCCGTGCCGACGAGCTTGACGCGCTGTGTATCGATCGCCGACTTGGGCATCAGCGGCCCGATCAACGGCAGCGTGTCCTGCCCGCCGGGCAGGAACAAGGCTTGCACCGGCTGGCCTGTCTCCTCGGCTGTGCGGATCGCATCCCGGATACGCTGGACGGGCGCGACCATGCCGTTGATGTCGACCGGATAATGCTCGATCGCAACGACGGTCCCGCCACCACGCTCCACGGCGGCGCGGAATAAAGACTCCTGAACCTTGCCGAGCGCATCGTCCGGAAGGAGTGCCGCTATGCGCCCATGCCCTTGCGCCACGGTATAGGAAATAATCCGAGGGACATCCTGGTTGGCCAGGAGGCTCAGGAGATAGACGCCGTTTCCGGCCACGCGGGTGTCGTTGGAAAAGGCGATGACAGGAACCCGTGCCTGCCGGCCGATCGGCGCGACAGCCGCAACGGATTTCGCAAACAGCGGACCGATGATCAGTTCCGCACCGCCCTTGATCGCGTCCTCGGCAGCGGCGCGCGCGCCCTCCTCCGTGCCTTTGTCATCCTTGATGAGGAGTTGCAGGCTCGGCGCGTTGCGTTCGAACAGCGCCAGCTCAGCCGCCTGCTGCAGACCTTTGGCGACGGCGGCCGTTTGCGGGCTGCCGGTCAGCGGCAGCAGCATGGCGACCTTGACGGGGCTCTTGGCATCGAGCGCGCGCTCGGCCGGATCTTTCGGAGCCTCGTTCCCAATCGATCCGACAGAACCCGGCGACGTGCTGTTGGTACATGCGGCGAGCATAATGGCGCAGCCGACGCATGTCACGGCGCGAAGCCAATCCCTACGGTGCGTTCTTGGCATTGCTGAGCTTATCGCCATTCCGCGCGCGACTCCATCGCGCGGTGCCGACGCCCCATCGAATTGGGTGATCGCATGTGGCATCGTTAGTCCCAGCCCCGTTCCCAGAACAGAGCAATTGCGCCACACTGCGCCAAATTTGCGGCCTTATCCAAAATGACCACCGACACACCCCATCCCGCGTCAGACGCACCGGCCGAGCGTGTTGCCGTGGAACTCGCGCGTCAGCTTGCACATCCGCTGGAGCCGGGGCTGTTTCTCGTACCCACCCCCATCGGCAATCTGGGCGACATCACGCTGCGGGCCATCGCGGTGCTCGCCGGCGTCGATGTCATCTACTGCGAGGATACGCGCCACAGCCGGGTGCTGCTCGATCATTTTGGTATTCGCAAGCCGGTAAGGCCCTATCACGAGCACAATGCCGCAGCCGAGCGGCCACGCATTCTTGCAGCGCTGGCCGAGGGCCGGCGCATCGCCATGATTACCGACGCGGGCACACCGCTGATCTCGGACCCGGGATACAAGGTTGTGCGCGAGGCGATCCAGCAGGGCGCGCGCATCGAAGCGCTTCCGGGAGCATCGGCCGTGCTGGCCGGACTGACTGCGGCAGGCCTGCCGACGGACTGTTTCCTGTTTGCAGGTTTCCTGCCCTCGCGGGATCAAGCCCGACGCACGCGCCTTGCCGAACTCGCAGACGTTCCCGGCACACTCGTGTTTTTCGACTCTCCGACGCGACTGGCATCATCACTGGGCGCGATTGGCGAGGTGCTTGGCGGGCGAGAAATCGCCGTCGCGCGCGAGCTGACGAAGCGGTTCGAGGAGGTGCGGCGAGGAACGGCGATCGAACTGGCCGCCTGGGCCGGTGCCAACGAGATCAAGGGCGAGATCGTGATCGTCGTCGGGCCGCCGGCGGCAAAAGAAACAACGGACGCCGACATCAACGCGGGCCTCGAGAAGGCGCTGCAGGACATGAGCCTGCGTGATGCGGCCCGCGCCGTGGCCGACGATCTGAACGTGACGCGGTCGCGCGTGTATGACCTGGGCCTGAAATTGAAGGCCGGACGTTCGTGAAGGAGCTCGGCCCAGTGCACAGCCCAAGCCGCGAACGGCTTGCGCGCCTGCGCCGCGGCCGGTTTGCGGAACTGACCGCCGCCTGCCTCCTCATCTCGAAAGGGTATCGCATTCTGGCGCGCAGGCTTCGGACACCCCACGGCGAGATCGATCTGATCGCCAC
>JBKKCB010000065.1:0-6389 GCA_046713545.1 Hyphomicrobiaceae bacterium | reverse complement strand
TTGTCGGGCGAAATTGCTTAAACTTTTGTCGATCCGGAGCGTGCGCGGGGGCGTGATTGGGTTAGCGATCCACAGGTTTGCGCCATGATTCGGCACAAAAGGGTCATATTTCGACGCGCATCAAGACTCTGTTTCGGAATCGCTTCATCCCGCGCTAACGACGTTCTTAAAATGCTTTGAAATCAAGGGCCTTTCTCATCTTGAGCGGCGCCTTTTTGCCACGCGCAATGCAATCGAACACGGTTGCCCCTGCGGTCAAATCGCCCTAAAGTATCCTTAACGGCGCCTGGATCCGGGGGACAACGGATCGGCCAAGACGCAGCACTTCCGAACGGGGGTTCCTCGTGCTTCTGCGAGCTACGATTCTGGCTGGGATAGGATTGTCCTGCGTCGCGTGCGCCGGAGATGCGCAAACAGGGGCCGGTTTTGCCGGCTCGCCCGTAACGTCGGCGCTCGCTGCTTCGCCTGCAACGTCCGCGCTCGCCGCGCCCGCGGCCGGGCAGATGCCGCGCAAGACCATGTCGGACAGGGTGCTGGCGGCCATGGCGCTCGAGCGTGTAACCGGCCTGAAGCCCGATCCGGCCCGACTGACCGCCTCGAATTGAGCCCGCGCCTAGTGCGTTACGACCGAGCTCTCTGGCCAAACAGAACCTTTTGCGCCTCTTTATCGGTGGCAAGGCTGTAGTCCTTGCTGCGCAGGCCCTCGCCGACCACCACAGCGCGTGCAACGGCTGGGCGGTCGTGCATGCGCTTGTACCAGCGCTCCAGCGCAGGAAATTCAGCAATATCCTGCCCCTGGTTCTTGTAGGGGCGCACCCAAGGGTAGCTCGCCATGTCGGCGATCGAATACGCCCCCGCGATGAAATCGCGATCCTTGAGCCGCGTATCCATGACGCCGTAGAGCCGGTGCACCTCGTTGGTGAAACGGTCGATGCCGTACTGCACCTTCTCGGGCGCGTAGTTGCGGAAATGGTTGCAGTTACCAGCTATGGGGCCGAGATTCGCCATCTGCCAATACAGCCACTGTTCGACCTCAACCCGGCCGCGCTCGTCCGACGGATAGAACTTGCCCGTCTTGCGACCCAGGTACTGCAGAATGGCACCCGATTCGAAGACCGAGACCGGCTTGCCGTCCGGTCCGTCGTGATCGACGATCGCCGGCATGCGATTGTTGGGCGCGATCGCCAGGAATTCCGGCTTGAACTGATCGCCTTTGCCGATATTCACCGGCTTGATCTCATACGGCACACCACACTCTTCGAGCATGATGGTGATCTTGATGCCGTTGGGGGTCGGCCAGTAGTGCAGCTCGATGGGCTTGCTCATGGACACATCTCCTGGGTTGCCGTGGCATCTTACAGCCCGGTCACCTCAGCGCATTCACGATGTCGGGAGACAGGCGTGACGGCGAAGCCATTCGCCGTCACGCAGCCATTCACGGCATAAGAACGATAGAGCCGGTCGTCTTGCGCGCTTCCAGATCGCGATGCGCCTGCCCGGCCTCTTTGAGCGGATAGGTGTGGTTCACCGCGATCTTCACGGCGCCCTTCTTGACGACATCGAACAGGTCGTTGGCGGTCTCGACGAGATCGGCGCGCGCTGCCGTATACGTGTTCAACGTCGGCCGCGTCATGTAGAGCGAGCCCTTCGCCGCGAGAATGCCGGCGTTGAAAGCTTCGATCGGGCCTGACGCATTGCCGAAGGTCACGAACAGCCCGAGCGGCTTGATGCAATCCAGCGATTTCGGGAACGTATCCTTGCCGATCGAGTCATAGACGACGTCGCAACCCTTGCCGCCCGTGATCTCCTTCACGCGCTCGACGAAATTTTCCGTGCTGTAGTTGATGCAATGGGCCGCGCCATGCGCGAGCGCCAGCTTGCATTTCTCGTCCGTGCCCGCCGTCCCGATCAGCGTCGCACCCAGGTGCTTGGCCCACTGGCACGCGATCAAGCCGATGCCGCCCGCCGCCGCATGCATCAGCAGCGTCGTGTCAGCGCCAACCTTGTATGTCTTGCGCAGCAGATAGCGCACGGTCATGCCCTGCAGCATCATGCCGGCCGCCGTCTTGTACTCGATGCCATCCGGGATCTTGACGACCTTGTCGGCCGGGATGAGGCGCTCAGTGGAATAACTGCCAGCCGCACCCGCGTAGGCCACCCGATCGCCCACCTTCAGATCCGTGACGCCCGCTCCGACTGCGGTCACCTCGCCAGCGCCTTCCATGCCCGGAACGAACGGAAACGACGGCTGCGGGTAGAGGCCTGTGCGCAAATAAACGTCGATGAAATTGACGCCGATGGCGTGATGCTTGAGCTTGAGCTGCCCTTGCCCCGGCGCACCGACCTCGACTTCGTCCCACTGCAGGACTTCCGGCCCACCGTACTTGTGCACTCTTATGGCATGCGCCATGACGTTCCTCCATGTACTCTGCTAAGGACGGGTTCGATGTACGGCCTCCGGCCGATGTCGGTGGCAAGCGATATATCCGATTGCGGAGGAGTTTTGCTCAATCATCCCAAAAACGCCATACCGCGGCCACCTCTGCCTTCTATGTGCTCCGCCGATCGTTCACAAGGGGGACCGGCATGATGCCTTTATCGCACGCCATCCGGGCCGGGGTGGCTGCCGGCACCTTGTTTCTCGCAGGCTGCTCCCTGAGTCTCTTTGCGCCTCCCGAGACCACGTCGTCGACAGGATGCGTCGATGACAGCAGGGAATGCATCGATCGGCGCGCTGCAGCACTGCGCGCCATGATGGCGGATCGGGAACGGCGCTGGGTGCGCGAGCCCGCTTCTGCTGAAGCTTATGCATCGGGCGTCCGTCTTTTTGCCTACAAGAGCCGTAAGCGCGACCTGTCATGCGACGAGCTGGCACATGGCAGACGCGAGGCTGATGCCGCACCCGTCTCCCTCCGCGGGCCGGCTGCTGCGGGGCTCTCTCCGGCACAGGTCTCTCGTGGATCGATGCTCGCCGCCGAGGTCTCCAAGGAGCTCGCCGCAGAAATGAAGCGCCGCTGCCGAGCGTGACTGCTGAAGGCGGCAAGCCGGGAGTCTGAGACGCATGGGCCTTGAGGGATATACGGACGCCATACTCGCGTTCGTTCGAGAACATCGTGTCCTTGCGCCCGCCATCGTCTTCGTCCTTGCCTTTGGGGAGTCGCTCGCTTTCGTCTCATTGCTGTTTCCGTTCTGGGGGCTGCTGGTCGCCCTGGGGGCGCTCGTGGGCGCCACGGGCAGCATCGACTTTTGGCTCGTGCTCACGGCGGCTGCCATTGGCGCTGCGCTGGGCGATTGGCTCTCGTATTGGCTCGGCTACCACTATCACGAGCAGATCTCCCGCAACTGGCCGCTCAACCGATATCCCGATCTGCTGCCGAAGGGTCGCGCGTTCTTTGACAAGTGGGGGGTCTGGGCCATCGTCATTGGCCGCTTCTCGGGCCCGCTCAGGGCTTCGGTGCCGATCATTGCGGGCACCGTGGAGATGCCTGCTCTCACCTTCCAGATCGCCAACTGGGCCTCGGCCTTTCTATGGGCCTTCGTCTTGTTGATGTTCGGTGACGGCCTTGCTCACTCCTGGAAACTCATCAGCCGATACTTCGGACTAGGGTGAGCGTCCGACTGTCATGCAGACGCCACCTTCATCGAACGGCAGCTTCACCGAAAGCATCGTCGTCTTTCTGCGCGACAACCAATACCTCGCCGACCCGCTTGTTTTCCTCCTCGGCTTCGCGGAAGGCATCCCCGTCGTCTCGTTGCTCGTCCCTTCGAGTGCGCTCTTTGTCGCCATCGGCTCCATGCAGGGCGCGTTCGGCGGCAGCTTCATCTCGCTGTGGCTCTCGGCCACGGTCGGCGCCATCCTCGGCGATCTGGTGACCTACGGCATCGGACGCTACTTCAAAGACAACGCACAACGCGTTTGGCCGCTGTCCCGCCGCCCTGAGTTGCTGATCAAAGGTCGCAGCATCATCGACCGTTGGGGCATCCTCGCTATTCTCGGTGGAAAATTTTTGGGCTTTATGCGCCCGTTCCTGCCGATCACGGCCGGGGTCATGGAGATGAATTTCGTCATCTTCTGTATTGCGAGCGTGCTCTCGTCGCTGGCGTGGTCGGGCGTGTTTCTCGCACCGGGTTTTGGTTTAGGCCAGTTTGCCGTTCCTTGAATCAATCGCACGCGTGCGCGCCGCACACGCATTCCATGTTCACACAAGCAACTGCATACGCGCACGCACGCGGTTCGTGCGCGAAACGATTCATCATCAGCACGACTTGTGCATCGCGTTCAAAATCACTAGATGACATGCGTTGCAACCCAGAGGAGGATTTCATCATGGCTGCAGCACGTGGAGCGCGTTCAGCGCGCAGCGTTGCAAAGCGGAAGCGGAAAGCGAGCCGCACCATTCCGCGCAAGAAGGCAAGCAGTGCACGTGGCAGCACACTTGCGGCACGGAGCCGAGTGAAGAAGGTGGCCGGCAAGAAGCGCGCAGCCAAGAAGCCGGCAGCGAAGTCCGCCGCACGGCGCTAAGCGTCTTGTTGCTTCTTCGGCAATCGCAAGGGGCTGCCTCACGGCGGCCCCTTTTCATTTCGGGACGCTCATCGCATCGCTTAAACGGGGCTGACGCCAATGCGTCCCCAACCCGGCACCTTGATCGCCGGTCGCCGCACGTCGATGCCCGCGACGAGCCCGAGCAGATTGACCTCGATGCCTTCGACCCATCCGACACTCACGCCGACGAGCCCGAGCAATGAGATCTGGATGCCGGTGCGGCTCGGTGTGAGCGCAAGAAAGCCCGGCCAGTTCGCATAGTCCTTGCCGATGGCCGTCGGCAGCAATCCCGCCGCCAGCTCCGGCACGGCGCGTGCGACGTAAGCCACGAAGGTGTTGGAGTTGGGCCCCGGCCATACGCCATAGCTGCCCATGGTCACGTGAGGATAGGCGGCGACAGCCTCGCGAATGCGCGGAATAGCGGCCTCCGCGGCGGCTCCCCTCAGCGTCGCGAGGATCACAGGCGTATCGCCGAACCAGCGCCCATCGGCGGCGTACCCGTCGATGCGGAGCGGCCGTCCCCATCCCACCACGTCGAAGCGCGTGTAGCGCTGTGCACCCTTCGGCTTGACCACGATCCACGTGTGGTGCGCGAAAATGCCCTTCCAACGTCCCGTCCGGCCAGCCAGCACATGCACGACGGCATCCTCGACGCGCGCTGCGGGCGGCAGGATGCCGGACGAGGACCAATCCGCCTGCGCGTAGCTGCGCGGATGCTCTTGCGACAGCCACCACAGCGCATGCGTTGTCAGCGGCACCAGAAAGATGCAGACGATCAGCAGCAGCATTCGGTCCGAAAACCTCATCCAAGCCATCCCTCGAGGCGCGCCGCCGGCGCCGTGTAGAGAACTTCCGCGCGCGCCCAACCCGTCGCAACGCCACCCATCTGTCATCCTCGGGGCGCGTGCGCCGAAGGCGCATCGCGATCCCGGGGACCCAGCAGTCATGCCGGAGGCGTGCTTCGCACGACACTCGTCGAAGACACCTTAGATAAGGAGCCTTCGGCACTCTCTCCGCTGGATCCCCGAGACGGCTTCGGCTGCGCCTACGCCGCTCGATGATGACGGACGATCTCGTCCGACTGGCACCTATAAGGGGATGTTGTCGTGCTTTTTCCAGGGGTTCTCGACACGCTTGTCGCGCAGCATGTTGAGAGCGCGGCAGATCCGGCGCCGCGTGTTGCGCGGCAGGATGACTTCGTCGATGTAGCCCCGCTCGGCGGCGATGAAGGGGTTGGCAAAGCGCTGCTGATACTCGTCGATCCGCAGCTTGATCTTATCGGGATCGCCAAGCTCGCTGCGATACAGGATCTCCGCCGCCCCCTTAGCGCCCATCACGGCGATCTCGGCCGACGGCCAGGCATAGTTCACGTCGCCACGGATATGCTTGGAGCTCATCACGTCGTAGGCGCCGCCGTAGGCCTTGCGGGTGATCAGCGTGACTTTGGGCACCGTCGCTTCCGAATAGGCGAACAGCAGCTTGGCGCCGTGCTTGATGAGCCCGCCGTACTCCTGGGCCGTCCCCGGGAGGAAGCCCGGCACGTCCACGAACGTCAGGATCGGGATCTCGAAGCAGTCGCAGAAGCGCACGAACCGCGCCGCCTTTCGCGATGCGTCCGAGTCGAGCACGCCGGCCAGCACCAGCGGCTGGTTGGCGACGATGCCCACCGTGCGGCCTTCCATGCGCGCGAAGCCGGTCACGATGTTGCGCGCATAGGTGTCCTGGATTTCGAAGAAGTCGCCTTCGTCCACGACCTTGTGGATCAATTCCTTGATGTCATAGGGCTGGTTAGGGTTGTCGGGAATGAGGGTGTCGAGGCTCATCTCGACGCGATCGGCGTCATCCT
>JBKKCB010000064.1:0-9725 GCA_046713545.1 Hyphomicrobiaceae bacterium | reverse complement strand
GATCTGGACGTCGTCGGGCATGCGTTCCTCGAAGGTCTTCTTCGAGAGGTCGCGGTACTCGGTGCGCTTGCGCAAGAGATCGTTGACGATGTAGCGGCTGGTCACGCCCTTCACGGCATCGTTGAGGCGCGGCAGGATGATGCGCTTCTCGAACTGATCCAATGAGCCGAACTGTACGTACAGATCCTTGACCTGCGCGCGCTTCACGAGCCAGTTGACGGTGACCTTGATCGGCAATTCCAGCGGATCCTGCGAAGCCGCATCTAGATCAATCGAGAAGGCACGCTCGCGCACCTCCATCTCCTCGACCGTGTCGGCGTAAGGCAGCTTGTAGTGCAGGCCGGGATCGACCACGTCGATGACATTGCCGAACCGCTTGACGATGCCGACGTGTCCCGCGTCGATCCGATAGATTCCGAGCCAGGCGACAAGCATCATGATGACCACGAGGGCCAGGGCGATCCTTGCGCCCGATCCGAAAGACGACCACCTGGAGCCCGAAGGAAGACCAGCTACTGGGATTGGCGATTTCATGGGATGCCTTACGGTTTGTTAGGGCTGCTGGGCCCGCAGCGAAAGGATACCGCGCAATTCCTACAGTTAAGTATAGCGTCCAAAGGTATGTGCGGGCTGTTTCTCCGGGAACAGATAATTAACGAGAGCGTCGCGTGCGGCGCTTCATGTCGCTCAGGACTTGGCTCGGCCGCCATGCGTTTCGGGTGCAACCATGGCGAAAGCCACGCCAATCAGCATCACCAGCGTGGCCGCGACCAGCAGCGCCGCAACCGGACCGTACAGATCGGCAATCAGCCCCAGCGCCAGCGGTCCAATCACATAGCCTGCGTCGCCGGTCATGCGGAAAAAGCCCATCGCGGACGCGTTCATGCCGGGCGGTGCCGAATCGACTGCATAGGCGGCAGGGGCGGCGCCGCCGACCGAACTGGCCACGCCCCAGACGATGCAGGCCGCGACGAACCAGACGTAGGACGGCGCGAAGCAAAACAGCAGCATCGAGGCGCCCGTCATCACCGTCGCCGGAACGATGACCGCCTTGCGCCCCAACCGATCGGTGAGCCACCCCGCGGGATAGGCGGCAAATAGCCCGGACACGCTGCCGAGCATGAGCGCAAAGCCGATCGCCGCGACGGACAGACCCAGCTGCGCCGTGACAAGCGTGGGGATGACCGCGTAGAGGCCACCGGTCCTGACCACGGCATTCATGAGCGAAATCAGGCTAACGAGGACGAATCCGATATTGCCTGTGAGCAGGCGCAACTGCTTGGCCAAAGGCGGGCGAGCGGCAGCGCCATCCACGCTTTGGCCGCGTGAAAGATCACGCGTCTCGCTGACCCCGTACCACGCGACCACGGTCGCAATCAGACTGGCGATGCCGTAAGCCGTAAAAGGCGCGCTCAAGCTGAAATGCTCGGCCAGAAGGCCGCCCGGGAACGGGCCAATTCCGACCGCGAACAGGAACGTCGCCTGATAGATGGCGATGGTGCGGCCGCGCCGCTCAGGCGTGCTGATGTCGGCGAGGACCACCTGTCCGGTCGTGACGATCAGCCCGGCGCCCGCGCCGGCAACGAAACGGGCGACGATGAACTCCGGATAGCTGGTCGCCCAGGCGCACCAAAGATTGCCGACTGCGGAGATCAGGCCGCCGAGCGCCAGCGTCGGCCGCCGGCCGAGCCAGTCCGAGAGCTGGCCCGCGGGGATGGCAATAACAAAGCGTGCGAGCCCGTAGATGGCGACGGCCATGCCGATTGCCGACGCGGCCACTCCGAACGACTGCGCGTAGAGCGCGAGCGACGGCACCATCGCGCCGAAGCCGAGCTGGTTCACGGCGACGAGCACACACATCCAGATGAGGATACGCCGTTCGAGCGATGGCATGCGGAGTGGAGAGAATCCTTCAGGTGCTCGGCGCAGCATTGATCAGCAGGCCCAACCTACCCGGATCGCAGCCGAGCGCCAGCGACCGTTACGGCAGTCACGTCTTTCGCTTTGCGATGACCTCGGCGCCGAAGCGCTCGATCCGCGCCACAGCGTCTTCGACCGTGTTGCCACCGAGCCTGAGCGCCACATGGTCGACACCGATGGCGGAGAGCGCTTCCACGTCGGAAGCCATGTTGTCCGAGGTGCCGGTGAACATCCGCCGCGCCGCGCCGTCGTTGGTTGTGCGGTCCGCCCATTCGAAATGATCCTGCACCAGCAGCGCAACGCCCAGCGTTGCGGGATCGCGGCCCGCCGCTTCGCATTGGCGACGCACCTCAGCAATGCCCGTGGCAAGCTTTGCGGACGTGTCGAGGGGCTTCGCCTGGCTGTTGTTGCCGGGATACCAGATGTTGCCCAGCTTGATCGTCCGGCGGATGGCTGCCGGGCTTTCTCCACCAACCCATATGGGCGGATGCGGGCGCTGCAGCGGCTTGGGCGCAAATATTGCGCCGGTGAAGTCCACGTGCGCACCGGAGAAAGACGGGTGCTCCTTGGTCCAGAGCTCGATGAAAGCCGCGATATACTCGTCCGTGACCCGGCCCCGCTCGACAAAATTGGCGCCCAGCAGGGCGAACTCCTCCTTCATCCAGCCAGCACCGACACCGACGATGAGCCGGCCTTTGGAGAGCACATCGATGGTCGCAAGCATCTTGGCCGTCAGCATGGCAGGGCGATGCGGGATGACGAGGACGGACGTCAAAAGCCGGATGCGCCTTGTGACACCTGCGAGGAACGCAATCGTGGACAGGACGTCGAAGCAATGACCGTGCTCAGCCATGCCGAACGCGCCACCCGGCACGTAGGGGTAGTGCGACTGGACCTTTGCCGGCACCACGACGTGGTCGCTGACGGACAGGAAGTCGAAGCCCGCACGCTCCGCCGCCGTCGCAATCGCCATGAAGCTGTCGGCGCTCGAAAAGACGCGATGCGTGAGTGTGCTCAATCCGAACTGCATTGGGGTTGCTCCTCCCAGGTTTCTGCGGAACTTACGGAGCCGATGTTCGGCTCACGCCAAGCCGGCGGGTCCGCACCGTACCTTACGCGCCATTTCTACTCGGTGCTTGCCGAGAGCGGCTGGCCGTGAAACATCTTGGCGCTATAACCGAAAGCTAGGGAGACGGAAATGGATGTCGGCATGATGATGATATTTTCCAGCTATGGCTGGGAAAACATCAGCGACGATCAGGTGTGGAACGAAGATATCCAGCTGGCCCAACTTGCTGCGGACAGCGGCTTCGACGTCCTGTGGTCCGCAGAGCACCATTTCTTCGATTACTCGTTCTGCCCCGACAATATCCATCTCATGACCTACCTCGCGGCGCTCTGCCCCAACATCGACCTCGGCACTGCCGCCGTCATCCTGCCATGGCACGATCCGCTTCGCGTCGCCGAAAATGCCGCGGTACTCGACATGCTGAGCAAGGGCCGGCTGAGGCTTGGCATGGGACGCGGTCTGGCCCGGCGCGAGTTCCACGCCTTCCGCGGCAACATGGATGAATCGCGTGCGCGCTTCGACGAGGCGGCCTCGATGATCGTCAATGGCCTGAAGTCCGGCTTCATGGAGGGCGACGGCAAATACTACAAGCAGCCGCGTGTCGAGATCCGGCCGCGGCCCAAGCATTCGTTCGATGGCCGCATTTACGCGGTCGCTTCCAGCGAGGACTCGGTCGACTCGGCCGCAAAGCTCGGGGCCCGCATGGTCATGTTCGCCGACCGCCCGTGGGAGATGCGTGCGCCGGTGATCAATCGCGGCCGTGAGCTGCATCGCAAATATCATGGCACCGAGGCGCCGAGCGTCATGCTCACCGAGTTCTGCGTGTGCGGGCCCTCGCTGCCGGAGACCGAGGAGTGGGCGCGCCAGTATCAGGGCAAGTTCGTCGAGAGCAACTTCCACCACTACGAGTTTCTGGGCGAGCACTTCAAAACGGTGAAGGGCTACGACGCCTATCAGCAGAAGGCCGAGATCGCGCGCAAGGGTGGTCTGGAGGGCGCTGTCGCCGGCTTCATGCAAGCGGCGAGCTGGGGCACGCCGGACAAAATCCTGCGCGGGCTGGAGGCGCGGCGGCAGATCGTCGGCGACTTCGAACTCAATGTGTCTTTCCGTTTCGGTGGCACGCCGTTCGAGATTTCCAAGCAGGGCCTGAAGCTTTTTGCCAAGGAGGTGCTGCCCGTCTTGAAGACCTGGGGACCTGCCAAAGCGACGAAGGCGGCAGAGTGAGCGCAGTCAAGTCGGGAGCGGAGTGGAGTGACTGATCTCATTCTCCATCACTACGATTTCTCGAACTATGCGGAGAAGGTGCGGCTTGCGCTCGGCTACAAGGGTCTGGAGTGGCGATCGGTCCTCATTCCTCCCGTTGCGCCAAAGCCGGACCTTGCGCCGCTGACGGGCGGGTATCGCCGCACGCCGGTGCTGCAGATTGGCTCCGATATTTATTGTGACACGCGACTGATCCTGCGTGAGCTGGAGCGGCGCCACCCGGCGCCGTCGCTGTATCCGCCCCAATTTGCAGGGCACGCGAATGCCATCGCTTACTGGGCGGAAAACCAGCTGTTCCGGCCGATCTCGCTCTTTGTGTCGGGGAGTAACCCAGACGTGTTTCCGCCGAGCATGCAAGCCGATCGCGCCAAGATGCGAGGGTTGCCGCCGCCCGACGCGGACACGATGCGGCGGGCCGCCGCGCGCAGCGCGCCGCTCGTGCGCGCCCAGCTTCCCTGGATCGAAACCATGCTGTCGGACGGCCGCGACTGGATCGCAGGACCAGCGACGACGATCGCGGACTTCGCCATCTATCACGCCCTGTGGTTCATTACCGGCCGCACGCACCGCCTCGCGCACGAGCTTGATCCTTACCCGTCGATCGCGGCTTGGATGGCGCGGATGCGCGCTTTCGGGCATGGCCGCAGCACGCCGATGCTGCCGGCCGAAGCGCTCAGGATTGCCGAGGAAACGACGCCAGAGCCGGTGCGGCCTTCGAAACCATTCGCTGAAGATCCGCCGCTCGGCACAATGGTGCGCATCCGCGCGGATGACTACGGGAAAGATCCCATCGAGGGCGAGCTGATATTCGTGGAAGCCGAGGAGATCGCGATCCGGCGGCACGATCCCCGGGTCGGCGAGATCGTCGTGCATTTTCCGCGTCTCGGCTACGACGTGCGCCGCATCTGACGCAGGAGTATCCCTAGTGTCGTTCGATCTCCATCACGCGCATCTGTTTGCGAGCGATATCGACGTGACGGTGGCATGGTGGTGCCAGCACCTGGGCGGGAAGATCCTGTTCGATGGCGAGCTTTCGGGGTCGAGGAATGTCTTCCTCGCCGTCGGATCGGGACGGCTCCATATCTACGATCAGCCCCCGCGAGGCCAAGGCCGCAACGCCATCCACCATCTCGGCGTCAAGGTCGCCAATCTCAAGGAGGTCTGGCAGCATTTGCAGTCCGCGGGCCTCACCTCTCCGAACGGATTGAGAGAAAACGGGGATTGGCGTTACGTCATGATCGCTGCCCCGGATGGGGTGCTCGTCGAATTGTTCGAATTCGACGACCCGGCGGCGCCCGTGAATCTGATTGGGCGGCAATAGGCAAAAGTCTCGATCGTCCCCACACGATCACGTTTCGTTCCGTGCGGGTAACGACCTGCGCACCCCTCTACTCCCAGCGCTGTTACGCGGGGAACAGCCTTGCCGTCTCGTGCGGGACAATAGTTGACTCGCGCCCAGGCAATGGGGCTCGGGCGTTTCTCATCCCATGTGGAGACGCCATCATGTGCCACACGATGATCATCGGTGCCGCCACTGTCGTGATCGCACTCTTGATAATCGGAGGCGTTGCCTATGTTGCAGACACCCCTCCGACCGATATTCATGCAGCGTCAGCGTCAATCGACGTGAGGCAGCTGACCAAGGAAGGAAAAAATATTCCAGAACGATAGCCATGCACGCAATCGATTGATCGTCCCGCAGGCAGGCGGTATTGCGCTCAACGGAAATACACCGAGCCTATCGCCGCCTTACCGTCTCCGAGGGCAGCTCGCCAAATGCCTCCCGGTACTTCGCGAAAACACGGCCAGATCGGAAAACCCGCAATCGAACGCCACAGTTGACACTCTGGTTTTGGCATCCGCGGACAGCAACCGCTCCCTGGCCAACTCCAGGCGGCACGTCATGAGAAATTCCCGCGGCGAACATCCGAACTGACGCCGGAAGCCGATCTGCAGGGCTCTGAGACTCACGCCCAGACTTCGTGCCAGATCCGTAAACCGGATCGGCTCGGCAGCCCGCGCCTCGATGAATTCGCGCGCCTGCCGTGCGGTCGATTTGCCCGGGTCGGACGGGCGTCGGCTCAGATGCTGACGAACGTCGTCGGACACGACAGCGCTGGCAAAACCAAGAAGCAAATCATCGAAGTCGGCAGCCGCGACGCTCGACAGCCCAATCTTGGAAAGTTTCTGCATTTCAAAGAGCACATTGAGCACGTTTCGACTGAGGGCGGTCACGAGCGGGTCCGCCAGATCCAAGGTTCGCGCGTCGGAGACAAAGCGATGAGGCACGCTTTTGTCGTCTGTCAGCTTCTCGATGTGCTGTGTCAAAGAGGACGTCTGCACAACCAGGGAAACGCCGGTCGTGCCAGGTCGAACGTCACACAAGCCGGCCTGATGCGGAGACAGGAGCAAAGCTGAACGCCGGGCAACACCGTCAAGCGTGATGCCATCCTCCCGCGTGAAGCGAAGGCCGTGGCGCTGAGGAAGCATGAAGTGATACTCGTCGGCGCGCGTCATACTCAAGACCAACTCGGAATGATCGCCCCGATGCAGATCGCACTGCCCCAGCGAAACGCCTGCGTAGCGCAGATAGAAATCCTCCGGATCGCCCGGGAATCGCGCGTCCGAGATGCCCTCGGCGATCGTGGATAGGAAGGTCTCGGCTGCGCCGCGATCCGCAAACGCCATCTGTCGAAACCGGCTTAGATCCAATTTCGCCATGCAGCCAACTGTTCTCGTGGGGGGCGGTATGCGCCACATGCTTTCGCTTCGGCCATAGCCGGTTCGTGAGTGCTGTAGAGATCTCGCGCGGCTCGTGCAATTCACGAAAAGCTGATGCCGTTGTCGTGTGCGTGACATCGCACGAACGCAGCATCGGCGCGTGTGCACGGTTGATGGAGGACCGTGCAGCGCAGCGTGATTGAGTCTCAGATCAAGAGTGAGAGCCGAAACGAACTAGCCCGAGTCGAGCGTACGGTCGCCTCGCTTAAACACATGAGCCGGGCGGCGCAGCGCTGAGATGAAAATTGCGGAGCATTGCAACTTCAGAGAAGGCGCTTCTCTGGGCGGGGGACTTGTGCGCTTCATCACGCCTCGATCAGACCCACAGCCGACATCCAAAATTCAGCGATCTTTGGAGTTGGCAAGGCGTGGCGCGGCAGCCATTGCCGGTGGCGATCTGGAAGCAGCCCGGAAGGTTTTCGCGGCTGCGGTCAGGGCTGATGGCAGCAATGCAGATCATCGATTCAACCTTGCGATCGTCCTCGAATCCCTGGGCGATGTCAGCGGTGCCGCCGAGGAATTGACGAAGGCCCTGCAGGCCGATCCACAAATGACGGCCGCCTCGCGGCGCCTGTGCTGGATCCTTGGCAGGGGCAAGCTGCCCGACGGCGTGCGGCTCAATCGCCAAGGGCTGAAGGCAGCACTCGCCCACGACACCGCGGACCGCGACCTCCTCACGGCAGCAGCTCTTCACCATCTGTCGCACACGCAGCCGCTGCGACGCATCCTCGAACGCGGTGAGCATCGAGGCTGGCGCGACGCCGCGCTGGAGGTGTGCCTCGGCAAGGATCAAGAGATCCTGGGTGACAGCCTGTTTCTGGAAACGCTGCGGCGCGGCGTGGTCAGTACGCCCATCGTCGAAAAATTTCTGACCGCCGTGCGCGCCGCGCTGCTGCTGGATGTCCCACAAGCCCGGTTTGAAGACGCACGCCTGGTACGCCTGGCCGTTGCCCTCATGCAGCAATGCTGGCTCAACGAATTCGTGTGGGCCGAGACGCCCGAGGAGACCCGAGCCCTCGAGACGCGCGTCATCGCCTTGGATGGGATCGTCGCCGGCGTTATGGCAGCCAGTCAGGCATTTCTCGTGCGCTCCATGTATCGGTCACCGGCACAGGCGCTTGACGGCCTTCGACCCGATGCTTTGGCAAAAATCGAACCCCAGGTCTTGCGCGACGCTTTCACGACACGTCTCGCCAACGAGCGGGAGGTGCTGGACCGGGCTGCGCATGTGCCACGGCTCGGCGCCATCCTCGACGCCACGTCCGTCAAGGTCGCCGCCCAGTACAACGCGAGCCCCTATCCGCGGTGGACGAGCGTGCTGACCTATCGCGACGGCCACTATCTCAAGACCCTCGCGACCGTCTTCGATGGCAAAGAATTAGACTTCCTGCAAAGGCCTTTTGACGTTCTGATTGCCGGGTGCGGAACCGGCCGTCAGGCCGTGTCGGCGGCGTTCGACTACGGGCGCAAAGCACGCGTGACGGGATTGGACATCACGCAAACGAGTCTCGGCTATGCGTCCATGATGGCAGATCGCATCGGGGCGAATAATCTCTCGTTCGTCCAGGGCGACATCCAGAACATGGGCGCGCTCGAGCCATCCTATCGGCAGCGGTTCAACGTCATCGAATGTGTCGGCGTCCTGCATCACATGGCACGGCCATTCGATGGCTGGCGCGCGCTGAAGGACTGCCTGGCGCCGGGCGGAATCATGCTGATCGGCCTTTACAGTGCGCATGCGCGCCGCGATCTGGTGACACTGAAAGGCGACCCATCCTATCCCGGCGCCGATTGCGATGAGGCGGCGCTGCGCGATTACAGGCAACATCTGCAGGCTCTCCCAGATGATGCTCCGGGAGCCGAGTTGCGGAAGAGCCTCGATTTTTATTCGGCGAGCGGCTTCCGGGATTACGTCCTGCACGTCAGCGAGCAGTGCCTGACGCTGCCCGAGATCGCGGACTTCCTGCGCCGGAACGGGCTCCGCTTCCGCGGCTTCTTCGACCTTCCCTTCAGTACGCTGCAAAAGTCCTATCCGAACGAAACCAGGCCCGGATCGCTCGAGCACTGGGCGGCCTGCGAGGCCGGCGAACCATCGCTCTTTTCGAGCATGTATCAGTTCTGGTGCACGGCGGAGTCTTGAAGCCGGAGGGCACGCCCCGGAACCGGTCCATTTAAGGGGCGACCCGCGTGCCCGCTTGCGGTCCGGCCAATCTCGCGTACAATGAAACGGTTCATTTTTCTCCGCCGCGCAGAGCGCCGACATTGCCATACAACTTGGGCTTTATTGAATGAAACGGTTCATAAAACCTGAAACGACGGGCACAGCGGGCTCAGGATCAGAGCCATTCGCGCACCGGAATAAATAGCGCCGAAACACGGCGATCTTGGAGGAAACAGGAATGCAAAGTTACGCACGACCAGTATTGGGACTAGCGGCCATGGCGACCGCATTTGCGGCGGGGTCAGCCACCGCCCAAGAGCCGCAACGCGGCGGCACGCTGGTATTCGCGATTGCCGCCGAACCCCCGACTTATGACTGCCACGGCACGCAAACGTTCGCGGTCCTGCAGCGCGTGGCGCCTCACTATTCGACGTTGCTCCGCTTCGAGCCGGGCAAATATCCAAACGTGGTCCCGGACGCCGCCGAGAGCTGGAGCGCAGCGCCTGACCAGATGACCTTTACGTTCAAGCT
>JBKKCB010000063.1:0-8727 GCA_046713545.1 Hyphomicrobiaceae bacterium | reverse complement strand
CATCGTCTCGCTCAGCATTTTCGAGCCGGAGTATCCCAGCACCTTGAGCTTGCTTCCGCCCAGGGGCGTGATCTCGACGCTGTACTTGCCGCCGTTGTCGGGATCATAGATCCAGCCGTTGTCCCATTTGCCGCCAGCTACCGGCTTGGCGTTGCCGATGATCTGCACGCCGCAGCCCTTGGCATTCTTCTCGTCCTTGATCCAGACGACCCGTCCGCAAAGGTTGCTGCCGCAATTCGTGATCTCGACCGCGCCGCGGCCGGTGTGATCGATCCAAACGCCCGTTGCGCCGCCGTCGGCAAAGGCCGTGCCAGGGGTCAACAGGGTGGCCGCAACCGCGGCTGATTTCAGGGCCCGTTTGATGACGTTGGTCATGGCTTGCGTCCTCCTCGATGGCGTTTGTTGCGACAGCGCGACGGCCCCTCAGGCCATGACTGCAGCATGGCCCACTTCAGCCGGCGCCGCTGTTCCCCACGACACACCCGGTGCTTCCGACATTTCGCCATCGCGACGCCGGGCGCGCCCGACGATACGGCCATCCTCGATGCGGATGATGCGGTCGGCGTACTCGAGCGTACGATGGTCGTGGGTGACGGCCAGAACGCCCCGACGCGTATCCTTGGCGACTTCGGCCAGCAACTCCATCACGGCCATGCCGTTCTCGGCATCGAGTGCCGCCGTCGGCTCGTCGGCCAGGATGACGGACGGCGATCCCGCCAGCGCACGGGCAATGGCCACACGCTGCTTCTCGCCACCGCTCATCTTGCTCGGACTGGCATCGGCGCGATGCGACAGCCCCACGGCATCCAAGGCCTCGGCAGCAAGATCAGGCGCTTTCGACAAAGAGACGCCGCGCAGGTCGAGAGCCAACATGACATTTTCAAGCGCTGTCAGCGTCGGCACCAGGTTATAGGCCTGGAAGACGAAGCCCACATGCCGGCGGCGCAGATCGGCCATGCCCTCGGCATTGAGACCCTCCGTCGGGTGACCGGCGATCTGCAGCGACCCCGACGTGGGAGTGAGGATGCAGCCGAGGATGGACAGCAGGGTTGTCTTGCCGCTCCCCGACGGCCCCATGAGAAGGGTCAGTTCGCCAGGCATCAGGTCGAAGTTGACGCCCTTCAGGGCCTGAACCTGGGCCGCGCCCGAACCGAGCGTCTTGACGATGCCCTTGGCTTCCAGGATTGGCTTTGCTTCGTGTGTCATGATCGATGTCTCCCCTAGCGGCTGAATACGACGGCCGGATCAATTCGCGTGACTTTGAAGATCGCGCAGATGGCGGCGAGGACGCACATGCCGACGGTCAGTGCGAACAGCATGAATGCGAGGTTCGGCGTCATCAGAATGAGCAGCGTGGTCGCCTTCGAGCCCTGGATGACGATCAGGCTGAGGCACATGCCGAGCACGTAGCCGATCACGGCGCTCAGAATGGCCTGCATCAGGATGACCCGATGGATGTAGCCTGCCGACGCTCCCAGTGCCCGCAAGGTGGCGAACTCGTTGAGGTGATCCTTGGTGCTGGCATAGAGCGTCTGCGCCACGATGACGATGCCGACGATGATGCCGAGGATGGCGCCCGCGATCAGCGCGGAGCCGGCTCCGGTCTCGAACAGCCAGTAGTCGAGGCTGCGCTTGCGGAAATCCTCGTGCGTGAGGATCTCGGTATCCGTCAGGCGGGCGGCAAGCGCTTTCTGCACGGACGGAAGATCGCTCCCCGGCGTGAGTTGCACGAGCATGTAGGACGCCTGCTCGGACTGGGCGTCGAGCAGCGAGCGCGCCGTGCCCAGCGTGGTGAAGATGTAAGGAAGCGTCGTGAACGAGCGGATGCCCTGGGTGACCGCCGTGACAGTGACCTCGAGATTGTTCACCTCGGCCTTGTCGCCCAGCTTGCTGATGCCAAGCTCGTTGAAATAGGTCTGATCGACGGCGACGCCGTTCGGCGAAGAGAGATCAGCCATGCGGCCTTCGATGATGTCCCACGGCAGCATGCCCTTGGCGGTGTTGGACCCAACCAGCAGAGCCGCGGTCGATCCGCCCCTGGGCTTGCGCCAGCTGGCGAAGCCGACGACGAGTTCTTCCGCGCTGGCCACGCCCGGCGTCGAAAGGATGGCGTGGCGTTCGCGTCCCGACAGAAACGAGGGATCGTCAAAGCTTTTTGTGCCGAGCGGCACGACCCACAGGTCGGCCTTGGCATTGTCGAGCATGGCCGCGATGCGGTTCTCGGACCCGAGGTAGAGGCCGAACTGCACCGCCACGAGCACGACGGAGAAGATGATGCCGGTGAGCGTGACGGCGAGGCTCAGGCGATCGTGGAACAGGTTACGGTAGGCGAGCTTCGGGATCATGGGCACCGCCTTCCGCCTCTTGCCGGCCCGGGTGACCCGGGCCGGCGCGACTGACTTCGCTGTGGCAGTTGACGTCGTCATGACTAGATCCCCCAGGCTCGTGGTTCGTCGTTTGGTGTTCAGGCCGTTATTCCGTGCACGGGACAGAGATCATCTGGCCGACGCTCGGGAAGTACTTCTTGCACTCGGCAGACGCGCCAGGCGTAATCGGCTTCTGCGCAATGGCAGCGGTGTCGCCTTCGGCAGTCTTGATCTTGGCGGGGCCAGGTGTGGCCGGCGCGGGCTGGCTGGTGGCGCCCTTGTCGGCGTTCTCGGCCTTCTCGAGCTTGCTGTTCTGGGCAGCTGCCGTCTTCGTCGCGAAGGCGTTGGCCTTGGCCGCGAAGGACGGAACGCTCTCGCAGCTCACGAGTTCGGGTGCATCACCGGACGCAACCTTCCACGCGCCGTTGGACTCAGCCCACTCGGTCTTGCCGTAGGACCAGTCGCCGGTCTTGAATGTGAACTGCTCCTTGCCCGACCAGCACTGGCTTTTGCCGTCGAACCACACCTTGCTCGACGGGTCGAACTGGCGGCCCAAGCCGTCGGCGAATTTCACCAGCGGCACCACCTTCTTGACGACCTTCTCGGTCTTCTCCGGCTTGCTGATGCGGGCGGCCCGGTAACGCCTGATCCGGCGCTCGTCCTCGTCGTCGGACCGGTAGACCCGGTGTGGCGGGGTGTGGAAGTGCGGGCGGAACACGTGGCGATGGCCGAACCCGAAGCCGATGCGCATGCCGGCCTCGGCCTGGGGCACGAAGCCCGGCGTGGCGACGCAGATGGCGGTGGCGGCAGTGAGGGCGGCGAGGGTCAGCTTGTTCATGATCGTCTCCTTAGGTGAAGCGTCGGTTCGTTGAGCTGATCCTGCCAGGAGCCCCTATGGCCCGCTGTTCCAGTTGGAACAGGATCAAAAAACTTCGTGTCTGGTGATTAGTCTGCGGATGCCGGCATTCGGTTCAAACGCCCCCGGGCAGGGGGCGTTGAAGTCCTCAAGCGGCGATCGAAGCCGGAACCAAGCGGGCGGCCAATCTTGCCTCCGAGGAGGCACGGGTGGCTGCCTTGACCGTGGCGGCCTGCAGGCGCTTCACGACCATTTCGACAAAGCTGGTCGCCCGATCCACGACCACATGGCGCTGCCGGTCGACAGTGACGATGTGATAGCTGTCCTCGAGCACCACCATATCGACCATGCCCTTGAGATTACGCTGCAAATACCACGCGTTATCCAGATCCGCGTAGTCGTCCTCGCGCGGATGCACGATCAGGGCGGGCTGGTGGATATCCTTGATCCGGCGCTTGGTTGCATTGACCAGGCGACGGTGCTCGAGGACCGCGCCGCCGGGCGTGTTGGGCAGGCCGGCCGTGGAGCTGTCACCGCTGAACAGGGCGCTCTGGATGAAGTCACGAATGCGCTGGTCCTTGATGCCATGCGGGTGGAGGTCGGGAAACCCGATCATGTTGGCGATGCGCTTGCTGAACACCATGCGGAACAGCCGCGCGTGCCAGGGGATGAGCCAGCCGTTGAGCCACAGGGTGGGGGCGAACAGGGCCGTGCCCTGCACCTCGTCGGGGTGGTTCGCAGCCAGCAGAAGGCTCAGGACAGCGCCGGTCGACAAACCGCCGACGATGACGATGTCGCATTCCTTGCGGATCTCAAACAGCGCCGCCTCGGCGCTGGCGTACCAGTCCTGCCAGGTCGTGTTCTTGATGTCCTCTTCCGTGCCGCAATGGCCGGCGAGCTGGGGGCAATGCACCGTGTAGCCGGCGCGGGCTAGGCCGTTGGCCACGAACCGCATCTCGGTCGGCGTGCCGCACAGGCCGTGCAGAAGAAGAACTCCGACCCGTCCGCCCGCAACCCGGTAGCTGTGATCCTTGACGCTCATAACAGGCCCGCCTTGTTGTTCGAGTTGATGGCTCGAAGGTAGGCGGGCGCACAGAACGGGGCTGTTACAGATGGAACAGAGATGGAATTTAATTTTGCCGCGGCCTGGGCAGAAAATTGAAAGAATAAAGCTTTTAATATCAGATGGTTAAAAAGGGGTTTGATGAAAGAGCGTGAGGCTCATTCCATGTCGGCAATGCTCTCCAAGACATCCAGGTCGCAGGTGAAGCCCGACTTGGCACGCTTAATGGCACCCATGTCCTCGAGCATGGTCAACGCGACGTTAACCTTGGGCCGGCTGGCCCCGATCAGGAGCGCCAGCTCGCCCTGGGACATGCCGAGGTCCAAAGGCACGCCGTCGCCTTTTGCGGCCGGCGACTTGAGCTTGAGGGCGGACAGCATGAGGCGCGCCAAACGCACCTCGATCCGGTGCAGCGCAATCGCCTCGAGGCGATGATCGGTGTCGCGGAGGCGCGAGCACAGGAAGCGAATCGCCGCCATCGCCACGTGCGGATTGGTTTCTATCAATTCCACGACCGCCCGCTGGGGCAGGATCATGGCCTCGACTTTGGTGATCGCGGTGGCGCCGGCGGTGCGCTCGCCGCCATCGAGCGTAGCGATCTCGCCGAATATCCCCCCCACCGCGGCGTGATCGAGCGACAGCTCCCGGCCGTCGCTGGACAGCACCGACAGCCGTATCCGGCCCTTTAAGACGAGGTAGATCTCCCGCCCCGGATCACCGCGCGAGAAAATCATCTGGTCCGGCTCGAACTGAACGCGCCGCATGCGCCCGACGATGGCCGTCCGGTCGGCCTCGTTCAACGAGCCGAACAAAGCCGTCCGGCCCAACAGGTCTACGATCGCGCGCGGCTCCATGGCCTGATTCCATTACTTGAGATGGCCGGCATCATGCAGCAGCCAACACGGATGTCGAGCGCAGATAATAGGCCAAAACTTTAATATGCGGATCCCTGGTCCGAAGACGCAATGGCGCCGCCAATAACGTAGGCTAACATATTGATAATAATACAAAGTATTAGCGGGGCTGACCGGCGCTGAATCTGACGGGCGTCCGGAGCCAGACCGCGCTTTCGCAGACACCACGGCTGCACGAGCTGGCCTGGGCCGAGCGCTCGGCGATCATGCCCGACGCGCCGAGCGGTCCCGATGTGAGCAGCCCGAACAGGGCACCGATCACCGCCCCAGTGATCAGGGCAGGCTTCAGGTCGCGGATGTCGATGGCCGGCATAGCTTTAACTCCAGGTCCCATGACGCCGCCGGAGGCGGCCGTTGCATTCAACATGGCCGATGCCGTCCGGCGGCGCTGTTTCGTGCGGAACACGCGTTGGCTTGGCGATCAAGCGGCCAAATCGAACGCCGGTTCGGCGACTGTTTCGCGCGTCTGGTCGAGTTCGAGAGCGAGCGACCGCAGGGCCGCATTGAATTTGTGCGGGCTGAAGCCCCATTTGGCATTGAGCCGCATGCCGGCCGCGAGCTGTATGGCAGGCGCGATCATGCGAAAGCCGCGCTGCATGAGCTGATCGCGCAGGCGGCGCGCGGAAAACACATCGACGAGATGCTGGAAGCGCAGCAGAACCGCCCGGCGGTGGGCCGTGTCGCCCGCGATCCGATCCCAGAGGGTTTCTTCCAGATCCTGCATATCGGCATTGGACAGGCCGCGCATCATGACGAGGCCGCGGCCGCTGTCGATCATGAACCGCATGACCAGCGCCAGATCGGTCGCGGGCACCAGGGGTACATCGGAGATGTCGAGACTATGGGCCATGGCGGTCACCTTCTTCTTTGCTCGGATCAACGCCGACCGATGCCGCCAAAAGCCGTCCACGGCGAACCGCACATCATGATGATGTCGGTCGGCCGGCTGGAGACGAGGAGGAAATCCACGCTCTGGCCGATCAGCTCGGGCGCGCCATTTCTGACCTGCGCATGAGAGAAGCGGTACTTGCGGCCGTTGTCGGCTTCGATGACACCGACGCCCATGTCGCCGCGGAACTTCGTGATCTTGCCGTGCATGGCACTCTCCGTTTCGCCGTCGAGCGGTGACCGCTCCTCGCTTGATGACGGGAGAATGATCGAAGTTCAGCCCATGCGCTGTTCCCGACGGCACATGCCGTGTTTGCCGGTCGATAAAAATTGCAAACGCAGAGTTGTAACGCTTGGAACAGCGAGCCCCCGCAATGGACCGTACGTTGTTCGGCAAGGGGCACGGGGCTGCGATGGGCAGCCTGTGCATGTAATTGGCACAGACGACAGCAAAGGACCCACGTCATGCAGACCAACGCAGCAACAGGCGGCTCAGTCATCAAGAAGGCCGCCACCATCGTGGGCATCGTCGCGCTTGGCGCCGCGGGCGCAGCGATATCAATTTATGTGACGCCCGGCCGCGCCAATCTCGGCAGAGAACCGGCGCCGGTCGTTTCCACGTCCTCCACGTCACAATCGCAATCCCAGACACCGCCGCAGTCGCAGTGGAACGCCGCCGCACCCGGCCGCGTCGAGCCGCGTTCGGGCCAGGTCAAAATCGGCAGCGGCATGCTCGGACGCGTGACGGAGATGCTCGTAAAGATGAACGATCGCGTCGCCGAAGACGAGGTTCTGATGCGTCTGGACGACGTGGAAGCTCGCGCACGCCTAGCCGCCGCCGACGCGGAAGCCTCGGCGCGCAAGCGTGAGCGCGACGCACAACCGGCCACTGTGGGCCGCGAGGATGTGAGAAAGGCGGAGGATGCCGTGTTCACGGCCGAGCGCGCCATCACATCCGCCCGGTTCGAGCTCGACGACATGATCGCGGCAGACCGCAAGGAAGGCGGCCGGTCCGTCCTGCAGACGCAGGCGCGCAAGCGGTTGGCCGAAGCACAGTATCGCCTGCGCCGCGAGCAGGCCGCGTTTGCGACGGCGCAGACGAAGGGCGGCGTACCGGGCCCGAACCGCTTCGAGGCGGGCTTGTCCCAGGCTCGCGCCGACATCTCCATGGCGGAATCCGTGCTCGACAAGACGCGCATCCGCGCGCCCATGGCCGGCACCGTGCTGCAGCTCTATGCCAAGGTCGGCGAGATGGTGACGCCGTCGCCGGAACAGCCGCTGGTGGTCATCGGCGACATGTCGGTGGTGCGCGTGCGCGCCGAGGTGGACGAGCAGGATGTGTCCAAGATCAAGCTCGGCCAGAAGGCCTACGTGCGCAGCAACGGTTATCCGGGTCAGGAGTTCGAAGGCAAGGTGACCGAACTCGCACCATCGCTCGCAGCACCGCGCATGGGATCGCGTGGCGCCCGCCGGGCGACCGATGTCGAGGTCCTGGAAGTGATGATCGATCTCGAGGGCAAGGTGCCCCTGCTGCCTGGCATGCGCGCGGAGGCCTTCTTCCGCCGCTGACGCCGAACAAGACCGTTCCGAAATGAGCCGGCCGCGATGCCACCAGCATCGTGGCCGGTGCCGTTATGGGCTCGCAATTTCGACCAATACGCATGAGAAGCGAGATGCCATGCACTGCCTATCCTGAGGTTGGATCTTGGAGTGGCGGATGATCGTCAGATCGTGGAGCGGCCGTGCCGGCAAGGGGGCAGCTCAGCACTACGTCGCACACGCACGCACGGCCGTCTTCGCTCAGCTCGCAACGATACCAGGATACCGCGGCGCATTGGTGCTCACGCAAGACCGCGCGGCGGATGTGGCCGTGACGGTTCTCACCTTCTGGGATTCGATGGACGCGGTTAGGGCATTCGCCGGCCCCGATCCGCATGTCGCGGTTGTCGAGCCGGACGCGGATGCCACGCTGATCGACTACGACCGGAGCGTCAGCCACTTCGAGGTCGCTGCGTCGCAGGCCGTGTGGCCTGGGCTGTTTCAGCCCTGAGTGCGGCCCGCCACGTCAGGAGCCGATGCGATCCACGAGTCCGATCTTGACGCGGCGATTCCTGCGGCCCTTGTTGTCGATCTTCATGACCCGGATGAGCCCCGAGCGCCCCGTCGAGACGAGGTGGGTGCCACCGCAAGCCTGACGATCGAGCCCTTGAATCTCGACGATGCGGATCTTGCCGTCCTGGGTCGGGGGCGGCGCCGCCGACCGCGTGCGGATCAGGCCGTGCTCCTCGTAGGCGTCATCCAGAGGAATGTAGCTGTCACTGACCGCCAGATCGCGGCGGATAGCGTCGTTGATCGGGTCTTCGACGGCGCGCAGACGACTGTTGTCGACATCGGGCAGATCAAAATCCATGCGGGCGGTGCCGTCGTCGTTCATCTGCACGCCGGTGACCAAAGCGCCGTTGAACTCCTGGAAGATCACGGCATTCAGGATGTGCGTGCCGGTGTGCATCTGCGTCATCATCAGGCGGAAATCGGCGTCGACCACGGTTTCCACCGGACCATGCGGCTCGGCCGCGGCATCATCGAGCACGTGCCAAAGCCTGCCGCCGACCTTGTCGAAGCCCGTCACTCGGGCTTCGC
>JBKKCB010000062.1:0-14316 GCA_046713545.1 Hyphomicrobiaceae bacterium | reverse complement strand
GGTGGTGACGAGCGTGGTGATGTCGGGAATGGCGCGGCGGGCGTCGATGCCAGCCGCGATCAGATCCTTGCGCGCGCTGACCTGGTTGCCGTTGTTGTAGCGGATGTCACCGGGCGAACCGAGCGCGCGCATGGCGCTCGCGAACGAGAAGGGCAACCCGTTCTTCCACGCGTAATAGGCGCGCAGGAGATAGGGCAGGTCGGCGCAATCGGCGAAGAAGCGCATGTCGGCGGGATTGCTGGCGTGGAAGCGCGGGTTTGCGGCCGGGCCCGTCAAGCACTCGTGCATGGTCTTGCAGTCGCTCTCGCCGATGCGGCGGACGAAGTCTTCGAAGCCCGTCTCGTCAGCTTCGGTCCATTCCAGGCGCAGGATGCGCCAGGTCCAGGATTTGCCCGGGCCGGACGTCATCGTCCGCGTTTCAGCACCTTCGCCGGCGACGGGCTTGATCGGATCGGCTGGAGCCGTCGAAGTTGTTCTGATTGTTGTATTTTCCACTGGTTCGGTCTGGGCGATAGAGTGGGCCCGGTTCGGCACAGACACTGTTTCAAGCGTGGACGCGAGTTGGGTGGATCTGGGCAGTGAGCCGGACAGATTTCCGCGCCCTTTTGAGCCCTCAAATGCGTTTGGCCACGGGCTCTCTGCGCCGGCGGTGCCGGACACCCCAAATATCAGTACACAGGCCGGCAAAATCCATCTCATGGCGTCCCCAACTGGCGCAAAGTCTGTCGTCAGCACGCCAGTGCAAAAAAGCCGCCAGGGCCGCCGCGCCAAGGTTAAGATCTCGCGCTTGTCAGGTCTCGACCCCGCTGCCACAGCAGATGTCAGTGTTGACGGAGTGTTTCCCCTCCGCTACAAGGGCCAAACTTTCGCGAACTGATTAATGCAGCGTCGGGAACCGGCAGCCCTGCACGGGCGCCGGTATATGGCGTTGTGAAGTCAGTAGGCCTGCCGACCGAATGCCGGTCTGAGGGCTTGGGCGATTGTGCGGCCAGAATTTTGACCCGGTGACATATTCGGACAGGACACCGCGGTTCCGGTGATATGCCGAGTTCTTCAAGGAGAGACGTGTGGCCCGTATCGCAGGGGTGAACATCCCGACACAGAAGCGCGTCGTGATCGCGCTGCAGTATATCCATGGCGTGGGACCGAAGAATGCCAAGGACATTTGCGCCAAGGTCGGCATCCCCGATGAGCGTCGCGTCAACCAGCTGACCGATGCGGAAGTGCTGCAGATCCGTGAATCCATCGACCGCGATCTCGTGGTCGAAGGTGATCTGCGCCGCGAAGTCGCCATGAATATCAAACGGCTGATGGACCTGGGCTGTTACCGGGGTTTGCGGCATCGCCGCGGTCTCCCCGTACGTGGCCAGCGGACACATACGAATGCGCGCACGCGCAAGGGTCCGGCCAAGGCGATCGCCGGCAAGAAGCAGGCAACGAAGTAGTTTGATCGCGGCGCAAGCTGCGGGCTGCTTCCGGCGCCCGCTCTGCTGCCGCCCGACGAGTTATCGCGGGAGCAATCCGAGACATGGCGAAAGAGGCACAGCAGGTTCAGCGCGGCAAGGTGCGCAAGCGTGAGAAGAAGAATATCTCTTCTGGCGTCGCGCATGTGAACGCGTCGTTCAACAACACGATGATCACGATCACCGATGCGCAGGGCAATACCATTGCCTGGTCGTCGTCGGGAACGATGGGCTTCAAGGGGTCGCGCAAGTCGACGCCCTATGCGGCGCAGGTCGCGGCCGAAGATGCCGGCAAGAAGGCTGCCGAGCATGGCATGAAGATCCTCGAGGTCGAGGTCAGCGGCCCCGGGTCTGGCCGCGAGTCGGCATTGCGCGCGCTGCAGGCCTCTGGTTTCCAGATTACATCGATCCGCGACGTCACTCCGATCCCGCACAACGGCTGCCGGCCGAGGAAGCGCCGGCGCGTGTAACCCGGTCCGCCGTGCCGTGACCTTGTGGAACGGCACGGACGCGATTGAAGCGGCACATCCATTTCATTGGCGCCCGCCGCGAGCAACGGCGGCACCAGCAAGTTCAGAGGTATCATCGTGTTGCAAAAGAACTGGCAGGATCTCATCAAGCCGGCGAAGCTCGACATCGAGCCCGGCCGCGAGCGTGGAAAAACGGCAACGATCGTCGCGGAGCCCCTCGAGCGCGGATTTGGCATGACGCTGGGCAATGCGCTGCGGCGCGTGCTGCTGTCGTCGCTGCAGGGTGCAGCCATCAATACCGTGCACATCGACGGCGTGCTGCACGAGTTCTCGTCGGTCCCGGGTGTGCGCGAGGACGTGACGAACATCATCCTCAACATCAAGGACATTGCGCTGCGCATCCATTCCGACGGCGCCAAGCGCATGGTGTTGAAGAAGGAAGGGCGCGGACCGGCCAAAGCGGGCGATATCGAAACCAGCTCCGATATCGAGATCCTCAACCCTGAGCATGTGATCTGCAACCTGGATCAGGGCGCGGCGATCCGCATGGAGTTCACCGCCTCGATCGGCAAGGGCTATGTTCCGGCCGAGCGCAATCGCCCCGAGGATGCACCGATCGGCCTCATCCCGGTCGACAGTCTCTACAGCCCGGTCAAGAAGGTTTCGTACCGCGTGGAAAACACGCGTGAAGGCCAGGTTCTCGACTATGACAAGCTGACAATGACGCTGGAGACTGATGGCTCGATCAAGGCCGAGGACGCGGTTGCCCTCGCGGCCCGCATTCTCCAGGATCAGCTGGCGGTGTTCATCAACTTCGAAGAGCCCAAGAAGGCGGTCGAGGAACGCTCGCACCCCGAGCTGGCGTTCAATGCCGCTCTGCTCAAGAAGGTGGACGAACTGGAGCTCTCGGTGCGGTCGGCCAACTGCCTGAAGAACGACAACATCGTCTATATCGGCGACCTCATCCAGAAGACCGAAGCCGAAATGCTGCGCACGCCCAACTTCGGGCGCAAGTCGCTGAACGAGATCAAGGAGGTTCTGGCCTCCATGGGATTGCATCTCGGAATGGAAGTGCCGAACTGGCCACCCGACAATATCGAGGATCTGGCCAAGCGCTACGAGGATCAGTATTGAGGCAATGGGCAGTAGGCAGTTGGCAATAGATTTGGCCAACGCTATTGCCCGCTGCCTATTGCCTGACTGACAAGTGAAGCCGAGGTGAGGCCGTAGAACCTCCCCGCGAACAACGAAAGGGTTAGTGCTATGCGACATCGCAAGCTAGGACGGCGTCTCGGCCGCGACAGCGGACACCGCCAGGCCATGTTCTCCAACATGGCCGCAGCCCTCATCAAGCATGAGCAGATCGTCACAACGCTGCCCAAGGCCAAGGACCTGAAGCGCGTGATGGACAAGTACATCACGCTGGCCAAGCGCGGCGATCTCAACTCGCGCAGGCTGGCCGCTGCGCGCCTGCGTGACGACGACATGGTCAAGAAGCTGTTCGATACCCTGGCCCCTCGCTACAAGAACCGCGCCGGCGGTTACACGCGCGTGCTCAAGGCGGGCTTCCGCTTTGGCGATTCGGCACCGCGCGCGGTGATCGAGCTGGTTGACCGCGACACGGCGGTCAAGGGCGCGGAAGACCGGGCGCGCCACGAAGCCATGAGGGCCGAGCAGGGCTCCGCTGGATAGCGTGAGGTGGTCGGATGCCGAGTGGGTTACGCCTGCTCGCTTGCCCGACTCGGCACCGTCTCCCCATCTGCCGTGCCATCTTTGGCACAGCCGTCCTGAAAATGCGCTGCGCCGGCCCGACGGGTGGGCTGGCCGAAACTCTCCTATCCCCATCCCTAATACGGCGAGGAAGGCCTGTTTGTGCCGTTCTGTCGCTGTGTGGGCCCGTCATGGCCCCGCCTCCGCAACGGAATGCTGCGTTCACCGCAGGTTCAGGCCCTCCTTGCGCATTTGATCCTGTGTGCTTAGAGCGGTTGCAATTGCGGGCGCCTCCATCTTCGGGCGGCGTGCCGCCAAAGTGTCGCCTCGCTTCCAGCGCCGGATGCGATTGAACTATTGGCGGGTCGGTCGTGCAGGAAAAAGTAGGAAGCGAAAGGGTGCTGTACGCGGCGCAGGGGCTCGCACCCAGGCGTACGTCCGGCTTTCCCGCGTCGCAGCTCGCCGTGCTCTTTGGCGTGCTGCTCCTCCTGAGCTCGATTCCGATCTGGACTTACCCGCTTCCGCCGATGTCGGACTACGTCAATCATCTGGCGCGCATGCACGTGATTGCCCGGATCTCGGCGGATCCGACACTCGCGCAATATTATCAGATCGACTGGCAGATCATCCCGAACCTGATGATGGATCTGATCGTGCCGGTGCTCGGGCGCGTCATGCGGATCTATGTGGCCGGGCAGGTCTTCACGGTCGCGTCGTTCATTCTGATCATCTCCGGCAGCATGGCGCTCGGCCGCAGTCTGTTCGGCCGCTGGACGCCCGTGCCGCTCATCGCCATCCCGCTCCTCTACAACTATGTCTTTCTCGTCGGGGTGATGAATTACATTTTCGGTATCGGGCTGGCTCTCTGGGGTCTGGCGACCTGGATCTGGCTGAAAGATCGCCCGGTGCTGCGTCTGGTCCCGGCCACCCTGTTTGTGGTGGCGATGTTCTTCTGCCATCTTTTTTCGGTCGGACTCTACGGCATAGGGTTGCTCGCCTTCGAGCTTTGGCAGCTCGGAGCGAAGCAGGGCCAGCCCTGGCGTGGGCGCCTGTTCGCTTTCTTCGCCAGCGGTCTCCCGTTTCTGCCTGTCGTGCCGCTCCTCTTGGCCAGTCCGACGCGCCATCTCGCGTCCGAGATTTCGTGGGAGCCGCGCGGCAAGATCGACGGCCTGATGTACGTCATCGAGCTTTACTCGGACATCGTCGCACTGGGGATTGCGGCGACGGTTGCCTTTGGTGCGACCTGGGCTGTGCGGCGCAAGCTCCTGCGCGTTCATCCCATGGCGTGGGTGTTGCTGGTGGTCGGGACGGTGGTCTATCTGGCTTTGCCGCGCATCATGTTCGCCACCTACATGACGGATCAGCGATTGCCGATTGCCCTGGTTTTCATGCTGTTTGGCTGTGCCGATATGAGTCTGCAGCACCGCCTCGTGAGGCGCGCCTTCATTGCCGTCGTTTTTACGCTGGTGATCGTGCGCGTGATCGAGGTCAATGTGTCATGGGCAAATCTATCGACTACGACCAGCGAGTTTCGCTCCTCGGTCAAGCGCATCAAGCCGGGCTCGAAGGTGCTCGTGGCTTACGGTCATACTTCGGGCGGCGACGATGTTTCCGATCTCGGCCTCGTGCACGCCGCTTGCCTCGCCATCATTGAGCGATCGGCGCTGGTGACGACGGCATTCACGGTCGTTGGCAAGCAGGTGCTGCAGGTAAAGCCCGAGTTTCGCGGGCTCGTCGATACCCAGGATGGAACGCCGCCCTCCATAGAGCGACTGGTACTGGCCGCAACCGAGACTGGCACGGATGTCGAGACGGCGGCGGAGGCATCGTCCACCGAGGGCGAGGACGATTCTTACTGGCAGAATTGGAATACCAAGTACGACTACCTCTATGTCCTCTTTACCGATGACGACAGTGAGAACCCGGCGCCCGAGTATCTGACGCTGGTGCAGAACGCCAGCCGCTTCCAGCTCTACCGCATCAAGCGGCCGGCTCCCACCTGAGGGTCGGGATCTATCCCGGCTTGCCGGCGCCGAATGACAGCGGCCGCACTGCTTCCTTGGCCATGTACTCCCGCTGCGTATCCGTCACGTAGTCGCGCACGATCGGGGCGGCGTCACGCTGCCGCGCGAGCTGCATGTGGAAGACGAGCTGACTGCCGGTGCGGAACATCATCTCGGCGCTGATGAGATAGAACTCCCACATGCGGCAGAACCGCTCGTCGTACATGGCGGCAACGGCCGCGCGGTTGGCTTCGAAACGCTTGGCCCAGTGATTGAGGGTCTTGGCGTAGTGCAAGCGCAGGAATTCCAGATCCGTGACCCAGAGGCTCGCCTGCTCCACCGAGGTGAACACCTCCGATAGCGCAGGCGAATAGGCGCCGGGGAAGATGTACTTCCTGAGCCAGGGGCTGGCCGTGCCGGGCGGGCTCATGTGGCCGATGGAATGCAGGAGCATGACCCCATCGTCTTTCAGGAGCGCGTTGATCTTGGCGAAGAACTCGTCGTAGTGGTGCACCCCCACGTGCTCGAACATGCCAACCGACACGATGCGATCGAAGCGGTCGTCGAGTTCGCGATAGTCGCGCAGGTGAAAGCGGACGCGATCCGACACTCCGGCCTGCCGCGCCTTTTCGTTGGACAGCGCATGCTGCTCCTTGGAGAGCGTGACGCCGGTCACGTCGACGGCCTCCATCTGCGCCAGATAAAGCGCGAGCTGGCCCCAGCCGCTGCCGATATCGAGGATGCGCTGTCCGGGCTTCAGATCGAGCTTGGCCGCGATCAGCCGCAGCTTGTTGCGCTGGGCCTGCTCGAGCGTCTCGTTGTCGTTGAGGAAATAGGCGCACGAATACAGCATGCCCTCATCGAGGAACAGCTTGTAGAATTCGTTCCCGAGATCGTAGTGGTGCGCCACGTTCTGCTGCGCCTTGCCGATCGGATTGGCCTGCTGGAAGCGTTTCAGGCCACGGGAGACTTTGCGCAAAACCTTCTGCAGCGGATAAGAGCCGAGCGACAGCCGGTTCATGGAGAACAGCGTGAGAAAATCCCTGAGCGTGGAGTCCTCGAAGCTGAGGCGGCCGTCCATGTAGGCTTCGCCCGCATGCAGTTCGGGGCTGAAGAACAGCTTTCGATAGAGCGTCGGATCGGTCAGCCGCATGGTCACATGCGGACCGGGGGTGCCGGAAAAGACGTGCACGCCACCCGCTGCATCGACCACCTTGAGCGTGCCGACGCGCACGAACGACTTCAGCATGTGGGACAATGGAAACATGGCCGGCCTTCCTTTCCACATGGACGCCGGTCATTCAAGGGCAGAACTACCGTCGGATCAGTCCTTTGGGTGGACAATGGCGTGCCCACGGCAAATGCGCACCAGGGCGAGCACCGCGCCGAGCCCGGTGACGGCGCCGACGCCCGCGATCCATAGCGCGCTGACGGGATGGATGCGGCTGATGGCTGCGGCCACAATGATGGGAGAAGCGGCATTGACGATGTTCTGCGGCACCATCAGGAGGCCCATGTAGGCGCCGTATTCCTTGGCTCCAAAGAGGATCAGCGGCAGCGTGTTGCGCGCCACCGCGAACAGCCCGTGCCCGACGCCCAGGCAGATGCAGAACAAAGCCGTCGACGTCAGCGAGAAGCCGAACGGCAGCACGAACAGGAAGCTCAGCGAAGAGAGGGATGCTGAGGCGATGGCCACGGCAAAGATCGAATAGCGGCCGCCGAAGACAAGATCGGTGAACCGCGCCATGGCCTGCGCCGGACCAACCAGTGCCCATAGGCCCACGGCC
Organism: Hyphomicrobiaceae bacterium; assembly: GCA_046713545.1. Lineage (GTDB taxonomy): Bacteria > Pseudomonadota > Alphaproteobacteria > Rhizobiales > Hyphomicrobiaceae > CADEFX01. The sequence goes on along the minus strand of JBKKCB010000062.1, from coordinate 6,883 downwards.
GCGACTCCGCTCAGGCCCATGGCCTTGAACACATCGATGACTTGCATGTATAGGCCCCAGGTGATCAGGCCCTCGGTGCACGCCCAGATCGCGAGCATGATGAAAGCAGCCCGCCGGCGATGGGGTGGCAACACGCCCTCTGGCGCCCGGGAGCCCTGGGAACTGACTGCTGCCGTGCCTCCCAGGGGACGCAGGACCAGGGCATGAATCGGCACGCATACGAAGATATGGAGCGCTGCAAAGATAAGATAGCTATCGCGCCAGCCGATGACAGTCACGAGCCAGGCGCACAGCGGCAGGAAAATCGTCGAGGTCAGGCCGTTGATGAGCATCAGCGCCGTAATGGACCGGCGGGCGTTCGGTCCCACCACCTGCACCAAACCCGGCAAGGCCGTATTGCTCAGCATCATCGGCATGGCCAAGCCGATGAGGATCCACGCGAAGAAATAGGAGGCATGGCCATGCGCGCGCCACATGGCCAGCATCGAGAGCGCCGCGATGATCGACCCCGTAATCATGACAGGCCGCGCGCCGCGATGATCGACAATGCGTCCGACGCGAGGTGCGATGAGAGCACTCACCAGGAGCATGACCGTGATGCCGCTGAAGACGGTCTCCCGCGACATGCCCAGTTCGTCGCCGATGAGGGTGCCGTAAATGGTGATCGGGGAAAACGACGTGCCCCAGCCGATGATTTGCGTGGTTCCCAAGCCGAGAATAGCAAGCGTGGCCGGCCGGCGGGATTGCTGGGGAGGCGCGGTGATCTCGATGGTCAATGGTCTGCCATGGCGGGGAAGGGTTGTGGCGAAGCAGGGACGGAGCAGAAAGCGGTGAGGCAGCATAGGGCACGCGGGCAGCAATACCCACCGGCCTGCGGCAAGAATGGGGATAAGCGGCCGTCATGCCTGCAGGTCAGACCTGCAAGAGCGCCCGTGCGTCCGGTCGCGTATGGCCCCACACGGGAACATGATAGAGTTGCTGCAGCGAATACGGCCGCAGAGGAATGGCATGAACGCTCTGCGTGACCTTGTGACGGCGGATGCGCCGGTCTGGCTGGCGGCAGGCGGCCTGCTGATTGGGTTTGCCTTCGGAGCCATCGCGCAAGCCACCAATTTCTGCACCATGGGTGCCATCTCCGACATCATGAACCTCAAGGACTGGCGACGGCTGCGAGCGTGGCTGTTGGCGGCAGGGACGGCGATCCTCGGCGCGCAGCTCCTGCAGTGGATCGGGGCGGTCGACCTGTCGCTGTCCATGTATCTGTCGGCAAGACTGAATTGGGCCGGCAGTATTCTCGGCGGAGTGATGTTCGGCTTCGGAATGGTCTTCGCCGGGGGCTGCGCCAGCCGCAATCTCGTGCGGGCGGGAAGCGGCGACGTGCGCTCCCTGCTGGTCCTCGTCCTCATCGGCACACTGGCCTACATGACGATCGGCGGCATTCTCGGCCCCCTGCGCGCCGCGCTGGAAACGGCAACCAGCGTGATGTTGAGCGCGCCTACCCAGAGCTTCGGTGATCTCCTCGCCACCCAGCTCGGGATCACAAGCCGGACGGGGCACCTGATTGCGGCATCCGGGGTGCTCTTGCCCTTCTTCGTCTTTTGCTTTGCCAATGCGGACTTCCGTGCCTCGCGGCGGCACGTCTGGTCCGGCATCGGCATCGGACTGAGCATCGTAGCGGGCTGGTTGCTGACGGGATTGGCCTTCGACGAGATGGCCGATTGGCCCAGGCCGCCGATTTCGCTCACCTATGTTCGTCCCGTCGGCGATGCGATGGAATGGCTGGAACGCTTTACGGCAGCACCTTTGCCCGGTTTTGGAGTAGCCACCGTGCTCGGCGCCCTCCTCGGCGCGTTCGTGATGGCTGCATTGACCGGCGGGTTTCGCGTCACCGGTTTTGCCGGCACCGACGACACGCTCAGGCATCTGACGGGAGCGACGCTGATGGGTATCGGTGGTGTCATGGCGCTCGGCTGCACCATCGGCCAGGGAATTTCCGGAGTCTCCACGCTGGCCGCGGGATCGTTCCTGACAGTCCTGGCTATCGTCCTTGGAACCGTGTTTGGTGTAAAGACGCTGGAGCGTTGGCTCGCCAGCGAAGATTGATTGGCACGCGTCGTGCGACGAAAATTTCCGCGAATGTGAGACGTCTCGTGACGCAGCGCTATCTCATTCTCGCAATGACCGTTCTGGCCACGACGCTGTTCACGGCCACGATGCTCGTTGCCTCGACGCTGCTCCCGCAGATGCAAGGCTCGATGCTCGCCACGCAGGACGAGATCGCGTGGACCATGACCTTCAACATCCTGGCGACGGCCGTCGTGACCCCGATGGCCGGTTGGCTCGCAGCACGCTTCGGCCGCCGCAGCGTCATGGTCTGGTGCAGTCTGGGGTTCACGGCGGCGACGTTCATGTGCGGTGTATCGGGTTCGCTCGAGGAACTCGTCTTCTGGCGGATTTTGCAGGGCGGAATCGGGGCTCCGATCGTGCCGCTGTCGCAGACCATTCTGCTCGATACATTCCCGCCAGAGCAGCACGGCATGGTGATCTCGCTCTATGGCATGTCGGCCGTGATTGGGCCGGTCATTGGTCCGGCGCTCGGTGGCCTGCTGTCGGAAACCTACAGCTGGCGCTGGGCCTTTTACATGATGGTGATCCCTGGCCTGATCGTCAGCCTGGGCCTGAGACTAGCGCTGCCACCCGATCGCAAGGACCAGCCAGCGCCCTTCGACTGGTTCGGCTTCCTGTCGCTGTCGACAGCCATCGCCAGCCTGCAATTGGCGCTGTCGCGCGGTCAGCGGCTCGACTGGTTTCAATCCACTGAGATTATCATCGAGGTGCTGGTGTCCGTGCTGGCGCTGTACGTCTTCATCGTCCACAGCATGACCGCGCGGACGCCGTTTCTCTCTCCACGCCTGGTCCGCGACCGGAATTTCCTGCTGGGCATTGCCCTGGTGTGGGTCTACGGGATGCTGAATTTCACGCCGATCGTGCTGCTGCCGGCGCTGCTGCAGCAGCACGCGGGCTTTCCCGACACCCTGCTTGGCGAAATGACGAGCTGGCGCGGCGTCGGCTCCCTGGCTGGATTTTTTGTCGCCGGAGTGATCGGCCGGCTGGACCCACGCATCGGCATGACGCTCGGATTCGGCCTCCAGGTTGTCTCGGGCCTATGGTTGATGAGCATCGATCTCAACGTCAGCGAGACCATTCTCGCCTTCAACAGCCTGCTGCAGGGGCTTGCCGTCGGCATCATCTGGGTCCCGTTGACGGTGGCGACATTCGCCACGCTCGACGCCTCGCTGAGACCCGAGGGGACAGCCGTTTACCATCTGATGCGCAATGTCGGATCGAGCTTCTTCATCTCCCTGTCGGTGGCTGAAATCGTCAGGAGCACAGGCGTGAACTACGCACGGCTCGTTGAAATGGTCTCGCCCTATAACCGCACGCTGGCAATGCCTTGGGCGCTTGGACAGTGGGACGTCGAAACGGTGGCTGGACTGGCCAAGCTCTCCAAGGAGATCACGCGGCAATCGGCCATGATCGGCTACCTCAATGCCTTCGGTATGTACACGGCAATGTCGGCGCTCGCCGTGCCGCTCATTCTGCTCGTGCGGCGCGCGAGACGGGAGCCGGCGGCACAGAATTAGTCCGCCACTGTGCAACGTGGCCTGCGACCATAGCGACTGCGGTAAAATTGGGTCTTTACATGGGGGCATACAGACCTTATCTGAACGCGGTATTCGTAGGCGGTCTCTGCCAGTTTTGTGCAGCTCGCCCGGTCCAACTGACTGGTGGGGGTCCCATGAGATGGACACATTTGCCTCTGCAGCCGCGCTGATCGCGGCAAAGAAGCCCGAAAAACCTGTCGTCTGTTTCCGGCCACACGCCGCCGGGCGCGCAGCGCGTTGGTTCCTCGGCAACTTCCCAGGCGACGTGGCCTACGCCTACAAGGCCAACAGCTCTGTGTTCTTGCTGGGCGCACTGTATGGCGCCGGCATCCGGCATTTCGATGTCGCCTCGCTTCCCGAGCTTGAGGACGCGCGCACCATTCCGGGTGCGACGTTCCATTTCATGCATCCGGTGAAGTCGCGCCACGCCATCCGTCGCGCCTACGCACTCGGGTGCCGCAGCTTCTCGCTCGACTCGGAAGACGAGCTGAAGAAGATCCTCGATGAGACGCATGGCGCGCGCGATCTCGCCCTGTGGGTGCGCATCGCCGTTCTTCCCAAGAACAGCCGCATTCCGCTCGAGCGCAAGTTCGGCATCACCGGTGCGCGTGCCGCCCGTCTGCTGGTCAAGACTCGGCAGGTGGCGAAGCTGCTCGGCATCACGTTCCACGTCGGGTCGCAGACCGTGACGCCGGAGGCCTACGGCACCGCGCTCGAGGAAGTGCACAAGCTCATCGTCAAGGCGGGCGTGCTGGTCGAAAGGATCGACGTCGGCGGCGGTTTCCCGTCGCGTTACTCCAACGAGCAGCCGGCTCCCTTGTCGGGCTTCATGGATGTCATCCGGCACGGCGTGGACAAGCTGCCCGTCAGCGACAATTGCCGTGTCATGTGCGAGCCGGGCCGCGCACTCGTCGCGGAGGCCGAAAGCCTTGTCGTGCGCGTCGATGCCCGCCGCGGCAACGATCTCTACATCAACGATGGCGGCTACGGCATTCTGTTCGACGCGGCGCACCTGAATTTCGTCTTTCCGGCTCGCCTCATCGGGCCCAAGGGCGAGGGGCCGCAGGCCATGACGCCGTTCGAACTCTGGGGACCGACGTGTGATTCCATCGATCACATGAAGGGACCGTTCCTGCTGCCGTCCTCGGTCAAGGAAGGTGATTTTCTCGAGATCGGCAACACCGGCGCCTACGGCCGGGCGATCGCCGGCCATTTCAACGGCTACGGCCAATACGAGCAGGTCATCCTGCAGGACGAACCGATGTTCTCGATGTACGGCGAGGACGCATCGCAGTCCGAGACGCGAGCGGCCGACCTGCACGCCTGAGGATATGACCGTGGGCGCGCCTGTATCGGGTTTCGACTATCTGCCCGCAGCGGAAGGGTTTCTGGATCCGCTGCGAACGGACGCCGAGCGGCCCGACGCGGCCCGCGCCGTGGTCATTCCCTTCGGCCTTGAAGCCTCTGTCAGTTACGGCGGGGGAACAGCGGCCGGCCCTGCCGCCATCCTGGCCGCGAGCCAGCAGCTCGAGATCTTCGACGAGGAACTCTGGCGCGAAGCCTCGCTGGACTACGGCATCGCCACGCTCAGGCCACCGGCCGTGCAGATGCCCGTGACGGCGGCGCTGCAGCAGCTTGGGGGCATCGTCGGCCGGGTGCTGGCCGCGTCCCGCTTTCCGCTCGTGCTCGGGGGCGAGCACTCGCTCACCGCCGGAGCCATCCGGCCGTTCGCGGCGAAGTACCCCGATCTTGTGGTTCTGCAGATCGACGCACATGCCGATCTGCGCGACGGCTACCTCGGCGAGCGCTATTCCCACGCTGCCGCCATGCGCCGCGTGCTCGATCATTCCAATGTGTCCCTGGTGTCGGTCGGCATCCGCGCCATCTCCCAGGGCGAGGCGGACTTCTATCTGGCGAACCGGGACCGCGTCCGCATTCACTGGGGCAAGGATCAGGCCCGCTGGGACATCGAGGAGATCGTGGCCCCGCTGCGCGGCCGGCCGGTGTACGTCACGTTCGACATCGACGGGTTGGACAGCGCCATCATGCCGGCAACCGGCACGCCGGTCCCCGGCGGGCTGTCGTATCTGCACGCGCTGGCGATCCTGCGTCGCGCGGCCGAGGTCGCCACCATCGTCGGCGGAGACGTCGTGGAATTGGCACCGCTGCCCGGCCTCCACGCCTGCGACTACACCGCTGCGGCGCTCGCCTACAAGATCATGTCGTATGCGCTATCGGGTACGCGTCCGAAAGACGGACAGGGCAAGGCCTGAGGGCAGACCGTCCGCAGATAGTCATGTTCCGGAAACCCCGACTCGCACTACCCTGTGCGCGCTTGCCGGGGGCGCTGCATGGACGTCAGGGAACAGCTTCAACGTCTTCTCGATCTGACCGAGCGGACGCGCCAGCATGCCGCCGAACTCGGCGTGTACCAGTCGGAGGCTCAGAACCATATCGATACCGCGGAATATGATCTGCGCCGGCTGGTCGAGGAACTCCGCGACCTCTTGCCCCTGGCCTCGCCCGCACCGGCGGACATCCCAGCCCCCGTCCTCCGCAAGGCCGGGTAGCAGTTCGCACGCGCACCTCCTATCTACAAGTGGCAAAGGGTGACGACGCGGCCGCACCGAGGCTGTTTCGTCTGCGCCCTGTCGAGACGCGTAGACCGGAGAACTCAGCGTGGACAAGATCAAACCGCTTTTTACGGCCACAGCGACGGCAACGGGTGGCCGCAACGGTCGCACGGAAGCCAGTGATGGCCTGGTGGCCGCCAACCTGTCAGTCCCCAAGGAGATGGGCGGTCCCGGCAAACCGGGCACGAGCACGCCCGAGCATCTGTTTGCTGCCGGGTATGCGGCCTGCTACGGCGGCGCGCTCGATTTCGTCGGCAAGCAGCACAAGAAGGATGCCAGCAAGGCGAAGGTGACGTGTGCCGTGTCCATCGGACCGCGCGACGGCGGCGGCTTCGGTCTCGCGGTCAAGATGAACGTTGAAGACAAGAGCCTGCCCCAGGCCGAGCTGGAGGTCCTGGCCAAGGAAGCCCACGAAAAGATCTGTCCCTACTCGCACGCCACCCGCGGCAACGTCGACGTGCAGTTCGAGATCGTCGGGGCTTGAGATGGTGGGCACGACAGGGATCGAACCTGTGACCCCTCCCGTGTGAAGGGAGTGCTCTACCGCTGAGCTACGCGCCCGACCATTGGAGCAAGATCTCTTCT
>JBKKCB010000061.1:0-6756 GCA_046713545.1 Hyphomicrobiaceae bacterium | reverse complement strand
ACCTTGCACATGTATGTCTCAGCCGAGGGGCTGGCGGTCAGCGAGTCGATCGTCGTTCGCGAGGCCGGCATCGAGCGCCTGACCCGGAGCGAGCGCAAGCTGTTTTCCGTGCCGGCCTAAACTCTGGCGAACGCATAGCGCCACCGGACAAGGCGCGATACAGCGCCGAGCCGGCGCCGCACAATGAAGCACGGAGGCTCTTGCCAACAAAGCCGACGGGTGCGTGTTTCCAAGCCGAGGAGAAGTGCTAATCTGCCGCCGGCTACCCAGACCAGGGAGCCGTCTCAAGGAGTGCCAAGCTATGACAGCAAAATACTCCGGGGGGTGCGCACACGTGCATGTCACCTCCTCCGCCGAACCCATCGACAACCACGAATGCCACTGCAATGTCTGCAAGTCCGTGACCAAGCAACACACCACGCACGTGGCCTTCTTCAACCACGGCGACCTGAAGGTCGACCATCCCGAGAAGATCAAGCGCGTCCCGTTCAACGCCGATAATCCAGGCGGTCCCCTGGAGATCTGCCTTTGCACCGAATGCAATTCGGTGCTGATGCTGGACGACAAACAGAATCGCATCCGCGTCGCCGTGCCGAACGTCATGGGGTACGACACTGCCAAGTTTCCAAAGGCGACGTACCATGCCTTCTGGGATGCAACGAAGGGATACGCCAAGCCGTCCGACGGCCGTCCGGTGCATGAGGGGCTGCGGCCTGAATTCAAGTGGCCCGCTGCCTCCTGATGCAGCGCATAGTGTTGCGGCGGAGGGTGGCGAACCTGCTTCGTTTCACCACCCGTCGTCGCGGCGGAGCCGCGCTATGCGCGGACGCGGCGAAGCCGCGCCACGCGCGGACGCGGCAGCCTGCTGCGACCGTCGATTTCTACCGCAAGCGCAACTCGTACCGGACCTTTTAGTGCGCTACCCGGCGCGCCGCCTCGGCGTAGCCGATGCGCTGTTCCGGCGACACCGGATGCCGGCTTTTGACCCGCGCCAGCAGCGTGCGCGCGTGATCGTCGGAGCCCGCAGCGACGGCGCAATCGAGGAACAGCTGCTCCAGCACGTCCTGCTGCGCGTGGCTGCCGCCGAGCCGGTACATGCCCTCGATGGCCGGACTCATCAGCGCGCATGCGCCCGCGGGATCCCCCTTGGCGCGCGCGACCAGCGCCTCCGAGATCGGCAGGGCATAGTCGCGCACCACCGGCGCCAGCGTGCGCTCGTCGTGAGCTGCAAATGTGCGCATGCCCTCGATCATGCGGCCGGCGGCGTCGAAACGGCGCGTCGCCGCCAGCGCCATCATCCAGTGCGGCAGCGTGAACGCCGACAGGCAATCGCCGATGCGCGCCTCCGCCTTGTCGGCCACCTCGGCCCAGCGCGTGCCGACATCGATGCCCTGGCGCTCGAGCCGGAACAGCATCGAGGCCGCATTCTGCACATCGATGTAAAGGTCGGGCTGCGCCGATGTCAGCGGCGACTGCAGATTGCGGAAGCGCCGGTCGTAGAGCCCGAGCACCTCGTCGAACTCGCGCCGCTCCAGGTGATACAGCCCGCGATGCCACCACAGGTGATGCATCAGGTTGTTGCCGCCGTTCCAGTGCGGCTCGAGATCCGCGAGCCAGGCGATGCCTTCGGCATGGCGCCCCTGCATTTCCATCACGTGCGCGACCGCGTGCGCCGCCCACAGGTCGCCCTTGTCGATGTCGATCGCTTCCCGCCCGGCCGGCTCGGCGAGGGCGTAGTTGCCGCTTTCCTCATGCGCAAAGCAGCGGCAGGCCAGCAGCGACCCCCAGCCCGGCAGCTCGCGCGACCAGCGCGGCATGGCATCCTCGACCTCGCGCACCATCACGTCGGCGCGGCCGAGCCAGAACGCATTGAAGTGATGCAGGCGGAACGCGAGCACGTCCGTCGGGTGCGCATCGAGAATGTCTTCCCACGTCGCCAGCGTACGATCCAGATCGCCGGCGATCCAGTGCCCGAGCGCCGCCACGTGCACCTGCTCACGCCAGGTCGCAGTCGCACTCACGGCACGTGCCGCCGTCAGGGCTTCCTGCGCGCTCGCCACATTCGCCTGCTTGAAGGACAGCATGGCGAAATAGCCCTTCACGGTTTGGCCGAGGGCAAATTCGGGATCGGCGGCCAGCATCTCCTTCACGCGCGCGGCCGCATCGGCGCGATACTTGAGATAACCCATGATCGTCGCGTTGAAGGCCGTTGCCGCCTCGGTGCTGGCGCAGGTCAACGGCAGGCCGTGCAGATCGACGTGGGGCATGCGAGCCTCATCGCGTTGGAACGGACAAACGGAAGTCTAAGGCGCTGCCTAGCGACGGGCAACGCTCCGATCAGTGTGAACGCCGCCATCTCCCGTCATCCTCGGGGCGCGTGCGCCGAAGGCGCATCGCGATCCCGGGGACCCAGCAGTCATGCCGGAGGCGTGCTTCGCACGACACTCGTCGAAGACACCTTAGATTTATCGAGCCTTCGGCACTCCTTCTGCTGGATCCCCGAGGCGGCTCGCGTAACGCTCGCCGCTCGAGGATGACGAGTATTTTTGGGCCGGCGCGCGGCCCGAACCTCGCATCGCGCCACTGTTCTCTCTGTTCCGGGTGCGACTGAAGCGCTAGAAATCAGCAAAACGAACCAAGGAGACGCCCATGGACGCCGCGCAACTGAAGACCCTGCAAGCGCCGCTCAAAGACCGCTATCGCACCGAGCCCGGCGCTGCCGTCGTCACGCTCAAGGCCGAAGGCCGGCTGGGCGAGGGCGCAACCTGCTCCGTCAAGACCGCCAAGGCCCTGGTCGAAGCCGGCCTGCATCCGGCCACCGGCGGCACGGGCATGCATGCCTGCTCCGGCGACATGCTGCTCGAATCCCTGGCCGCCTGCGCCGGCGTCACGCTCAATGCCGTCGCCACCGCTCTTGGCCTCGAGATCCGGAATGCGGTCGTAAAAGTAGAAGGCGACCTCGATTTCCGCGGCACGCTCGGCGTCGCCAAGGAAGCCCCGGTGGGCTTCCGCGATATCCGCCTCGCCTTCGAGATCGACGGCGATCTGACGGACGAGCAGAAAGCGACCCTGCTCAAGCTGACGGAGCGCTATTGCGTCGTCTACCAGACGCTGCGCCAGCCGCCGCCCGTCGCCGTCGCCATGACGCAAGGCTGATGCGAGCTGCCGGCAAAAAACTGGCGAATCACAAGGAAAGCACAAACAGAGCCCGTCAAGTCCCGGAATGGGCTACGTGTTTCACGAATATTTACCAATTTTCTCTTGACGTGAGGACTTTATGTCGCATGATGACTCCTGTGGCACTAAAGCGGCATCCAGTGAGTTTAGTAGTCGTCAGGGGGCAGACGTGCGGACACAGCGGGGAGCAAGTGAATCTCGAAGGCGTACGGCAATGGGCATCGAGACTCTCCAGAAAGCGGCACTAGCAGCGGGCTTCGCCATGGCAACGCCCGATGACAATCCTCCTGTCGAAGAAACAGCACCCTCGCTGGGGCATGAACCCTTCCGCCAGACCGGCCAGTGGCTGGTGCCGGTTGCGGGCAACACGCCGCAGCACCCCACCACGCGTGACAGCCTTGTGGCTGCCTTCGCCTGGGTCAGAAATCATCTGCCGATGACGGGAAGCGGCCGCGCTCCGGCCTGACGCGTCTCGAGGTTTTGATATTATCCGGAAGGCGCGGACCGAACCGCGCCTTTTTGCTTTTCGGCGATCCATCCCAGCACATCGTCATAGTTCACAGCCACCCAAAGGTGGCCTTCGCCTTTGAGCTCGATCAGCTTGCATCCGGGAATGGCGGCAGCGAGCTTGCAGGCCGCGTCGATCGGCACGTTGTTGTCGGCCGTGCCGATCCACAACGCCGACGGCGCCGAGATCTCTTGCAGCGGCAAATGCCATGGCCTGTTGAAGATCTGCATGTCGGTCAACGCGCCTTCCACGCCGGGCCGCAATCCCTCCGCGAACATGGCCGAGAAGCGTGTGCGCACCTCGGGATGCGTCATGATTTGATGATCCGGACGAGGTGAGCGCACCATCGCGATGCGAATGGCACGATCTGGAGATGAGTCGAGCCCGCGCTTGAAGCCGCGGAATACGAAGCGCACACCCCCCGGCATGCGCGGCAGCATGCGGAAGCAGAAATGATGGAACGGCATCAGCTTCACGCCCGCCACGCCGGCGATGGGACCCACGGGCGCCACCAGCGCCAGCGCCGTCACGCGGTCGCGCAGCAAGGCTCCCAGCGCCGACGCATACGGCCCTCCGCCCGACACGCCGAGCACGGCGAAGCGATCGATGCCGAGCGTGTCGGCCACCCGCGCGATGTCGGCCGCGAAAGCCGGCAGCGTCGGATTGGGATGCGGCGTCGTGCCGCCGTAGCCCCAGCGATCCGGCGCAATCAGCCGCAAGCCCTGGCTGCCCGCTGATTTGGCCGCCGAATACATCAGCCGCGAGGCCGGCGTGCCGTGCAGCGCAATCACCGGCATCCCGCGGGGATCGCCATATTCGCGCAGCAGCATCACGCGGCCATCCTCGAGCGGCACCTCACGGTCGGCCGCGGTGCTCCCCAGATTGGTCGTCACTCGGTCATCAGGTCCTTCTCGAGGAAGCGCGTCCCCGCAATGGGATTGCCGTTGTAGTTCGCGATCTCGCGAAATCCCAGCGCCGCATAGAGCGCCTGTGCTTCCCGCATGCTCGGCAGCGTATCGAGGCGCATGGCGCCATATCCAAGTTGCCGCGCCTGCACGATTGCGGCTTGCGCAAGTGTACGCCCGAGCCTCAGCCCGCGTCCGGCCGGCGCCACATAGAGCCGCTTCATCTCGCAGATGCCCGTCGCACGATCGAGCGCGCGCAACGCCACCGTGCCGGCCAGAGCGCCAGCATCGCCACGCGCCACCAGCAATGCACCATCGGGCGGCGCATAAGCTCCCGGCAGCGCCGCAAGTTCCGCGTCGAAGTTCTGGAAGTCGAGGCTGATGCCGATCCCGGTTTCATAAGCCCGCAGAAGCGCGACAAGCGCGGCGCGATCCGCCTCGCAGAAAGATCCGATGACTACCGGCACCGCTTGCATCATGCGGCGAGTTTACAGGATCGCCCCTGCCCCCGACCAGCACCTGCGCGGGGAGATCTTTTTCTTCACAAACGGGCGCGCACGTGTGGGCAATCCCTACTTCTTCGGGATGCGATAAACCTTGTGACAGCCCTTGCACGTCTTGGTGACCTCGCCGAACGAGGTCTTGAAGGCTTCAAGCCCCTGCGCCGCGGCCTGCGCCGCATCTTGAGCCGCCTTGGTCAGGACTGCGCCCTTGGCGTCGAAATCCTTCGTGTCTTCCCAGATCTTCCGCGCTGCCGTTGTTTCGCCGCCGGTTTTGGCGTTTTTGGGAAAGAGTTTGACGAACGCGCCCCAATTCTGGGCAATCGTCGTCACCGCGGCTGAGGCGGCCGCCGCATCGTAAGGTGTGTCGCCCTTGATCATGTCGCTGGAGGCCTTCGTGGCCCCACCGATCTGCATCATCAATTCCTTGCGCTGGGCGATGACATCCTGCCCCACGGCGACCCCCGTGGCCGCAACCGCGACACCGGCAATGATGCCACTCCCGCCGGGACTCTCGTCTTCAACGTTCACCTCTCCCTCGGACAAACAAAACAGGGGCGGCCATTCGCCGCCGCAACGAGTACAAACAGGGCAGGCTGGATTGGTTCCAACTCTTTCGTGATCTCAGCAAACGCCGTTCAGCGGCCTGCAAGGCGCCGGTCGAGCGTGGCCACCAGCCCACTCAGGGGCAACGTCACCAGCACAGCCAGCACGTAGGCGGACGTAAGACCCAACGTCCCGATCACCTCGCCGATCACCACGAAGAAAGCGACAAACGCGAACATGGCCGTCGCGACGCCCCGCAGAATCGCGCGCGTCATGGCAGCTCCCATGCTCTGTTGCGTGAAGCACGCAACGACGCCGCTGACGACCGGCAGTGTCGCGACGATGCCGCTGAGACGCGGTCCCAGGTGTTCTGCCAGCAGCGTGACCACGACCACCACCACGCCTGCCACGATCATCCGCACCGGCAGGTCCCACCACGGTGGCGGCGGCACCGCCTTCGGTACCTGCACCCTGGGCATCAGCAAAACGGAGATCAGCACCGACGCGTAGGCGATCGCCGCCGCGGTTCGGCCGTCGACCTGCAAAGGCTGCAGCACGGAGCTCACGGCGGCGAATGCAGCCAGTCCTCCCAGCATGCACACCGGCCACCGAAACGAGCCCGCGAGCCAATAGAACGCCGCCGTCCACGGGCCGACGGCCGCCACCGCCAGGATCACGCCCGTGTTGGCAGCGATCGCAAAGTCAACGCCCTGATCGATCGCGAGAAAGAACGAGGTCGGCCCCGTCATGAACGGCAGGCCCGTCAGCAGGCCGCCGATAGCCGCGCCCCAGCGCCTGATGGCCAGCGTCGCCAGCGCAACCAGAATGGGGACGGCAAAGATCTTGAAGACCCAAAGCATCGCTAGTGTCCCGATTCCGAAGTTCGCCGGAGTTCTCGGCTGGGTTCGGGAGCGAACTTCGGAATCAAAAGGGACACTAGATTCATAATCTTGCTAGTGTGATTCAGATCGGGAAATTCGCTCTGAGCGCTCCCGAAAGTACCGGCGAATTTCTCGATCATCACACTAGGGCGTGTACCCAATTGTAGGCCTGGCCGCTTGGCGCATCTGAAGGTCCTAGGCACTGCAGTGATTTCGTCAGCTATGTGACGGACTTCGAC
>JBKKCB010000060.1:0-17181 GCA_046713545.1 Hyphomicrobiaceae bacterium | reverse complement strand
GCTGTGCCGCATCTCCCGATGCTGCGGCCTGCCTGCCGCAGAGCGACCGCATTGCGCCGGACGCGCCGGAGTTTCTGCCATCGACTCTGCCGGCCACGCTGATCGTCGAGAGGCTGCGGCGGCGTGGCATCCCGGCCCAGCTTTCGCGCGATGCGGGCGCCTATCTGTGCAATGCCCTGATGTATCGCACGCTTGATCTCGCCCGCGGCAAGGACTGGCCGGCACGCAACGGTTTCGTGCATTTGCCCACCAGCCTTGTCGACCCGCGGAATCCGGAGCGAGGACCGCTTGCATCCTCGCCGCTCAGCTGGCCGCAGGTCATCGACGGCGGCCTGGAGATCATCGCAGCATCCCTCGGCCGGCAGCGGGCCAGACCGCAGATCAGCCCATCTCCGTTTGCTTCGGCGGGTGCGTGACGATCGACTTGAGTTCGGGCGTCGGTTTGGTCAGTTTCGACAGATCCGGGCGCGGCCGCGTGAGCACGGGGATTGCAGCAAACGCCTGCTCCATCGCGTGCGCGGCGGCCAGCACCTCGGCATCGCCGCGGGCCCGGCCGACCACCTGCAGCCCGAACGGCATGCCCTTGTGATCGACGCCGCAGGGAATCGAGATCGCCGGGTTGGTTGCCAGTGTGATGAAGTAGGTGAGCGCCAGCCAGTGGTAGTAGTTGCGCAGCGGCTTGCCTTCCATCTCGGCGAGATAGAGCTGCGTCCAGGGGAACGGTGTCACGGGAACCGTCGGCGACAGCACGAGATCGTAGTCGCGGAAGGTCTCCTGGAAGCGCCGGTAGATGCGTGTCTGCTCGGTCTGCGCCCAGGCTACGTCTGCGAGCGACATCTTCGCGCCCATCTCGTAGTTGATGCGCACGTTCGGCCCGAGCGACATGGGATCCTTGTCGTAGTCGGCCTGGTAGCGCGACACGAAGCTGATGGCGCGGATGACGTCGAAGCAGCGGTCGGCCTCGCCGAAGTCAGGGCGGATCTCATCGCACGACTTGAACAGGTGCCGCATGGCGGCGATGCGCTCGCGCATGATCTTGCGAATGGGCGTTTCGACCGGGCATTGGCCGAAGTCCTCCGTCCACGCAACCCGCAGGCGGCCAAGATCGGAGAGCGCCGGAATGGCGAAGCTTTGCGGATCGACGGGGTAGCCGAGCGGGTCGACAGGGTCGAAGCCGGCCTGGACCGCCATGAGCTGACTTGCATCGGCCACCGTGCGACCCATCGGCCCCAGAACTGAAATGGCCGACCAGCCAAGGCCACGCCGCGCGTGCGGAACGAGGCCGGGCGATGGGCGGAATCCGACCACCCCGTTGATGGCGCCGGGAATGCGCAACGACCCGCCGGTGTCCGAGCCCGTGCACACGGGCAGCATGTCGGTTGCGAGCGCGACGGCCGAGCCGCCGGACGATCCACCGGGGTTGAGCCTGGGATCGAACGGGTTGCCCGTGGCACCCCACACAACATTGCGGCTGTTGGCGCCAGCGCCGAATTCCGGAACGTTGGTCTTGGCCACCACGATGGCGCCGGCCTTGCGCATGCGCGCGACCATGACGTTGTCGTGCTCGGGAATGAAATCTCGAAACAGCGGCGACCCGAACGTGGTCAGCAGGCCCTCGGTCTCCTCGAGATCCTTGATGCCGGCCGGAAGGCCATGCAAAGGCCCAAGCAGTTCGCCGTCCAGCACCGCTTTCTCGGCCGTCTTGGCCTCGCGACGGGCGTGCGCGAAGCATGTCGCAGTGATGGCGTTGACGGCCGGATTGATCTGCTCGATGCGTGCGATCACCGCGTCCAGAAGCTCGACCGGCGAAATTTCCTTCGTGCCAATGCGGCGGCGAAGCTCGACGGACGAGAGCGGCAACAGCGCATCGCTTGCAGACATGGTAGGGGCCCCTTGGAACGGACAATGCAGGGAGCCTACACGCGCAAGCACACCAGCCGAAAGGGCTTATGTCGCGAACAACGCGCGGGGTGTTGCAGCCTATGCGGCCTCGGCCAGCAGCTTGTCGACGTCGAGCCGGCGTGTCGACATGCTGAGCTTGCCCTCGGCATCGAGCGGCCATTCCGCCTTCGGGCGATCGACGTAGAGTTCCACGCCGTTGCCATCGAAATCCCGAAGATAGAGGGCTTCGCTGACGCCGTGGTCACTGGCGCCATCCAGTGAGACTCCAGCCGCCAGTACGCGTTTCAGCGCACCGGCAAGAACCGCACGCGACGGATAGAGAACGGCGACGTGGAAAAGGCCTGTCGCGTTGCGCGGCGGCGGGGAGCCACCGGCGCTCTCCCAGGTGTTGAGCGCGATGTGATGGTGATATCCGCCTGCTGACAGGAACGCTGCGCCAGGACGGGTCTGCATCACCTCGAATCCGAGGATATCGCGCCAGAAGCCGAGTGCCCGGTCGATGTCGGAGACCTTCAAATGCACATGACCGATTTTGACCGCCGGATGAATGGGTGCGCTGGAATTGGCGTTCGCCATGACCTGACCTCACTGGGACGTTTGCATCCTTGTTATCATTTCCGCGGCAGCTTGCCGTTCAAAATTCGGCCAGCGTACTGACATGGCTTGAGCCTTGTTGACAGTTGACGGTACTGTATGGAGAGCCCGGTAGCCTGAACTAGAGCGGATCGTGTCGTGCAACGGTGGGGAGAAACGACAGATGGCAAACGACAGGAAAGACGCGGCAACCCTTCCAGGCATCGGCGGGTGGGACATCGACATTGTCGTACAAGGCTATCCTGGGAAGTCGGTTTGCCACGGTGGTCTTGGATGGAGCACGATCGCATTGCTGCGCGGCTACGGACACGTGGCATTTGTCGATGTGGGTTCGTTCAGCCAGCGCAGCCTCATCCAGCAAAGCCTGCAGAGCCGGGACCTTGCACCGGACGACGTCACCGACGTGCTCCTGACCCATTCGCATTGGGATCATTCGCTCAACTGGGTGATGTTTTCCAAGGCGCGCATCGCCATCGGCGGCAAGGAGCTGGCGTGGTCGCTGCAGGAACCCTGGGGCAAGGGGCCCGTTCCGGAGCTTTATGTGCGTGAGTTGGATCGCTCCAATCAGACCGTCCTCGTGACGGCCGGCGACGAGGTGTTGCCGGGCGTGCGGGCGTATGACATGCCGGGACACACGCCAGGGCACCTGGTGTTTCGCCTGCATGGCGAAAAGCACGATGTCCTGTTCACCGGCGACGCCGCGAAGAACCGCGCCGAGCTTCTCTCCCTTACGGCCGACATGACCTACGATCAGCTGATCAGCCAGCGCTCGATGGAGAGAATCTGGGAGTTGTGGAAAGACAAGCCCGGCACCATTCTCGTACCGGGCCACGACGTGCCCATGATCCTGGAAGACGGCAAACCGTCCTACATCGGCGAGCGGGCCGCCGGCATTTCATCATGGTTCGGCGAGACGCTCGAACAGACGAAGCTGTTCGAGCTCACCGGCCGTTGAGTGGCGTCAGACCTCGACGCCGAGCATGATGCCGATGTTTTGCACGGCCGCACCGGATGCGCCTTTGCCGAGATTGTCGAGCTTCGCCACTAAAACGGCTTGGCGATATTTCTCGTTACCAAACACGCGCAGCTCCAGGCGATTGGAGCCGTTGAGCGCTTCGGCTTCAAGGCGGCCACCCTTGGCCGAGGGGTCTGCCGCCGGCACGACTTTGACGAATGTGCTGCCAGCATAGTGCCGCTCGAGGGCCGCCTCCAGGTCGCGTCCAGTGGGTTGTCCGGGAAGGGCATCCAGGTGGATCGGGATGGAAATCAGCATGCCTTTGCGGAAATTCCCGACTGACGGCACAAAAATCGGCCGCCGTGCCAGCTTGGCGTAGAGCTGCAGCTCCGGCACATGCTTGTGCTCGAGCCCAAGCCCATAAAGCTCGAATGACGGTGCCTGTCCCGTTTCATAGGTTTCGATCATGGACTTGCCACCGCCCGAGTAGCCCGATACGGCGTTGACCGAGACAGGGTAATCGGCCGGCACGAGGCCCGCATCCACGAGAGGCCGGACGAGCGCGATCGCACCCGTGGGATAGCATCCGGGGTTGGTCACCTGTCGTGCGCCGGCAATGGCCTTGCTCTGTGCTGCATCGAGCTCGGGGAAACCGTAGACCCACCCCGTCGCCACCCGATGCGCCGTCGAGGCGTCGAGCAGCCGGGGCGCGGACTGACCCAGGTCCGCTGCCAGCGCAACAGCCTCCTTGGCCGCATCGTCGGGCAGGCAAAGCACGACAAGGTCGACCCCCGCCATCAGCGCCTTGCGCGCGGCAGGATCTTTGCGCTTGTCGGGCGCGATGCTCTTGACCTCGACGGTATCCACCGCAGCCAGCCGGTCGCGGATCTCGATGCCGGTCGTCCCGGCTTCGCCGTCGATGAAGACCGTGGGCTTGCCACGCGCAACGGCCGTTCCGGCCTTGGTTTTTGTGTTTCTCTTGGGGGGGCTGACTTTGTCTTGCATGGCAGTCTCCTCGGGCATCAGGCTGATTGTGACAGTTGCTGGCCAGAGCGCGGAGGCAACAAAAAAGCCGCGCTTTTGGTGCGCGGCTCGCGTGGGACGGTCTAACAGACGACGTCCATCATCGCGGCCGCGCCAGGTGGCGCGCGCGGCGGCGTCGGATCGTAATGTCAGTCATCGTCATCATGGGCGCTGTTATGGTGACGGCGTGCGCCGATGTCAACTGGTATGGGGCAGAAGTATCGCACCGACCTCGATGCGATACCCGAGTGCAGATGGTCTAGCGCTTCGAGAACTGGAAGCTGCGGCGGGCTTTCGCCTTGCCGTACTTCTTGCGTTCCACGACGCGGCTGTCGCGAGTCAGGAAGCCGCCCTTTTTCAGCACCGGGCGCAGATCGGGCTCGTACGCCGTCAGCGCCTTGGAGATGCCGTGCCGCACGGCACCTGCCTGACCGGACAGGCCACCGCCGGCCACGGTGGCCATCACATCGTACTGATCCGCGCGATTGGCGGCATTCAACGGCTGCTTGAGCAGCATCTGCAGCACAGGCCTGGCGAAGTAGGCGGAAAAGTCCTTCTTGTTGACCACGATCTTGCCGTGCCCGCGCTTGAGCCAGACCCGCGCCACGGCATTCTTGCGCTTGCCGGTGGCGTAGGCACGCCCATGTGCGTCCAGCTTTTGCGTATATACGGGCGCCGCGGAGGCACCCGCCACCGCCGCATCTCCCCGCAGTTCGCCGAGATCGCCAAGTGTTCTGGGTTCGTTGGCCATCGATTAAACCCTCGTGTTCTTGCGATTGAGCGCGGCGATGTCGAGCTTCTCGGGCTGCTGCGCCTCGTGTGGATGCTCGGGACCGGAGTAGACTTTGAGATTGCCCATCAGCTTGCGGTGCAAAGGCCCGCGGGCCAGCATGCGCTCAACGGCCTTCTCGACCACCCGCTCGGGGAATTTGCCCTCGAGGATCTGGCGCGGCGATCGCGTCTTGATGCCTCCGGGATAGCCGGTATGCCATTCGTATTTCTTGTCTTCGTATTTGTTGCCCGTGAAGACGACCTTGCCAGCGTTCACGACAACAACATTGTCGCCCATATCGACGTGCGGCGTGTAGGCCGGCCTGTGCTTGCCTTTGAGGCGCGTGGCAATGATCGTCGCAAGCCGGCCGACCACGAGGCCCTCGGCGTCGATGAGCACCCATTTCTTAGCGAGCTCACCGGGCTTGGCGGTGTAGGTTTTCATCCCCGCAGTGCTCCTGGCGTCACCTGAAACTTCCGTCGTGTGTTCGAGGGAGTGCCACAGAACAACGAGCACCCTTGCGGCGCGCTTGTAGTCGACCGGCCCTGTCGCGTCAACAGCAAGAACGCTTGGATCGCCAAATAATCCTTTTGCTCCCGATCTTTAGGAGAGCGGTATTATATTACCGTAAACCGGATCAAGTGCTTGAGCCGATTGCAGGAAGTGCGTACGAACCAGTGGCGTGGGCCACGACCTCCTCATCGCCGTCCGACGTCAATTCGACTTGTGCGTACGCCAAACGCCGCCCGAGCCGGATGATGCGCGTCATCGCCACCAGATCACGTGGCTCCGGGCGGCGCAGGAACGTAATGTTGAGATTGGTGGTTACGGCCGGTATGGCTGGGGCTCCGAGTGTCGCAATGAGTGCCGCATAGATGCTGAAATCGGCGAGCGTGAACATGGCCGGCCCCGAAATCGTGCCGCCGGGCCGGGCCAGGCGTTCGCTATATCTGAGGCGCACGCGCGCTTGACGCTCCGCGACGGATTCGATGGAGATCGAGCGTCCTCCGGCGTGGATCTGAGGAAAGTTTTCATCAATGAGCGCCTTGACTTCATCAACCGAAAGCGTGGCACCTGCCCTTGACATCCTTATTGGCGTCCCACTCCTACGTTCTAACAGCGATGATCTTGTAGCCTGAGGCGGATAAAGAAGGGAACTTGGAAATGATGTCGATCTTGCGTGGATTCCAGGCCGTAGCGGTCGCGGCCCTGCTTTGCGGGCTTGCACTGACCGGCGCGGTCGCACAGAGCACGACGGAGCCTGCAGATTTCAAGCAGGTCAAGCTCGACAACAAGATGGTCGAAAGTTTCATCACGGCGCAGAAGGATATCGCTGAGTTCGCCCAGAAGAATCCTGCCCAGCAAGGCGACAAACCCGACCCCAAGGTGCAGGCCGAGCTTGACGCAATTGCCAAGAAGCATGGCTTTGCCAACTTCGCGGAATTCGATGATGTCGGCTTCAACATCACCATGGTGCTGAGCGGCATCGACAAGGATTCAGGCAAGTTCACGGACCCGATCGTCTCCATCAAGCAGGAAATCGAGGAGATCACCGCGGACAAGACGATCCCTGAAAAGGACAAGAAGCAAATTCTCGATGAACTCAACGAATCTTTGAAAAACACCCCGCCGCTGCAGTATCCTGAGAACGTCGAGGTGGTGAAACTGTACCGCGAGAAAATCGAGCAGGTGCTGCAGTAGGTCCGGCGAGAAAGGCATCATGCAGGAACGCGTGGGCGAGACGGAGCAGACCGCGACTGACGAGCCGCCGCTGATCGAAGAACAGCGCGGCCCGGTTGCGGTCTTCACCTTAAACCGCCCGCAATTCCGCAACAGCCTTTCCGAAACGATGCTGTCGTCGCTGCAGGCAGCCATCGACCGGGCCTCGCGTGATCGTGGCATCCGCGCCGTGATCATCGCCGCGCGCGGGTCCGCGTTCTGCGCCGGCCATGACATGAAGGAAATGACCGGACGGCGGTCCGATGCCGACGCCGGCAGGGCCTATTTTGCCGACCTCATGGACCGATGCGCCGCGATGATGCAGTCGATCGTGCGCTCGCCGAAACCTTTCATTGCTGCCGTGGAGGGCGTCGCGACCGCTGCCGGTTGCCAGCTCGTTGCGACGTGCGATCTGGCTGTTGCGGGCGATGAGGCCCGTTTCGCGACGCCGGGCGTCAACATCGGTCTCTTCTGCTCGACGCCGATGGTTGCCTTGTCGCGCAACGTGCCACGCAAGCGAGCCATGGAAATGCTCTTGCTCGGCGAAATGGCAAGTGCGCAGGAGGCCGCGCAATACGGTCTCGTCAACCGGGTCGTGCCCCGCGGTCGCGCCATTGCGGAGGCCATGGCCTTGGCCGAGGCGATCGCCGCCAAGTCCGCCGCGACGGTTGCGATCGGCAAGGAAACGTTCTACCGGCAGCTCGAAGCTTCGTTGGCCGAAGCCTATCGTGAAGCCGCCGGCGTCATGGTTCGCAACATGATGCTTCACGACGCCGCCGAGGGAATCGGCGCATTTATCGACAAGCGCCGGCCGGAATGGAAGGATTGCTGACGGGCATGGAACCGCGCGGCCATCCGTGGGACATCGCGGGCAGTCCGTACCGTCCGCTCGACAGTGAACTGCGGCTGCGGCCCGCGGCATGAACCACGATCGGTACGACAACGCCTACATCGCGGGCATCCTCAACGGCGTGAAGACCATCGCCATGGTCGGAGCCTCGGCCAATTCCAACCGGCCGAGCTACTTCGCCAGAAGTATCTGCTCGGCAAAAACTATGCGGTCATCCCCGTGAACCCGGCGCTCGCCGGCCAGGAGATCCTGGGCCAGAAGGTTGCAGGCACGCTCGCCGACATCGATACGGCCGTCGACATGGTCGATATCTTCCGCAACTCGGCGGCCGCACTGGACATCACGCGCGACTGTGTGCGGCTCAAGAACAAGCTCAGGCTCAAAGTCATCTGGATGCAGCTCTCCGTCCGCAATGACGAGGCGGCCCGCGAGGCCGAAACGGCCGGGCTCGCCGTCGTCATGAACCGTTGCCCCAAGATCGAGTACGGCCGCCTGTCCGGCGAAATCGGCTGGGCCGGCGTAAATGCCGGATTGATTTCGTCGAAACGCCCGCAGCTCGGAGCCGCCGGCGTACAGAACCACGTCATCGCGCTGAAGCGGTAGAGCAGCCCGGGGAACCTCCGCAGGACTGTCGATGTGCAGCTTGTCCACACCCCGTTTTGTCTGAATGCCAGATGAACGGAACGGTAGGTGACTGTTCAGTATTTTGCCGCCAAACTGCCGCATGTGGAGGGAGCGTTGGGCTGTACGTCGAGCGCCAGGAGGCTTCAAGTCATGAAAGCGTTGATGATTGCGGCGGCATTGGTCACTGCCGTCGCCACGGGTGCGCCCGCCGCGCACGCGGCAGATTTGGAAGACCGATACTCTGACCGGCATGCATCACCTTACGACGATCCGCGATATCGCGACCTGTATGGATCGCCATCGCGCTACACCGAGCGCTACGAATACCAGGAGCGCTCGTACCGCCCGCCCGTCCCCCCTGAGACGGTCTACCGCGACGACGAGTATCTGCCTGGGCCGCGACGCTATGCCGAGGACCAGCGGTTCGGCGCGTCGTGCCTGCCTCGCCATGAAATCCGCCGGCGTCTGCAGAATGACGGCTGGGGCGATTTTCACGAACTGGAATTGAGAGGCGAGACGGCTTCCGTGCGTGCGCGCCGCCCCAATGGCGAACTCTACGATCTCCGGGTCGATCGCTGCACGGGCGCGATCGTCCACGCGCGGCCGTTCGATCGCTATGTGCCGGGCCCCTACGCCTATGGCCCCGGCGCCAGGCGCTGGACGCGGCCGTACTATTGAGACACTGCACAAGCGCGTCCGAGGACGCGCTTGTGCGATTCGCAAGCGCAAGACGTCGCGCTGTCTTGCCGCTGCCAAGCCTGATATAGCGATGGTCAGACGCTCGCGAATCGCAGCGTCGCGTACGCACAACCGCAAGCTCGGTTGCGCGTGATCGTCGGCTTCAGACCGCGGCTTGTGCCATGAACCTCGTCGGACTTGCGCGCAATCCCATTCCGAGCGGCGCCGTCAGCGGTTTCTTCCCTGGGCATGACGGCGTGCCATTGCGCTTTGCGAGGTGGGAGGCCACCCGTGCGCCGACGCGTGGAACGGCCGTCATATTTCAAGGCCGCGGCGAATTCATCGAGAAGTATTTCGAGGTTGTCGCGGACCTGCGCCGCCGCGGCTTTGCCGTTGCGACGCACGACTGGCGCGGCCAGGGCGGATCGCATCGCCCGCTGGCGAACCGCTACAAAGGTCATGTCGGAAATTTTTCCGAGTTCGACCATGACGTCGTGCGCTTCATGAAGGAGATCGTGCTCCCCAACTGCCCGCCCCCCTATATCGTCCTCGCTCATTCGATGGGCGGTAACATTGCCCTGCGGGGCGCAACGTTTCCCAACTCATGGTTCGAGCGGATGGTCGTGTGCGCGCCCATGCTGGCGTTCCACCCATCCAAGGTGCTCATCCCGCAACCCCTCGCTCGGGCCTACGTCGAGATCGGCACACTGCTCGGCGCCGGGGGACGCTATGTCCCTGGCGGAAATGACCTCCCGACTGAAGCCGGCAAGTTCGCCAACAACAGCCTGACATCGGACGAGGAGCGTTTTGCGCGCAATCGGCAGTCCCTGGAAGCCATGCCCGAGTTGGGTCTGGGTTCACCGACTGTCGGGTGGCTTCGCAGCGCCTATCGCTCCAACCGCATGCTCATGCATCCGGATTTTGCACCGCGCTCGCAAATCCCGATGCTTCTGGTGTCGGCCGGCAGCGACCGCATCGTGTCCACGCCGCACATCGAGGAGTTCGCCTCGCGGCTCAAGGTCGGAGCCCACGTCCTGATGGCGAGATCCCAGCACGAAATTCTGCAGGAGCGCGATGACATCCGCGCTCAATTCTGGGCGGCCTTCGACGCATATCTGGGGGTCAACGCAGGCACCGCCACCAACGCCGTCAGCCCGTGAGAAGACGCAGCGCCTTCTCGTGCAGGCGGGGATCACCCGCCGCGATGATGCGCCCGCCCCTCTCGGCGCCCTCGCCTTCCCAGGTCGTGATGCGCCCGCCGGCACGCTCGATGATGGGGATCAAGGCAACCACGTCGTGGGCTTTCAGACCCGTCTCCACAACCAGATCCACATGCCCGGCGGCCAGCAGGCAGTAGCCGTAGCAGTCACCGCCGAACCGCGTCATGCGCGCTTGTGACTTGAGGCGTTGAAAAGCCTGCTGATTGCGCGCGGCGCCCAGGAGATCCGGACTGGTCGTGGTGAGGATCGCATCGCTGAGTTGGGGACAGGACCTGGTCTTGACACGCCGGGCACGGCCATCCCGCAGGCGCCAGTGTGTTCCACGCTGGCTGGACCATATGCGCTCCCCGGTGAACGGCTGGTCCATGACGCCGAGAACCGGATTTTTGCCGTCCATCAGGCCAATCAAGGTTCCCCATAGGGGACTGCCCATGATGAACGCCTTGGTACCGTCGATGGGATCGATGACCCAATTGAAGCGGCCCGCACCCGCGTGCGCCTCGAACTCCTCACCGATGATGCCGTGCTCAGGCTCCACTCTGGCCAGATGACGGCGGATGGAGCGTTCGGCAGCCCGGTCGGCGTTCGTTACGGGGTCGAAGCCGTGGTCGCTTCCCTTGTCCTCGATCGATAGCGCGCGCCGGAAATACGGCAGAACGGCCTTGCCCGCGAGATCGGCGAGGACATGCGCCAGCGCCAGATGATCGTCGTAGCGCGCAGTTTTTGGCGAAGGCACGTGCAGGCTCCCGAAAGGCGACAGGATGGACCGTTTCGATTGAGGGCAAAGAACATCGCGGCATCGAGGACAAGAAATAGTTGCCCATCGGCAACAATCCACAGACCTCGTGCCTCTAATGCGTTTAGGGACTTGTTGCTATGCGCAAATATGCACATACCCAATGTGTAGCCGACGTGGCTCCGTCATTGAGGCTACAGCCCACCTTGGGCGTTTCCTCCCTAGACTTGGGCCGACCACTTGATCGGCCCTTTTTCCATTAAAGTGATAGACTTAGCACGCTGACGCCCGGCTTCCTGACGCGTGCAGTCACACTGCCGCAGCCGATGTTTCGGCCCATGATTTGGCACGGAAGCACCCCGCTGCCAAAATCTTATGCAAATCACTCCCGCATCGCACAAACTTCCCCCTTGAAATTTGTGCACTGCACCTCTAATTCTTGCAGTGCGAGAGCGGTGAGCTTGCTCGCGGTTCTCGCAGCCCTCCTTTGGGCGTTTCCTCCCTAGACTTGGGCCGTTCGGATTCGAACGGCCCCTTTTTCTTTCTGGGGCCGGCACGAGCCGATAGGCCTGCGCCTATCCTGCACCGCTCCCATATGTTCCGAGGTTCGCCGGAACTGGATGAGCTTCACTCGGCCGCCGTCCGCCACGCCATGATGTTGGGCAATTCACGAAACAGCTGGGCGACGGTGGTGGTCAGATCGTGTTTCACCCGCACAAAATTGCGCGACCGGGTCAACGTGGTTTCATTGAGATAGAGCGATCGATTGACCTCGATCTGCAGCGCATGCAGGCCGCGCTGCGGTCGCCCGTAGTGCTCCGTGATGTAGCCGCCGGCATAGGGGCGGTTGAGCTGAACCTCGTAGCCGAGCCCCGCCAGCATCTCGCGGAAAAAGCGCGTCAGCCTGCCGTCGCATGAGACGCCGAACCGGTCGCCGAGAACGAAATCCGGCCGCAGCGATTGCGGCTGCCCGATGGACGCCGATGGCATGGAATGGCAGTCGATCAGCACCGCGATGCCGAACTGGCGCCAGGTGGCGTCCAGCAGCCCCGACAGCGTGCCGTGGAAGGGCTTGTAGAGCCGATCGATGCGTTCGAGCGCGACGGCCAGTGCCAGGCGGTTGCGATAGATGTCTTCGCCATCGGCAACGATACGGGCGATGGTGCCGAGCCCACCCACAACCCGCACGGATTGGGTGTTGGCATAAGGCGGCATCGGCTCTTCGAAGAGTTCCGGATCCAGCTCATAAGGCTCGCGGTTGACGTCCAGATAGGCACGCGGGAAGCGCGCTGCGATCAGCGGGACGCCAAGGTCCGTCACACCCGAGAAGAGGTCATCGACATAACAGTCTTCGGACTTGCGCAGGCTGTGGGCATCGAGGCGCGACGAGGAGAGAAACGCGGCGGGATAGACACGCCCGGAGTGCGGAGAACAGAACACGAAAGGCGCCGCCTGCACACGCGGTATCGCCACCGTAAATGGCGGCGTCAATTCGTCCTCGATCGAAGCTCGTTCCGTGGCCGGCATGGATAAGAAACTGATATGTCCGAAACAGAATACGCGGCTGTCGTCAGCGTCTGACGCGGGCTTTACTTTGCCAAGCGGGCAGCCTTGTGTCTACGTCGCACGACGATCGACGGATTGCGGCAAGCGACATTGATGCATACACTTGTTCATCGCACGTTTACCAAATTAGCGTCAGATTCTGCAGGTTGCTTCGGCACACCCCTATTCACGGCCCTCGAGCGCAAGAACCCTCATGACAGCCAAAGCCTCGGCCATTTCCATGCAGCGGATTTTGCTCGCCGAAGACGATAACTCCATGCGTGCCTTTCTCGAACGGGCGCTGGTGAAGGCCGGCTACGACGTTACATCGTTCGAGAATGGCGCCGATGCCCTCGAGCGCCTGAAGGAAGAGCCATTCACATTGCTGCTGACGGACATCGTCATGCCGCGCATGGACGGCATCGAACTGGCACGGCGCGCGAGCGAACTGGATCCCGAACTCAAGATCATGTTCATCACCGGCTTCGCGGCGGTCACGCTCAACAATGAATCGCGCCCGCCAAAGGACGCCCGCGTTCTATCCAAGCCCTTCCACCTGAAGGATCTCGTGCACGAGGTCGGCAAGCTGCTGGCGGCCTGATGCGGGCTGAAACTGGATCGTCATCTTGCCAGTGATCGGCAATGCCGATATACGACCGGGCCTGGGGTGCGTAGCTCAGCGGTAGAGCACTACCTTGACATGGTAGGGGTCACAGGTTCGATCCCTGTCGTACCCACCAGCTTTTCAGTGACCTGCACGGTCGGCGTCGCGATTTCGATGCCGACCGGCTGCGCCCTGCAGCTCTCAAGTCAATCCATCTTCGCCAACGACTGAAGATATTTTCCGTACTCTGATTTGCCGAGTTCATGGGCGAGTTCCATGAGCCCATCGCGCGTAATAAAGCCCATCCGGTAGGCTATCTCTTCCGGGCAACAGATGCGATAGCCCTGACGCTTCTCGAGCGCACGTACGAAGTTCGCCGCCTCGTTCAGTGATTCCTCGGTGCCTGTATCGAGCCACGCGTAGCCGCGTCCGAGCCGTTCCACGCGCAGCTCGCCCATCTTCAGATAGGCGGCATTGACATCGGTAATCTCGAGCTCGCCGCGAGCTGATGGCTTCTGCGACGCAACAATTTCAGTCACGCGCTGATCGTAGAAGTAGAGGCCGGTTACAGCCCAGTTGGATTTGGGATGCTGCGGCTTTTCCTCGATGGATCGAGCATGCCCGTCGAGGTCGAGATCCACGATGCCGTACCGCTCGGGATCGGAGACCTGATAGGCGAATATGGTTGCCCCGCGGCTCTGCGATGCTCCGGCCAGCGCCTCGGACAAGCCATGTCCGTAAAAGATGTTATCGCCGAGAATGAGCGCGGAGCTGTGCCCGGCGACGAAGTCCGCGCCGATGATGTAGGCCTGGGCGAGACCGCCCGGTTCGGGTTGCGCCCGATAGGACAGCGACAATCCCCACTTCCCGCCGTCGCCGAGCAGTCGGCGAAAATTCCCCTGATCTTCCGGGGTCGTAATGACCAGGATCTCGCGTATGCCCGCGAGCATGAGGGTCGCCAGCGGGTAGTAGATCATGGGCTTGTCGTAGACGGGCAGAAGCTGCTTCGATACAGCGTAAGTGATGGGATAAAGTCGAGTCCCCTTACCTCCGGCGAGAATGATTCCCCTCATGAAGCGGCGCCCACGGCAATGACGTTTGCCCCCGGGGCTCCAGCAATCAGGCCGAGACGCTCACCGCTGTAGACGCCTTGCCGCAGCGGCTGCCACCACGCGGGATTGTCGAGATACCAGCGCACCGTCTTTTCAAGGCCGGTCGCGAAGCTTTCCCGCGCGCGCCAGCCGAGCTCCGTTTCGATCTTCGTCGCATCGATCGCGTACCGTGCGTCATGCCCGGGCCGGTCCGTGACAAAGGTGATCAGGTCACGGTGCGGCTGGCCGGCGGGGCGAAGCCGGTCCATCAGTCCGCAAATCTGCTCAACGACGGCAAGGTTGGTCTGCTCGTTGCGCCCGCCGACGTTGTACGTATCCCCGATGCTTCCCTTGGCCAGAATGAGGAGCAACGCACGGGCGTGATCCTCCACATGCAGCCAGTCGCGCACGTTGGAGCCTGTTCCATAGACCGGCAGCGGCCGTCCTTCGAGGGCATTCAGGATCACCAGCGGAATGAGCTTCTCGGGAAACTGGTAGGGGCCGTAGTTGTTCGAGCAATTCGAGATCAGCGTCGGCAATCCGTACGTGCGGTGCCAGGCCAGCACGAGATGGTCCGAAGCAGCCTTGCTCGCCGAGTACGGTGAGCTTGGGTCGTAAGGTGTGGTCTCGCAAAACAAACCGTCCGCACCGAGCGAACCGAACACTTCGTCTGTCGACACATGTAGAAATCTGAAGCCATCCTTTATGGGGCTGGGGGCGGCTCTCCAATAGCGCAGCGCGGCCTCGAGGAGCCTGTATGTGCCCACGATATTGGTTTCGATGAAGGCCGCCGAGCCGTTGATGGAGCGGTCGACATGGCTTTCAGCCGCAAGATGAATGACGGCCTCGGGCCGGAAGCTGCTGAAGGCATCGTCAATGGCCCTGCCGTCGCAGATATCGGCGACCCGGCCCTGATAGTTGGGGTGGCGCGAAATGACGTCGAGAGAATTCAGGTTGGCGGCATACGTGAGCTTGTCGACATTCAGCACCTCGGCGCCGACATCGGCGACCAAGTGCCGACACAAGGCCGAGCCGATGAACCCGGCTCCCCCGGTGACCAGAACGCGCATTGCCTTCCCCTCTGGCAGGTCTGGGTGCACACCCACAATGTTTACAGTTTCAAATGCAGACGTTTATCACACCGTCCCTCTTGCATATGGATGTGACAGTCCATGAGGTCGGCATCGAAAGATGCCTGATGGTTTGGCAGTCGTGTCGCGGCAATCAAACTATCTGCCGCACAACGGCTCGACATGGCAAGCAACGATTGGCAATTGCCAAGACCATGCTTTGACCGGGATTATCACCAGCGCTGCAGGCTGGCGGCATGGCCGCAGACGAAAATTCTTGATTTCTTGCCGTTTTGGGTGCATCAGGCCGCAGCGATTGCGCTGGCCTTGCCAAAGCGCACGTAAGGCTTGTCCAGATCCAAGTGGAATACCAATGAAAGTCCGCAATTCGTTGAAATCGTTGCGCGCTCGCCATCGCGACAATCGCCTCGTGCGCCGCAAGGGTCGCGTTTACGTCATTAACAAGACGAACCGACGCTTCAAGGCCCGCCAGGGTTGAGACCGCGGCTGATGCGGGGATGACTCTGGTTTCGGCTTTTTGACGCCACCATTGTGTGCGACTAAAGTCGCCTGATGATGCTCTTCAAGCGATATATCCAGATCCGCGTCGCCGCCCTCGCCATATGTGCCCTGGGCGCAACGGCGATATTTGCACCCGTACCCGCACAGGTCGCGCCACCACAACCCGCGCCGCAGGAAAAGCGGACCGAGGGCAAACCGCTCGACAAGATGCCGCAGACGGCCGACGAAAAGTCCAAAGTCCTGAATGACCTGTATGCGCATCTGGCCACAGCCAATGACGAGCAGAGCGCCAAGCCGATTTCAGACACGATCGAACGCCTTTGGCTCCAGTCGGGCAGCGAGACGATCAATCTTCTCATGGAGCGCTCGGGGGCCGCACTCGCGGCCAAGAACGCAGACCTCGCCTTGCGTCTGCTGGACTATGTCGTCGAGCTGGCACCCGACTATGCCGAGGGCTTCAACCGCCGGGCCTACGTGCATTTCTCACAAAACAACCTCGAGAGTGCGGTTGGCGATCTGCGCCGGACAATCGCGCTCGAGCCAAATCATTTCAAGGCCCTCGATGGGCTGGGCCAGATTTGGCGCGAGCATGGCAACAAGAAGGGCGCGCTGCGCGTGATCAAGCAGCTCCTCGAGATCCATCCCAATTGGCCCGGCGCCAAGAACGCGGCCGAGGAATTGACGCGCGAGGTCGAGGGGCAGGGCATTTGATCCGCTATCGCGGCTTGGCTGCGGTATCGCCTGGATCTGTCAGCCGGATGGTCCAGTCTTTCGCCTGATTGGTGTCCACCTCGAAGAAGCCCGACCGGGTATGGTTGCGCTTCTGACAGTCCTGCGTGCCGCGAATTGTAAATGAGCGATCACTGGTACACATGAGGTTGGAGCCGGCCCATTCTCCGCCGCGATCGTAGTCCACCGCATGAACGTAGTAGAAGCGGCTGGACAGAGTCCCTTTCAGGAGGGTCTCACACGTTTGGGACGCGATGTTCCACCACCCCTCCGTGGTCCATCCATCGCCATCCTGGTAACCGATCGCGACACCGATGCGGCTCGCGCTCGAATTGCACAATTTCAGGTCTGCCGCGGCCGGATGCGGCATCAAGCCAGCGACGAGTGCGCCGGCCCACAAAACCAATCTTAGGCGCGGCGCCTGCGCGGCGTTTCGGGCCGTTGCACACGCGCCCGAACCGGCACGACAGCCGGTCTCAGGGATCGACGAGGACAGCCCTAAAATCATTGACATTCGTGTGTGTTGGTCCGCGCACGACAAGATCGC
>JBKKCB010000059.1:0-5693 GCA_046713545.1 Hyphomicrobiaceae bacterium | reverse complement strand
TGGCTGATGCGCTGCCTCAAACTGGCGGCATCAACTTTGTGGCCCAGCGCGCCCATGGCCTCTAGAATACGGCCAATGTCACGGCAAGCATCATCAAGTGGTCTCAAGCGGCGCGCCGCGATCCGTGAATTTGGTGCGCCCCGCTTGGGACTGCGACGCTGCCCCGACACCATGAGCAAGGAATCCTCACGCCGGGCGACTGAGCACGGCCTCGGTCAAGTATATCGCCTGTTGGCACTCACCTCTACAACTTGCGGTTTTCCGTCATTGGGAGCCCGAACGCACTGTAGCGACCGCAATACCCCGCAGGGAGCAATCTGCGCGAAGTCGATCTTGAATGGGCGAGGCATCAGACACGCTGGGACTTACGCTGTCTTAGCGCACGTTATTTGCCGTTCGGGGTTCCATGTCGCTTTGCAATCTAAGGCAAACTCACGGCCTGTCACGCCGGAGGCCGCGGGTTCAAGTCCCGTCGCTCGCGCCATTATTTCAATGGCTTATTGCTCTGAACGCTGTATGGACATTTTTGTCGCCCTGAGCTACAGCGCGACCACCACCCGCCCGTGTTCGCGAGGAGAGCGCTGGGCGTCGGCGTCAGTCGGTCCCCGCACCGGCATGCCGTTGAAACGCGGGCCGCTCCATGAGGAGATCGTAGTAAGCGGCCACAGCAGGGAAGAACGGCCGATCCATCGGCGCCATCATCCAGCGATTGACGGAAAGTCCGACCGGGATATCGGCGAGCGTAAACGCGTCGCCGCTGACATATCGCCCCGTCATTGCGAGTTGCGACTCCAGAATGGCCAGCATATTGGCCCACTCCCGCAGGGAGGCTGCAATCCTCGCTTGATCGCTGTAGGCAGGATTGCGTCGCACGAGGGCGACAAACGCGTACCGCCACGCATTGTTGAATTCGGTGGCCTGCCAATCCATGATCTCCTCGACGCGCGCACGCGCGGGCGGAGCAAGCGGTAACAGGTCGGTGCGCTGATGCTTCGCCGCCAGGTATCGAATGATCGCGTTCGATTCCGACAGCACGAAGCCGTCATCGACGATGACCGGCACCAGCGCTTTGCGACTAATGGCCAGGAACTCGGGATCGCTGGTGGCGCGGAAACCGGTCCCCCAGTCCTCGCGCGCATAGGCGATGCCGATCTCGTCGCAAGCCCAAATCACCTTGCGGACATTGATGGACTTGGCCGTGCCCAATATTCGAAGCATGCCGCGCGACCTTCCTGTTGGCTCGAGCCGACATCGCCAACATTATCTTACCCGGTTGACCAACGTATCAGTCGAGCGGCGCCGTACCCGTCCCGCGGTTGCGATCCATCGGCACCAGCGACCACAGCAGCGCCAGCGTGCCCGCCACGCACAGCCCGCCCAGGCACACGGCATACGCAAAGGGTGACCGCTGCCCCGTGCCCGTGGCACTGAGCAGATCCAGCACCCAGCCCATGCCGGCCTGGATGCAGAAGCTCGTGGCGATCACCAGCACGTTGATCGCCGTCGTGACGCGGCCGGCCATGGCCGCGCCGAACTCATCGACCAGCGCCGCGTACGACAGCGACATCGGGTTGATGAGGAACCCGATCGCCACCCACAGCGGCAGCGCCAGCGTCACGGCGCCCGCCGCCAGCAGTGCCAGCGCGATCAGGAAGACGACGCACAGGAGCCGCACCACATGCATGAGCGGCAGGTCGAACCGTTTTCCGAGGGTCGTCATCGGTCCGCAGGCGATGGACCCGATCAACTGGCCGAACGCCATCGCCGAGATATGCAACGCCACCGCATCGCGGCTGAGCGCCGCGACATCGGCGAGCCACACGCCTGCCCACAGTCCCTGCAGCGCAAAACCCGGACCGCAGGTGAACATAGCCAGCGGCGCCACGCGCCAGAAGAACTTGGCGCTATAGATGCGGCCGAGGCCCGTCAGCAAATCGCTCCATCCGCTCTCCCGGCGCGGCTGGTCGGGCACGCACAGCCACACGCACGCGGATGCCGCCAGGCATAGCGCGCCCAGACAGCCCACCAGCGTCCGCCACCCCAGATGCTGGATGAACAGCTCCGACGGCGTGCCCGACAGCACGCCGCCGATGCCTCCGAACGCCATCAGAAGGCCCATGGCCATGGGCACGTGCCGCGGCGGAAGGGTGAGGGCAAAGATCGAGAACCCGCCCATCAGGCTTACCGCCACGCCTGCGCCGATCATGGCGCGCGCAGCGACGAGCGTCTCGAACTGGGTCGCGACTGCAAACAGGATCGCCCCGGCGCCCGCCAACAGCATGTTGACGGATTGCACGCGGCGCACGCCGTAGCGGTCGATCAGCAGCCCGAGCGGCACCTGCATGACGGCAAACGCCAGCAGGTAGGACGCCGTCAGCACGCCGAGCGACGTGGCGTTGAGCGCGAACTCGCCCGTCAGGTCGGGCGCCAGCACCGCATTGATGTTGCGGAAGACGTAGGACAGGAAATAGCAGAGCGCGATCGGAAAGAAGATCGTCAGCGCGAACTGCCTGAGCGTCAGGGACGACGGGGATTGCACGTTGGCCTCGGTCGCTCCGCTCACAGGCGGCTGTCGGGTCCCTGCAGCCGGCCATTCGCCATGCGCTCGAAACGGAACGGCACGGGATCGACCAGCGGCGTGCGCCCAAGCACGAGGTCGGCGGCGAGATGGCCGCCGCCCGGCCCGGCGCCGAAGCCGTGGCCGCTGAAACCGGTCGCCAGATAGAACCCCGGCAGCTCCGCCACCGGCGAGATCACCGGAAGCCCGTCGGGCGTGGACTCGATGGCGCCGCCCCAGCCTTCCACCATTGTTACGTCGGCCAGCACCGGATACGTGCGCTTCAAGTCCGCCATCGCCTCCCGCAGCAGGTCCTCGTCGGGCGGCGGGTCGTACACGCGCATGGCCTCGAACGGCGACGGCGCATCGAGCGGCCACGCGTTGTGCCGCATCATGGCCTCGAAGAACGGACGGCCGAAGCGGATCTTGAGCTTGCCGCCGCGCTGCCTGTAGGTGGCCCAGAAGATGCGCGCGTAGCGGAACGCGTCGGGCGTCAGGTCGAACGTGCCGCGGCCGCTGTAGGCGACGTTCAAGCCGCCGTCCGCGCGGCGGCGGATGCACACGCCCGGCGTGGCGATGGCGCCTTCGGTCAGCTCCGGGGCCGGGCTCGTGCGCAGCACGGAGGCCTTCACATGCAGTTGCGGCAACCGCACGCCGTGCCGGCGCGCGAACATCGATGTCCACACGCCGCCCGCGCATAGCACGGCGTCCGTGCGGATCGTCCCTTTCTCCGTCACGACGCCCGAGATGCGGCCGGCTGTTGTCTCGAGCCCGCGCGCCGCACACGACTGATGCACGGTGACGCCCCGCCGGCGCGCGGCTTCCGCAATAGCGGGCGCGGCCTTGGCCGGCTCCGCGCGTCCGTCTGAGGACGTATACAATCCGCCGACCCACTTTTCGTTGGAGCTTTTGGTCTTTGCACTCGCCTCTTCGGGCGACAGCACCTGGGCGTGCACCTGATGCTGGCGCGCGTAGTTGCTCCAGTCTTCCCACATGGCGAGCTCGGCTGGGTCCTTCGTGACGAAGACAACGCCTGTGCGGCGGAAGCCGACATCGCTGCCGATCTCGTCGGCGAGGCCGGCCCACAACTCGAGGCTATGCCGTGCCAGCGGAATTTCCGCGCGGTCGCGGCCCTGCTGGCGGCACCAGCCCCAGTTGCGGCTCGACTGCTCGCCCGCCACGTGGCCTTTTTCCACCAGCGCCACGCGTTGTCCGGCCTTCGCCAGGTAGTACGCAGCAGCACATCCGACGATGCCGCCGCCGATCACGACCACGTCCACGCGGCCGGGCAGAGTAGCATCGCTTTGCACCGGGTCTACGACTGGGGCCATTCGGGGACCTCTTGTGTGATGGCCATGCGGTTTCACCGGACGCAGGCGGCCTGCGACGTCGGCGCTACAAATGCCGTTCGAGCAGCGTCTTGCCGATGATCCACAATATCTTGTTGGGCACTTGTCCGGGATTGAAGAAGGAGTGCGGCGCGGCGCCCCAGAACTGAAAGCTGTCGCCCTCGCTCAGGATCACGTCCTCGTCGCCCACCTTGAGCAGGAACGTCCCCTGCATCACGATCCCGGCCTTCTCGCACGGATAGCTGAGCGCCTGATCGCCCGAGTTACCCCCCGGCGGCATGACCAGCATCATGAACTGCAGGTCCTGCGCCAGGCTCGGCGACAGCAGCTCTTTCACCATGTGCTGTGGTCCGAGATCGAGCCGCGGCCGGTGATGCGCGCGCCGCACGAACTTGGGATCGTACAGCGGATCGCCGTCGCTTCTCTCGTCCTCGAACAGCGCGCTGAGCGGGATGCGCAGCGCCTGCCGGATGTTCGTCACCACGCCAAGCGATGGGTTGGAGAGATTGCGCTCGATCTGGCTCAGCGTGCCGATCGACACGTTGGCGGCTTCGGCGAGCTGCTGCAGAGACATGCCGCGCTGCAGGCGCACGCGACGGATAATGGGGCCCACGGACGGGATCGGCGCGTCGCTGGCGCGCTTCTGCGTCTCCGACGCCGCTGCGCGAGGCGCAGACCTTCTCCGGGCCTTCTTCTGGGTTTCGATCGCACCCATTGGTGTTCGGTTCCCTTCGCGTTGGTTCAGACGAATGAAAGAGCGTCCATGATCCATGTTTCAAAATTCTGTTGGTCGGCCCATCAGAAAACTGAAATTCTCACATTGCCGACGCGAGCGAAAGGCGCATCCGGCATCGGATTTGCTGTTTTTGCAAGCGCTTTGCCTAGGAATATCACGTCAGCCCCCGATTGACAGATGCTTTCATCGCCTGGACAATCGGTTTATAGAATACTGAAATTGGCTGGCGCCGGATGGTTGAGTGGTGCGGGCGTCGCGCTCGCGTGCAGGGCCAGTCAACGAAGGTTCGGCAAATCTGACGCAGAGTCTGTGGGGATCAAAGTGGGATATCGCGTAGGCGTCGACATCGGAGGGTCGTTCACCGACTTCGCGGTCATGGACGAGGCCGATGGTTCGGTCCGCGCACTGAAGGTCTTCTCGCGGCCCGACCGCCCGGGCGAGGAAGTCCTCGAAGGCATGCAGCAGATCGGCCGTCGCTACAACATCTCGCCGGCCGAGATCTCCTACTTTACCCACGGCACCACCGTCGGCGTGAATTCGGTGCTCCAGCGCAAGGGCCTGAAGCTCGCGCTCTTTGTCACCGAGGGTTTCCGCGACGTGCTCGAGGTCGCGCGCCTGCGCACGACCGACATGTTCGATCTCCTGGCGCAACGCCCCGCACCGCTCATCACGCGCGACCGCGTGTTTCCGATTTCCGAGCGCATCGATGCCGACGGCACCGAGCTGACGCCTGTCTCCGAGGCGAGTGTCGCCGCGGCCGTGACGGCGGCGAAAGCGAAAGGCTGCGAAGGCATCGTCGTCAGCCTGTTGCACAGCTACCGCCACGCCGGTCACGAGAAGACGGTGCGCGACATCTGCCAACGCCTCGCCCCGGAGCTGCCGGTGTTCCTGTCGAGCGAGGTGTGGCCCATCGTCCGCGAGTATGAGCGCACCATCACCTCCACCGTCAGCGGCTACGTGCAGCCGCGCGTCGCGCACTACCTCGGCTCCCTGCAGACGGCGCTCAAGAACGTCGGCGTCGCGCCCGAGCTCAAGGTGACGAAGTCCAATG
>JBKKCB010000058.1:0-2850 GCA_046713545.1 Hyphomicrobiaceae bacterium | reverse complement strand
TCGGCGAACACGAAGATGCCGGCGCCCAGAACGCCCGGCGCGACAAGCGGCAGCGTCACGCGCCACATGGTCCGCCAGCGGCTTGCGCCCATGACCTGCGACGCCTCCTCGAGGGCCGGGTCCATCGACTGCATGACCGCGCTGATCATGACGTAGGCGACGGAGCCCTCGAACAGCGCCATCACCCAGGCGATGCCCATGGGCGACGTGATGTCGATCAGCGCTCCCGTCCCGCCCAGCCAGCGCCAGTATTGATTTATGAAGCCGCTCTCAGGCGCGCCCAGAAAGCTCCAGGCCAGGGCGCCGAGCAGCGGCGTCACGTAGTATGGAACCGTCATAAGCTGATCGAGCGTGTTCTTGAAGGGCACATTCGTGCGCGTGAGAATCCACGCCGTCACGAAGCCGAACAGCAGGGCCATGACGGTCGATGCGAACGTGACGACCAGCGTGTTCCAGATGATGTGCGGATAGTCGAAGAGCTTGGCGAAGTTCTCCGTGCCGTAGGCCGTCGGCGGGCGAGAATCCGGCAGGCCGACATCGAGCGACGCCTGCAGAAGGTAATAGATCGGATAAAGCACAAGGCCCGCCACCACGGCGACGATTGTCGCCATGGCAACGGTTTCGAACAGCTTGATGCGGGCCTGGGTTCGCGCCCGCTCCGGTTCGGCGGTCTCAACCCCGCCGATATTCCCTGCCGATGCCACGATGTCAGAGCCCGAGCATCGCGTTCCATTCTTTGTTGAACGCGTCGCGCGAGGCGACAAACTTGTCCATCTCCTTGTTCGGCGTGAGCAGCTTGAAGTCGCTGAGGCGCCAGCCGCCCGGCATGGGCGGCGCGCCCTTTCTCATGGAGCCATAGTAGAGATACTGATTGGTTTGCTGGTGGTTCTGGCCGCGCGTCGACATCTGCCAGTCGATGAAGAGGCGAGAGGCTTCCGGATTCGGTGCCCGGTCGGCGATTCCGCACAGGGCCGGCGTCGCGGGTAGCCCGTCAGCAGGTGCCACGAACTCGACCGGCGCGCCCTTCGCCTTGACGAGCAGATAGCCGGCATACTCGGCAAGCACGCAAAGCTTGTCGTCGCCCTTGGCCAGGCGCTCAAATTGCTGCGCGCGGCTGTCGAATCCGCGCGGGCGCACTTTTGCAAACTCACTCCAGAACGTGTCGCCGTAAAGCTTGCGCAGCTCGTACCACTGCACGAACTGCATGCCCGAATTGGACATTTTCACATTGGTGCCGTTCAACCAAGTGGGCTTGAGAATGTCCTTCCAGCCCTTCGGCGCATCCTCCGGCTTCACCTTCTCGGTGTTGTAGGAGAGCCCCGCGAACGTTACGCCCACCCAGAAATAGTTGCCGGGCGGGTCGCTCATATGCTCAGGCGAGTAGTGCTCGGCTTCCGGAGAGATGTAGTTCTGGTAGCCGCCGCGCTTCTGAAAATCGGCCGCGGTGGTCAGCTCGGAGAACTGGATGACATCGGCGGTGAACTTGTTGGCTGAGCGCTCGGCGATGGTGCGGCTGTACAGGGTGCCGGTTTGCGCGCGGACATATTTTCCCTTGATCGTCGGGAAATCCTTGCTGAACGCCTCCAGGATTCCGGCGATCGCGGGCTCGCTGTCGTGGCTGTAGAATGTGAATTCACCCTCGGCCTCGGCCTTGGCGACGTCCGCGGCGGTCGTGAAGTCGAGCACCTTCGTCACCGGCCGGCCCTGCGCCGCCAGGTGGTCCGACAGCATCGCGGATACTATCGGTGTGGCGGCGATGGCGAAGCCACTCTTCAGCACACTGCGACGCGTGATCTTGCGTTTGGCCATGGCGTTTCTCTCCCATGATGTTTTGATTTTATTGCGCATGAGACTACGCCGCTCCCGCCGATTGCATCAAGCTGCAATCGCGGCCAGGCGATCCGGCGCTCACCATCCTGGGCGTCGCCCTCACGTACGGTGTGGCGGATTTGCAAGCGACGCTCCTGAACGGTTGGCGATCGAGCCCGTGGTGCGTATCGTTGGCTGATGACTAAGCATGGCTGGACAAGAGCAATTGGAGCAGGTGCGATGCCCGACAACCCATTCCGTCTCGACGGTAAGCCAGCCCTAGTCGTGGGCGCCGCTCTCGGCATCGGACGTGCCATCGCGTCGGCCTTTGCCGAAGCGGGAGCCAAGGTTGCCTGCCTGGACATTGACGAAGCCGCGGCCGGCGAGACGGCGGCTCGCATCAAGAGCGCCGGGGGCACGGCCATGGCGCATTGCTGCGACGTGACGAGCGAAGCGAGCATCGCCGACGCTGTCAAGGCCGCGATCGCGGCGCACGGCCCCCCGCGCGCCCTGGTGAACGGCGCTGCCATGCGGGAGCCGACCGGCACCATCGTCGAGCTCGAGCCTGCCGATTGGGACCGGGCCATCGCCATAAATCTCTCCGGCGCCTATCTCATGAGCCGTGCCGTCATCCCGCAGATGGCCAAGGCCGGTGGCGGCAGCATCATTCACATCGCCTCGCAGATGGGCCGGGTCGGTGCGGCGGGCCGCGGCGTCTACTGCGCGACCAAGGGCGCGCTGATCCAGCTCGCCAAGGTGATGGCCGTCGATCACGCCCGTGACAACATCCGCGTCAACACATTGTCGCCCGGCGCCGTCGAGACCGAGCG
Organism: Hyphomicrobiaceae bacterium; assembly: GCA_046713545.1. GTDB lineage: Bacteria > Pseudomonadota > Alphaproteobacteria > Rhizobiales > Hyphomicrobiaceae > CADEFX01. The sequence goes on along the minus strand of JBKKCB010000058.1, from coordinate 211 downwards.
TGTCTCGTTCCGATACGGCAGCATGGCTGATGCACGCGCTCACTCGGTCCCGAAGCATCCGATCGGCCGGCTCGGCCAGGCCGAGGAGATCGGGCGCGCTGCCCTCTATCTGGCGAGCGACGCATCGAGCTTCATGACCGGCTCCGATCTGCTGATCGACGGGGGCTATACGGCAGTCTGACGTCCACGATAGATGGGCGGATCCTTGGCG
>JBKKCB010000057.1:0-3716 GCA_046713545.1 Hyphomicrobiaceae bacterium | reverse complement strand
CAGGGGGGCGACTGCGCCGAAAGCTTCCTCGAGCATCGCGCCGACAACATCCGCGATTTCTTCCGCGTCTTCCTGCAGATGGCGGTCGTGCTGACCTATGCCGGCGGCTCGCCGGTGGTGAAGGTTGGCCGTGTGGCCGGCCAGTTCGCCAAGCCGCGCTCGTCGCCGATGGAGAAGAAGGACGGCAAGGAGCTGCCGAGCTACCGCGGCGACATCATCAACGGCCCGGAGTTCACGCCGGAAGCGCGCAAGCCCGATCCGCAGCGGCAGCTCGAGGCCTACCGGCAGTCGGCGGCCACGCTCAACCTGATCCGCGCCTTCGCCCAGGGCGGTTATGCCGACCTGGAGCGCGTACACCAGTGGACGCTCGGGTTCGTCAAGGACAGCCCGCAGAGCCATCGCTACGAGGAGCTGGGCGGCCGCATCACCGAGACGCTGGGCTTCATGCGCGCGTGCGGCATCACGTCGGAGAACACGCCGCAGCTCCGGACGACGAATTTCTACACCAGCCACGAAGCGCTGCTGCTGGGCTACGAGCAGGCCATGACGCGGCTCGATTCGACGTCGGGCGACTGGTACGCCACGTCGGGCCACATGATCTGGATCGGCGACCGCACGCGGCAGCTCGATCATGCCCATGTCGAGTACTGCCGCGGCGTGAAGAATCCCATCGGACTGAAATGCGGCCCGTCGCTGGAGCCCGAGGGCCTGTTGCGCCTGATCGACACGCTCAACCCCAAGGACGAGCCGGGCCGCCTGACGCTGATCTGCCGCTTCGGCTCCGACAAGATCGAGAAGCAGCTGCCGCGGCTCATTCGCGCCGTGCAGAAGGCCGGCCGCAACGTCGTGTGGTCGTGCGATCCGATGCATGGCAACACCATCAGCACGGCCAACGGCTACAAGACCCGGCCGTTCGAGCGCATCCTGAGTGAGGTGGAGCAGTTCTTCGCTGTTCACCGCAGCGAGGGCACGCACGCCGGCGGCATCCACATCGAGATGACCGGGCAGAACGTGACCGAGTGCACCGGCGGCGCCATGGCGATCAGCGAGACGGAGCTGATGGATCGCTATCACACGCACTGCGATCCGCGCCTCAACGCGGATCAGGCGCTCGAGCTGGCATTTCTGATGGCCGAACGGCTGAAGCAGGAGCGCGAGAGCCGCACGGGTGCGCTGCGCGAGATGCCGACGGCGGCGGCGGAATGAGGCTGAGCCAAGGTATGAACCGCCCCGGGCGGGCGGTTCATACGAGGCATGCAACTGCCGCGTTGCGCGAAGGGTGCCGCGCACCCTAAATACGGGCATGGCAGACACAACGCAGCTCAGAATTGCCCTGGCGCAGCTCAATCCGGTTCTCGGCGACATCGCCGGGAACGTGGAAAAGCTGAAACGCGCGCGCAAGGAGGCGGCGGCGCAGGGCGCCGATCTCGTGCTCTATCCCGAGCTGTTCGTCACCGGCTATCCGCCCGAGGATCTGGTGCGCAAGCCGGCCTTTGCGGCCGCGTCGCGCGCGGCGGTCGAACACCTCGCGGGCGAACTGGGGCCCGGCCCGGCCGTCCTCGTCGGCTGCGTCTGGCCGGAGGACGGCAAGGTCTACAACGCGGTCGCGCTCCTCGACGAGGGCCGCATTGCCGCCGTGCGCTTCAAGGTCGACCTGCCCAACTACGGCGTGTTCGATGAGAAGCGGGTGTTCGATGCTGGACCCTTGCCGGGCCCGATCAGCTTCCGCGGTGTGAAGCTCGGCGTTCCCATCTGCGAGGACATCTGGAAGGAAGAAGTCTGCGAGTGCCTCGATGAATGCGGGGCCGAAATTTTGCTCGTGCCCAACGGATCGCCGTTCGACTGGAAGAAGCCCGATGAGCGGCTGAACATCGTCGCGGCGCGCGTCACCGAGACCGGCTTGCCGCTGGCCTATCTCAACCAGATCGGCGGGCAGGACGAACTCGTGTTCGACGGTGCCTCCTTCGTGCTCAATCCAGGCGCGGCGCTGGCCGTGCAGATGCCGGCCTGGGAGGAGTCGATCGTCCTCACCGAATGGCAAAAGGGCCCGGATGGCTGGCGCTGCAAGCCGGGGTTGAAGGCAACAGTGGAAGAGGACGACGCGGCCGCCTATCACGCGTGCGTGCTGGGCCTGCGCGATTATGTCGGCAAGAACGGATTTCAGGGTGTCGTGCTGGGCCTGTCGGGCGGCATCGACTCGGCGCTGGTAGCGGCCATCGCCGCGGACGCGCTGGGGCCCGAGCGCGTGCACTGCGTGATGCTGCCCTATCGCTACACGTCGAACGAGAGCCTGTCGGATGCGGCCCAGTGCGCCCAAGCGCTCGGCGTGCGCTACGACACGGTGCCGATCGCGCCCGCGGTGGACGGGCTCTACGGCATGCTCGAGCCGATGTTCAGAGGCCGCAAGCCGGATCTCGCCGAGGAGAACGTGCAAAGCCGCGTGCGCGGCACGACTCTCATGGCGATTTCCAACAAGCTTGGCGGGATGCTCGTCACGACGGGCAACAAGAGCGAGATGTCGGTCGGTTACGCCACCATCTACGGCGACATGAACGGCGGGTTCAATCCCATCAAGGATCTCTACAAGATGGAGGTGTACCGGCTCTCGCGCTGGCGCAATGCCAATGTGTCGAAGGGCGCGCTCGGTCCGAAGGGTGCCGTCATTCCCGAGAACATCCTCGCCAAGGCGCCAACCGCGGAGCTGAGGGAAAACCAGAAGGATCAGGACTCACTGCCGCCCTACGAGGCGCTGGACGACATCCTGGCGTGCCTGGTCGAGAACGAGATGTCGCTGCCCGAGATCATCGCGCGCGGTCATGCGCCCGAAACGGTCAAGAAGATCGAGCGGCTGCTCTACCTCGCCGAGTACAAGCGCCGGCAGGCCGCCCCCGGCATCAAGATCTCCTCGCGCAGCTTCGGACGCGACCGCCGCTATCCGATCACCAACAAGTTCCGCGAAGACATCTCGCCCGGCGCGACGGCCGGCAAGGCTTCGTCCGCACCCAGCATGGTCGCGCCGCGCGCGGATGGCGGCGACGTCTCCTGAAACAATCCCAGAGCACCTAGGTATTTGCGATCACACAGGCACAACTTCACCTCTCCCATCGTGCCGAAGGCGTGTCTACGACGCGACGGGAGAGGTCGGAACGCTTTAGCGTTCCGGGTGAGGGGTTAGAGCGCCGGATAGGTTTAAACCCCTCACCCCCAACCCTCTCCACGTCATGCTGAAAGCATGCCTCCGGCATGACGGGAGAGGGGGCAGGCAGAGCCTCGGCTTGATCGGAATCTGCTCTAGAACTTCAGCCGCGCCCCCGTCATGAAAGCGACCCAGGGTTGCGTCGGCAGCTCGATCAGGTTGGCCGGATCGCCACCGCAGTTATTGGGAAACTGCCCGGGATTGGCGTCGCAGGGAAAGCCGACGATGGTGGCCTCATAGCGGTGCGCTTGCGCATAGAGCAGCAGGCCCGTGTCGTCGAAGGTCTGCTCGATGCCGCCGCCCAAGCGAACCACCTCCGTCCGCGAGAGTGTGCCCCAGATCACGAGGCTGCCGGTGTGTGGATCGACGCGGAGAAGCTCGCCGACATTGAAATTCTGGTAGTAGCCGTAATCTGCGAAGACCGTGGTCTTGCCGTAGGGCAGCCACTGCTTGCTCACACCGATCTGGGTGTAGTGGAAGAACGCGGTGTCGTGGGCACTGAGGACGGAGACATCGTCGT
>JBKKCB010000056.1:0-11375 GCA_046713545.1 Hyphomicrobiaceae bacterium | reverse complement strand
CGGGCCTCGATGTCCTTCTTCTTGCCGGCGCCGTCGACGACGGTGGTGTTCTCCTTGTCGATCGACACGCGCTTGGCCTTGCCCAGCATGTCGAGCGTGACCGACTCTAGCTTGATGCCGAGGTCCTCGGAGATCACCTGACCGTTGGTCAGGACGGCGATGTCCTCCAGCATGGCCTTGCGGCGGTCGCCGAAGCCCGGGGCCTTGACGGCCGCGACTTTCAGGCCACCACGCAGCATGTTGACGACGAGCGTGGCGAGCGCCTCACCCTCGACCTCTTCGGCGATGATGAGCAGCGGACGGCCCGTCTGCACCACGGCTTCGAGCAGCGGCAGCATCGGCTGCAGGCCCGACAGCTTCTTCTCGTGGATGAGGATGTAGGGGTCCTCGAGCTCGGCCACCATCTTGTCGGCGTTGGTGATGAAGTAGGGCGAGAGGTAGCCGCGGTCGAACTGCATGCCTTCGACGACGTTGAGCTCGGTCTCGAGGCTCTTGGCCTCCTCGACCGTGATGACGCCCTCGTTGCCGACTTTCTGCATGGCCTTGGCGATCATGGCGCCGATTTCGCGCTCGCCGTTGGCCGAAATGGTGCCGACCTGGGCGATCTCGTCGGAGTTCTTGACCTTCTTGGCCCGCTTGCCGATCTCCTCGACCACCTGGACGACGGCCTTCTCGATGCCGCGGCGCAGATCCATCGGGTTCATGCCGGCGGCGACGGCCTTGAGGCCTTCGCGCACGATCGCCTGGGTGAGCACGCACGCTGTCGTGGTGCCGTCGCCGGCGATGTCGTTGGTCTTCTGGGCGGCTTCGCGCACCATCTGCGCGCCCATGTTCTCGAACTTGTCCTCGAGCTCGATTTCCTTGGCGACGGTGACGCCGTCCTTGGTGGTGCGCGGGGCGCCGCAGCTCTTCTCGATGACGACGTTGCGGCCCTTGGGACCGAGCGTGACCTTCACCGCGTTGGCGAGAATGTCCACGCCGCGCATCATGCGCTCGCGGGCCTCGGCGGAAAACTTGACGTCTTTGGCTGCCATGTGTGGGGGATCCTGGGTTGAGTGGATTTGTGAGGCAGTAGGCAATAGGCAGTAGGCAATGGGAGGGAGTGGCTATTGCCTACTGCCTATTGCCTAGCCGCCGAAGGCGGCGGCTCTTTAGCGCTCGAGCACGCCCATGATGTCGCTCTCTTTCATGATCAGCAGCTCCTGGCCGTCGATCTTGACCTCGGTGCCGGACCACTTGCCGAACAGCACCTTGTCGCCCTTTTTCAGGTCGATGGCGATCAGCTTGCCGGAGTCGTCGCGGGCACCAGGGCCGACGGCGATGACTTCACCCTGCTGGGGCTTCTCGGCTGCGGTGTCGGGGATGATGATGCCGCCGGCACTCTTGGTCTCCTGCTCGGTGCGGCGCACGACCACGCGGTCATGGAGGGGGCGAAATTTCATGCGATTATCTTCTCCCATCAGAGGCTTAGGTAGGGTCCCGAAAGACGTCGTCGGGTGGGTTGGGTGCGCTGTTAGCACTATCAAACCGAGAGTGCCAGCGACGGGCGTTTTGATAGTTGAGGTCAGGGGCGGGTGTCAAGCGGGACGAGTTAGATGTCAGGCCGGCGGCGTCTGACCTTCCGGCGCGATGTCGCGGCCCTGGGCATACAACTTCAGGGCCTCGACCCGGGCGTCGACGGAGGGATGGGTGGCGAGCAGGCCGGTGATGCGGTTCTTCAGGGGGTTCTCGATGAAGAAGGCTTCCATGCGCGAGGGGACGTCGAAGGCGGCGTTGCGTTCGATCTTGCGCAGGGCCGAGATCATGGCGTCAGGATTTTTCGTCAGCTCGACGGAGCCGGCGTCGGCCAGGTATTCGCGCGAGCGGGACAGCGCGAAGCGGATCAGCGTGGAGATGCCCCAAGAAATGACGATGATGGCAACGGCAACGATGATGGCCAGGATGACGCCGCCACCGCCACCGCCTCCGCGATCGCCGCGGCTGCTCCCGCTGCCGCCCGAGTCATCCCACCCGTCCTGCGGACCGCGCTGGCGCTTGTCGCGCGGGGACCAGCCGTAAGGGAAATCCCAGCCGCGCACGAGCAGGTCGGCGAAGAAGCCGAAGATGCCGGCGAAGATCACCGCGATCACCATGAGCTGGCTGTCGCGGTTGCGGATGTGCGTCAGCTCGTGGCCGAGCACGGCTTCCAGTTCGGCGTCGTCGAGGGTGTCGATCAGGCCGCGGGTCACGGCGATGACGTAGTCGCCTTCGCGCAGGCCGGCTGCGTAGGCGTTGAGCGCCGGTGTGTCGATGATCTGCAGGCGCGGCATGGGGATGCCGCGCGAAATGCACAGGTTCTCGAGCGCATTGTAGAGCTGCGGCGCTTCCTGGCGTGTGACGCCGCGGGCGCCAGTGGCGGCGCGGATCATCGACTGATGGATGAAGAAGGCGATGACGAACCAGACGGCGGCGGCCAGCATCGCGACCGGCCAGGCGCCGGCGAATTGATCTCGCGCGCTATAGACGATGTCCTCGAACGATCCTCCGGTCATGAAGGCGTTGACGATCAGCAGCACCGAGAACAGCAACGCGTGCAGGAGCGCCACAAATCCTGCGATCAGCAGGATCGAGCGGAGACGGTTGGCCTGGATGTGCGAATAAAGGCCGTACGATCGGAACATAAGAGATGACCGCCGGTTGGCGCGCCGTGGCTAGAACTGCACCTTGGGCGGCGTGGCGGCAACCTTGCGCTCCGCCTCGTCCAGGTTGAAGAAGTCTTGCGGGCCAAAGCCCAGCATGTCGGCGAACAGAATCGCGGGAAAGGCCTGGCGCTTGGTGTTGTACTCGCCGACGGCACTATTGAAGAAGCGGCGCGCGGCAGCGATCTTGTTTTCGATATCCCCAAGCTCGAGCTGCAGCTGCTTGAAGTTTTCGTTCGCCTTCAGGTCGGGATAGGCTTCGGCCAGCGCAAAGAGCTGTCGCAGCGCGCCTTGCAGCGCGCCTTCGGCGGCGGCCTGTTGCGCCGGACCGGTGGCGGACACCGCCGCATTGCGCGCCCGGACGACACTGTCGAGCGTCTCACGCTCGTGACTGGCGTAGCCCTTCACGGTCTCGACGAGATTGGGCACCAGGTCATGGCGCTGCTTCAGTTGCACGTCGATGTCGGCGAAGGCCTGCATGCTGCGCTGACGCAGCGCAACGAGGCCGTTGTAGGTGGCGATGGCAAGCAGCACGACAGCCACAATGACACCGAGCACGATCCAGGCAGTGGTTCCCATGGGCGATCTCCGCGGTCAGGCGAACGCCATACCACAGTCCCCGGCTCGCGGGCGCGCACAATCTGCGTCGTGTGGGATCGGCAACTCGTTGGCAGCTTCGAACGTTCTGAGAAGCGGTGGTAGCGCTAGGAGACGGCTATGACGGATGCACGGGTGGCCCTGGTGACGGGCGGCAACCGCGGGCTTGGGCTCGAGATCGTACGCCAGCTCGCGCAGCAGGGACTGAAGACGGTGCTCGCCTCGCGCGATCCGGAGAAAGGGCGCGCGGCAGCCCAGCAGCTTGCTGGCGCGGGCATACAGACGGCCATCGTCGCGCTCGACGTGACCGACGCCGCGAGTGTCGATACGGCGATCGCTGAAATCCTCAGGCTGAACGGCCGCATCGATGTGCTCGTCAACAATGCCGGGATTTCCCTCGACGGCAGCCGCGCAAAGGTCGCCGGCGTGCTCGAAGTATCGCCGGAGGTCGCGCGGCAGACCTATGAGACCAACGTGCTCGGCTCCATGCGCCTGATCCAGGCCGTTGCTCCGCATATGCGCGAGATGCGGTACGGACGGATCGTCAACGTGTCATCCCGGATGGGGCAGCTGTCGGGCATGGGGGCAAGCTCGCCGGGTTACCGCATGTCGAAGGCCGCGCTGAATGCGCTGACCCGCATCGCCGCCGCCGAACTCGAGGCGGCCAGCATCAAGGTCAATGCCATGCATCCGGGCTGGGTGCGCACGGACATGGGCGGGTCCAGTGCGCCCGTAAGCGTGCAGCAAGGCGCCGACACGGCGGTCTGGCTGGCGATGTTGCCGCAGGACGGGCCTACCGGCCTGTTTTTCGAAGGACGCGAGGCGATTGCGTGGTGAAGGACGCTGCGCCGCCCGAAATCCGGGCCGATCGTGACCAAATTCCAATCTTTCGCGCAACGGGACCGTACTGGGCGTATTTGGCGCGTTGCAAGGCGGGCCGGACGCGCTAAGAGCGTATCATGTGCGGCTCAAGCGGATTCGTGCGCCGACATCATGCGCAGTATTGTCATAAATGATTTCTTCGTTTGCATCGGTGCCCAGAAAGCCGGGACGACTTGGCTTGCGCGCACGCTGCAGACGCATCCGGACCTGTTTCTGACGCCGGTGAAGGAGATCCACTACTTCGACCACATCCGGGGCATTACAGAGCATCTGTCCAATCGCAAGCGCCGGTCCCGCTATCGCAAGTATCACCAGCGTCTGTGGACCCAGTGGCACCACTTCCGCGAGCACCGCAGCCAATGGGCCTGGTATCGCGACTACATGCGCAATCCCATCAACGACGAATGGTACGCGAGCCTGTTCCGGCACCGCGGTGCCAGGCGATTTGCCGGTGAGGTGACGCCGGAATACGCCATCCTCGGCAAGGAGGGTTTCGAGCATCTGAAGACGCTGGCGCCGGAAGTGCGTGTGCTGTTCATCATGCGCAACCCCGTGACACGGGCCTGGAGCCAGGCCTTGCACCAGTGCCGGTCGCGCGGGCTCGACGCGACGCGACAGTCACCCGAGGCGATCTGCGCCTTGCTCGACGAGCCGCAGTTCCAGCAGCTCGGAGACTATATCGCCACGCTCGACACCATGGCGGCCGTGTTCCGGCCGGACCAGACGCTCGAGCTGTTCTACGAGGACATCCACAAGGACAGGCTGGCGGCGCTGGAGCAGGTGTGCCGCTTCATCGGCATCACCTACAGCGCGCGCCTGTTCGACAAGGCCGGGCGGCGCTTCAACCAGAGCCAGGAAGCAGCCTTGCCCGAAACGGTGCGCATGCGTCTGCGCGAAACCTACAAGCCGCTGGCGCAGGTGGTGCGCCAGCGCATCGGGCGTGTGCCCGACAGCTGGGCCAAGGAATTCGGGATCTAGGGCGTTACGTCGCGGTGACGATCTCGGGCTCGCAGTCGACCGGAAAATTCACCGAATTGGCGATGAAGCAGAGTTCGTGCGCGGCGTGATGCAGCTCGCGCGCCTTGGCCGCATCGCTCCCGGCGGCAATGGTCACCTTCGGCCGCAGCGTCACGCGCGTGAAGGCTCCGCCTTTTTTGGGATCTTCTGTCATGACGCCGCCGGCTGCGTCGGCGTAGGCGGTGACGACCACGCCGCCGACAGCAGCCAAGCGCAGGTACGACAGCATGTGGCACGACGACAGGGCTGCAACCAGAAGATCCTCCGGATTGTAGCGGCTGGGATCACCCCTGAAGGCTGGGTCGGACGAACCGGCGAGTTCAGGTTTGCCGGGAGACGCGACGGTGTAATCGCGTGAGTAGCTGTTGTAGCGCGATGTGCCGCTGCCGGTATTGCCGGTCCATGTCACACTGCAGGCATACGTGTGCTGCTTGCCGGCCATCGTCGTGAAACTCCCCGTGCGTCAGAGCGTCTTGTCCGTGTGACGGGTGCCGCCAGGCGGATCGATGGCAACCAACAAGCGCACGAGGGCGTCGTCCGCTGCCCCGTCGACCTTCGTCGTCACGAGCTGGAACTGCGTGCCGGGAGCGCCGATGGCCGCCCCGTCGATACCGTCGAGCTGGATCACGGACAATTTCTCGGGCCGGCCGCTGCGCGACGAGATGGTGATTTGATCACCCAGGGCCAGAGGCCGCCGCAACGCCAAGGTGGAGCCGTTCGATGTGCCGGGCCAGATGGCATCTGCCGTTCGCCCGTCCGCCGGGAGCGTTATGGAGGCGGGCGTCAATCGCAAGGTGCCGATGCCTGCTTCGGCTGCGGCGAGCGCCGGTGCGAAGCTGCGGTCCAGCAGCCGCTCGGGGGAGGATAGCGTGCCCGACCAGAGCAGCATCGCCGCCAATCCGCCCGTCATGACCGCCAGAGCGATCCAAGCCGATGCACCGGGTCCGCGGACGTCGTTGGGCTCGTTCATGCGCAATCTCCATGGGCGCCACGACGGCATATGTAGGAACTCTTTGCCCGAATGGCGAGGGAGGGCATAAGTCCCAAGAGTGTCAAGTGTTTACGCGACGCTTGCGCCGCGGCGCGGCATACGTCTGGCTGAGGTGGCGCACAAACGCGAGATTGAACACCGTGATCAGCGACAGGGCCAGGGCCAAGCCGGCAATGGTCGACAAGTCAGGGCACACCGCAGTCAACGAGCTGGAGAAAGCAGAGTTGGCGGCCAGCGAAAGCGTCTCATCTCCAGGCCAGCCAGAGGCGATCGCGTCCGTCGCCCCGAGCATGTCGCCATTGGATGCGAGCAATCCGGTACAGATCACGCCGAATACGACGAGGGCTAGGGCAAAATCGGTGAACGCGCGACGCACCTGCCGCATGGACGGCATTGTTCTCATAATTCAGCTCCCCATGTTAGGCCCCCCGCACGGGAGCGCGCATCTGAACAGTGCGCAGTAGGGCACACCAGTTGGGCAGGTGTTGGCCCGCATTGTGGCAACCGGATAAGAATCGCGTGAACACTAGGCATCGCGGTCACATTGCCGCGACACTGCAACTGATGCGCTCTCGCGGGATTGTCCTCAGCGTCACGCGGTCGTGTCTTTCCTCACATGGCCGATGTGTCTATCAGACCTCGCTGTGACGTGTTTTGGCAGTGCTGTAGCGTATCCCAACCTCATGAAAAATATTTCCGGCCGGCCAAAGGCCGCCAAGACTCTCGTTATGACCGGTGGAACGAGCGGGTTCGGCCGGCGGGCTGTCGAGCGCCTGCTGCACGCGCGTCCGGAATGGCGCGTCGTCCTGTTGGCGCGCAATCCGCAGCGGGCTGACGGCCTGCTCGCCAAGGCGCGCGATCGCATGCACATCGTGCCTGCCGATCTGGCGAGCCTCGAATCGATCGATCATGCGTGCGATCAGATTGTAAGCCTGCTGGGACGCGACGGTATCGATGCACTGTCGCTCAACGCGGGCGTTCAGGGCATCGGCGCCGACTCCGTGTCCGAGGACGGTTGCGAGCTGACATTTGCGGTCAATCATCTGGCGCACTATGCCATCGCCGGCCGGCTGATGCCGTATATGCGGCCTGGCGGGCGCGTCGTCATCACCGCAAGCGAGGTGCATGATCCCGACGCCTTCTGTCTGATGGGGATTGCGCGTGCGACGTGGCAGGATCCGGCTGAGCTTGCCGATCCGGTGCTGTCTCAGATGCACATGCTGCCTGGAGTCGAGAGGGGCGAGGCACGGTACAGCGCGTCCAAGCTGCTGAATGTGATGCATGCACGGCTCCTGGCGCGCGAGATGCCGTCCGTCGGGGTCGTGTCCTTCAACCCGAGCGTCGTGCCGGGGACCGACATCGCGAGAGAGCGCAACGTGGTGCAGCAATGGCTGTGGAAGCGGCTCCTGCCGCTGCTGGCGCCGGTTCTGCCGGGCGTGCGCTCCATCGAACGCTCGGCTACGGACTTGTTGTGGCTGCTGACCGAGGCCGACATCTACGGCAGTTGTGGTGCTTACATGAACGGCGCGCGAGAGGAGCCGGGATCGGCGGAGTCGCGCGATGCCTCCAAGATTGCGCGCCTGCGGGCCGTCAGCGAGCGCCTGATTGCCCAAGCCCGCGGGCAACAGCAGGCCAAGGGGCTCAGGAGCGCCACGGCATAGTATTGAAGCGAGATGCTTTCCAGGGGCCGAAACATGCCGGCACGGCTTTGATATATGATATCGGATAAATGATATTCCATATTATATATAGGGAACTAATTATTAGAAAATAACCATCTATAAACCGCGAATCTCTTTTCTGGCCTTATGCACAAGAGAAAGAGATGGCGCTGCTTTCGAGCCTCCCGGAGGTTGGCGCTTGCGGTGCTCGCGGCTTTTGCCATGCAGACCCCGCTAGCGCGTGCGGAAGACGACCCCGGCAAACTGCGTGGCGCCCTGCTGGAAGATGGCGCTTCACCTTTGCCGTTGCGGCGCGCGCAGAGAAGCACGGGTGGAGCCGCGCAGATCGAGACCGGAACGGTCAAGCCCGCGGCGATCAGACCCGTGGTGGCGGACACGCCAGCGCAAGAAGAGACCACGGCGTTGCGCGGAACATTGCGCGAGGACAAGAGCAGCACGGCGGTCAGCGTCGGCTTTGCTGCCGGCTACACCACCAATGCCGGGCCATCGCTGGAGAAGGAGGCAAGCGGGGTCACGCGGACCACGGCGGAGATGCTGCATGTTTTCGAGCGTGACGGTCACCAGGTCAGTTTGAAGGGTGCGTTTGCGGATCGCCAGTATATCGACCGGCCCGACGTCAGCGAAATGCAGTATGCCGTGTCGGGGGCGTATGGCGGAACGCTGACGACTGGCGCGCAGGTCTCCGCATCATTGAAGACCGAGCGCCGGGTCGATGTGGACGAGAATGTCCATGAGACGGCGATGAGCGTCGGCTACGAGTGGCCGAAAGCCGTGCTGACGCCGTTCGTGCAAGTGCTGGGCGCGTATCTCGACTATGGCGCGATTGCCGGAGATTTTCTGGAGTTCGGCAACCAGGACGATCGCGACCGGTTCTCGGGAACGGCGCAGGCGGGGCTGAAATATGATGTTGCGAGCAAGCTTGCGGTGAGGTTCGGAGCGGGTGCGGACATCAAGCGCTACATGGCGTCGCACGATGACTTCGGACTGATGCGCGACAGCACGTCGGTGTTTCCCTTCATCGGCGTCAGCTACGCGGATGGGGACGACGCGGCAGACCTGGTCTATGCGCCGGTGTATCGCTCCTATCGCGAAACGGAGTTCTCGCCGTTGCTGGCGCATACGGTGGCGGCGCGTGGGCAGATCAAGGTCAATGCGATGCTGAAGCTTTTTGGTGCGGCGCGCATGGGCTTGGAGGAAACGGATTTCTTCACCGCCAAGACCATCCAGGAATACGCGATGAGCGCCGGGGGTGTGGTGACGACGGCGGGTGGCACGTCTGCGGGATTGGAGGTTGCCTACACGCTGAGCGATTTCGTGGGCTTCGATCGTGTCGATCACAAGCTGGAGGCAACGCTTAAGACCAGGACGCCGGTCGGCGGCCGCCTCTATCTGACCGGCGAGGCAAAGTATCTCGATTTCAGGAGCAACTTTGCGGACGCCCGGACGGCCATGCTGATGGGCATGATCGGTGTGGCCTACGAATACGGAAAGTGAGGCGGCAGCCCTGGGGGGAAAGGGGGACCGGCTGCCGCCTCATTCTCAGAGGCCGATGCCGACGCCGAGGCGCAGCCCGACCTTGACCTTCACCTTGGCCAAGCCCTTGATACCGATGCCGAGCTTGGCGCCGAGCCCGGCGCCGATCTTGGCTCCGCTACCGTGCCCGCCGCCTTGGCTGGGACCGCCCGCATAGGCCGGCGCGGCAAAGGCCATGCCCAGGGCAACGACTGATGCTACCAGTGCTTTCCGCATGTCTTCGATCTCCTCGGGTGAAATTAATCTATGGATCGTCTGCTTCGAAGCAAATAAAATGGTAATGGAATATCTCGATAACGGGAAGATAATAGGAAATAACTGGTAAAGGCATAAACGAATTTGTGGGATATTATATATTGAATACTTGATATACGTCAGTGGACGGGCGCAGGCGGAAGCCGCTCGAGAGCCCGATGTATCCATGGCGGGTGCTTTGGAGGCGTGGCGCCCTTGATGTCTGAGACGTCCGGGCGTAGGGTCCGCGCGCTTTGCGTTAACCCAACCCGCTCGCGATCGAAAAGAGGCATCACGCCATGGGCTTTCTGGCCGATAGTCTGAACCGCATCAACCCGTCGCTGACCATCGCGATGGCGACGAAAGCGCGGGAACTGCAGGCCAAAGGCCGGGACGTGATCAGTCTGGCGGCCGGCGAGCCCGATTTCGACACACCGCAGAACATCAAGGACGCCGCTGTCCGTGCCATGCAGGAAGGCCGCACCAAGTATACGGACGTGGACGGCATCCCCGAGCTGAAGGACGCCATCGTCGGCAAGTTCAAGCGCGAGAACGGGCTCGATTACAAGCGCAGCCAGATCTCGGTCAGCACCGGCGGCAAGCAGGTGCTGTTCAATGCCCTGCTGGGTACGCTCAATCCTGGTGACGAGGTGGTGATTCCGGCGCCGTGCTGGGTGTCGTATGCCGACATCGTGCTGTTCGGCGGCGGCAAGCCCGTGTTCGCCAACTGCACGCTCGAGGATGGCTACAAGCTGAAGCCCGAGACGCTCGACAAGGCACTGACGCCCAAGACCAAGTGGTTCATGTTCAACCAGCCGTCGAACCCGACGGGTGCGGCCTACACCAAAGCCGAGCTCAAGGCCCTGACCGATGTGCTGATGTCGCCGAAGAACAGGCACGTGTGGGTCATGACCGACGACATGTACGAACACCTGATCTACGACGACCTGGAATTCTTCACCCCCGCGCAGGTGGAGCCGCAGCTCTATGAGCGCACGCTGACGGTGAACGGCTTCTCCAAGGCCTACTGCATGACCGGCTGGCGGCTCGGCTATGCCGGCGGGCCGGAACACCTCATCAAGGCGATGTGCAAGCTGCAGAGCCAGACGACGGCCAATCCCTCGTCGATCTCGCAATGGGCCGGCGTGGAGGCCCTGAGCGGACCGCAGGACTTCATCGCGCGCAACAACAAAGTGTTCAAGGAGCGCCGCGACCTGGTCGTGTCGATGCTGAACCAGGCCAAGGGCATCAAGTGCCCCAAGCCCCAGGGTGCGTTCTACGTCTATCCGTCGTGCGCGGAGACGATCGGGCGGACCACGGCCAAAGGCACGAAGCTCACCAACGACGAGGATTTCACGGCGGCACTGCTGGAGGAGGAGGGCGTGGCCGTGGTGCATGGCGCGGCGTTCGCCATGTCGCCGTTCTTCCGCATCTCCTATGCCACCTCGACCGATCAGCTCGAGGATGCCTGCAAGCGCATCCAGCGTTTTTGCGGCAACCTGAGGTAAGCGCACGGTGCTGGAGACGCGTAGAGCAGGATCGCGTCGGATTGAATGATCTTGCCGCACACGAGGCGCCTCGGCCGAAACGTGACTCCTGCTCCACTTCATAAACTTAGAGAGCGATTCACGCGTCGCAGCGGAACCGCGCTACGCGCGGACGCATGGAAGCTGGACGTGCTTCCATGCGAAACGATCGCGCTCCAGCTTCGGCGCTGCTAGCCTGAACTTCTCACAGACGTGAGGAGCATCGGGCTCCGAC
>JBKKCB010000055.1:0-11810 GCA_046713545.1 Hyphomicrobiaceae bacterium | reverse complement strand
CCGCTACCCGCCACGGAGGGGCGGCAGTTGCTCCGCCCCCTTGATCAGCCGCAGCTCGGATCGCAGGGCTCCGATCTCCTGCATCAGCTGACCGAATTCGGTCTCCGTAACCTCGATCACGGCTTTGCGCGTGCTCAAATTCTGCTGCTGCATGGCGTCGACCACGATGCCGATGAACAGGTTGAGCACCATGAAGCTTGTCAGGATGATGTATGGGACGAACAGGAGCCAGGCCCAGGGATGCTTCTCCATCACCGGCCGCACGACTTCGTTGGCCCAGCCTTCGAGCGTCATGATCTGGAAGAATGTGAAGAACGAGTCACCCAGGGTGCCGAAGTATTTTTCGAACTCGGCGCCGAAAAGCTTCGTGCTCATGACGGAGAACACGTAGTTGATGAGCAGCAGCAGAAGAATGATCGATCCCATGCTCGGGATCGCGGACAGGAGGCTGGCGACGACGCGGCGGAGCGAGGGAATGGCCGAGATCAGGCGCAGGGCCCGCATGATCCGCAGCGCGCGCAGGATCGACAGGTTCCCCGTCGCCGGGAGCATGGTGATGGATATGACGGAAAGGTCGAAGACGCTCCAGGGGTCGCGCCAGAACTGCCGCCCGTGGACGATCATCTTGGCTGCAAGCTCGAGGATGAAGATGGTGAGGAGCACGTTGTCGATGACGTGCAAAGTGGCGCCCGCGCGCGCCATCACGGTGGTGCTCGTCTCGAAGCCGAGTGTTATGGCATTGAGGACGATGGCCGCCATGATGAAATGTTCAAAGCGCCTGTCTTCGAGGACGCGGCGCAGGCGCGCAACCAGATCCTGCGCTGTCACTTCCCAATCGATACGAGACATGGCGACCCCCTTCTGCTCAGTGTGCAGCGCAACGTGAATGCCATGGCTGGCTGATTTTTGCTATGTCCGGGACAGGGAAGCCGGCACCCCGGTGTCGGGTCGCTGTAATCCTGGAAGATCCTGCCACTCCTGACGCCGTGTCGCGTGGTTGGTCAGCAAGGCAGGCCGTTGGCGCTCGTCCGCCGTGGCGAGCAGCCGCTTCAGGACTTCTCCGGCCGGCCGTGCGGTGATGAGCACGATCGGGCCGGCGAGCAGCAATCCGACAATGATGGGGCTCATCCAGGCGAATACCGCCAGAGAAATGGCCCAGCAGATCGCCGCTCCGGCGATCCCCCAGGCCATATGCCACCGATGCTGTCGCAAAAGTTGGGGCAGAGTGGCTCCTGCTCCAACACGCTGCTGGGAGCCCCAGCCGGCGTCGCGGCCCAACAGAATGGCAGCGACGGCGCTGGTCTGAGTCAGCATGAGCAGCGGAGCGATCAGCGTCGACAGGACCGACTCGAGGAGAACGCCGCCGACGACACGCGATATGCCTCCGTTTTGTCTGCGCTGCGCGGCACTCCTGAGCGCCCAGGCGCCCCCCAGAAGCTTTGGCAGGTGGACGGCAAACACTGTCGCAAAGAACAGGACCAGCGCCGTCTGCGCATCGAAAACGGGCCATTTGGGAAACAGCGAGGCTTCGCTGCCGAAGTAGCTCGGCGTTGCATATTTGGCCTGAACGGCAAGGACGACGCCGACCAGCAGCGTCAGCGCCCAGATCGGTGAGGCAAGATAAGCGAAAGCTCCCATGCCGAGATGCAACCGGCTGAGAAACGGCAGGCCGCTCACGCCGAGCAGGCGCAGATGCTGAAGATTGCCCTGCGCCCATCGGCGGTCGCGCACGATCAGGTCCGTCAGCGTCGGCGGGCACCCTTCGAAGGAGCCCTCGAGTGAAGGCACCAGGTGGACCTCCCAGCCGGCCCGGCGCAGCAGCGCTGCCTCGACGAAGTCATGGCTGAGAATGTGCCCGCCCAGAGGCGGGGGGCCCGGCAGCTCCGGCAGGCCCGCTGATGCGGCAAACGCCTCGGTCCTGATGATGGCGTTGTGGCCCCAGTAATTGCCGCCGTGGCCGTGCCAGGCGGCGAGGCCCGCGGCGAGGATGCGGCCATAGTAGCCGCCGGCGAATTGCTGCAAGTTGGCAAAAAACGACGAACCCCCGACCAGGCGTGGAACGGTCTGGATCAGTCCTGCGCGCGGATGAGTGTCCATGGCCGCCACGAGGCGCAGCATGGCGTCGGCGGACATGATGCTGTCGGCATCGAGGATGATGAAATAGGGATAGGCAGCACCGAAGTTTTCGATCCAGTCACGGATGTTGCCGGACTTCTTGGCGACATTCGGTGTCCGCCAGCGGACGAAGACCTGCACACCCGCTGTGAAACGGGACCGCAATTCCGAATAGACTTGGTGCTCCAGCGCTCTTTCGGCCGCCCCCTGTGTGTCGCTCAGAATGAACACATCGAACAGTGCGTCGGTGTCCGTCGCCATGATCTCGCGGCACATGGCATCGATCGTGGCCGCAACCGCGGTCGCATCTTCCCGGTAGACGGGAAACAGGAGAGCCGTCCTCGCCCGCAGCCGCGAATTGCCCGGCGGCAGCACCAGCGTGTCGGGACCGCGCGCCGACAGGAGTGAGGCAAAGCCAATCACGGCGGTGGCCGAGCCGATCGATACCCAGGCGAAGCACACGCTGCTCAGCACCCAGAACACGAGCTGAAGCTGGGTTGGCGGCTCGACCGACAACACGCGATACAGCGTCCAAGAGAAGGCGGCTGTGGCCGACGCCCAAAGAACGGCGAGCGCAATGCGCGCGAGCCAGACGCGCCTCCCGGCACGCGATCCGGCCTTGCGATCTGCCCAGAGCACCTGCTCCGGCATGTCACACCGGCTCTGCACCGGGGCCAGGACGTCGGGCTGCGGCTCCGGCTCTGCGCGTGGGGCCGTGCTCAATCTTTCGTCCATCGGTAAAGCCAGGTTTCGGCCATTGCTTTGTCATTGGCCTGCAGCGCGAGTCTCAACTCGCTGCTCGCTGCACCCTTGGGATCGAAGCTGAACGATACGCGCAGTCCATCGATCTCGGGATTGGCCTGGACGACCGGCGCACTCGCCGCGCCGGCACTGGCATCTACGCGCGCTATCGGCAGGTCCGCAGTCGGGCTGGCGACGATGCCTCTGAAATCGACCACGAACTGGAGCGCGCCCGTCTTTCGTTGCGGTCCGTTGATCAGACCCGAGCGTGTCGCGTGCACAACGGCTCCCGGCCAGCTTCGCGGCACGTCATTGGGCCACGCGAGCCTATAGTTGAACGTATGCGCTTGTCCGGCCGCCAGCGCCTGCGCCGGCTTCCAGTAGGCCACGATATTGTCGTGGATCTCTTCGTCCGAGGGGATCTCGAAAAGCTCGACGGCTCCTGGACCCCAACCGGCACCGGGTTCGACCCAGGCGCCGGGTCGTCGCTCGTAGCGCGCCTCGAGATCCTGGTATTGGGCAAACGCGCGGGACCGCTGGATGAGCCCGAACCCGCGCGGATTCTGATCCAGAAAACTGCTGGTCTGAAGACGGCGCGGATTGTTGAGGGGCCGCCACAGATGCTCGCCCCAGCCGTTGACGATGGCCAGTCCGTCGGAGTCGTGCACCGCGGGGCGAAAATCACTCACGCGCGCCCGGTTGACGCCGGAAAACAGGAACATGCTGGTCAGCGGGGCGACGCCGACGTTCGCCAGCTCCCGGCGCGGGAAGAGGGTCGACTGGACATCGATCGTCGTCGGCGACCCGGGCGTAACGAGGAGGCGGTAGGCACCCGTGACGGACGGACTGTCCAGCAGGGCGTGGATCACGATCTGAGACGCGCCCGCCTGGGGCTTCTCAATCCAGAAGCGCCGGAAATGAGGGAATTCTTCCCCGCCCGCCTGCCCGACATTGAGGGCCAGTCCGCGGGCGGACAACCCGTAGATCTGGCCGCGCGACAACGCGCGGAAATAACTGGCGCCTTGAAAGACGATGATCTCGTCGAAGAGGTCGGGCCGGTTCAGGGGGCCCGTGATGCGAAAGCCCGAAAACCCAAATCGCGCCTCAGGTGCCAGCTTGCCGGCCAAGAGCCCAAGATCGAAGTAGGAGTTGTCGGGCGCCAAGGGGCGAACGCCACCGCCGTCCACGATGTTGATCTCGATCGGCGTCTTGAACAACCAGCCCGTCGGGAGGACCTGCAGCTCGAAATTCAGCCCTTCCCCACGCCAGATGGTGCGCTCGCGGCGAAAGCGAATCTGGCGGAACTGGTCGTAGTCGAGGTCTTCGGCGCCCTTGGGCGCCTGTTCTGGCGGCGCGGCATAGGCTTTGCCGGCCAGTTCGCCAGCCAGCCGCTGAACCATCTCGTGCGTAGAGGGGGCAGGCGCCGGCGCCTGCGCGTTGGCGGGCGTTGCAGCAGCCCACGCCCCAAGACACCAGGCAAGCGCTGTCAGATGGCAACCAATGCGGAAAGGTGTCATCGAGGACCGTTTATGAAAGTTGCTGCCGTGCCCGAAGCACCATGCCGTCCCTTTACAACAAGCGTGTGTGAGACGCCCTGGGACGGCAGACAACGTGAACATGATAGGGATGGTTCCAATTAATCTCCGCAAAGCGGCCTCGGGTTGGCTGATGCACCCATAGGTGGACGTGGTCCGCGGAACTGATGCTGATCCCCACCGTTGATGTTCGATCAGACACGGAGATCAGAATGCCCACCCCGCAAGAGCTGGAAGCGAAATTTTGGAAAGCGCTCAAGTCCGACATGACCATGATGCTTGGTCTTGACGGCGTCGAGGACGGGCACACCCGGCCCATGACGGCGCAGACGGAGGGCGAACGTGGCCCGATCTGGTTCTTCACGGCCAAGGATCATGCGATTGTGCAGCGCCTTGGACCTCAAAACCGCGCCATTGCCACCTTCACGTCAAAAGGGCACGACCTGTTCGCCACGGTGCATGGCAGCCTCCGCCTCGATAACGACCGGGCCGTGATCGACAGGCTATGGAACCGCTACGTTGCGGCCTGGTACGAGGGTGGAAAGGACGACCCCAATCTCGCCCTGCTGCGGCTCGACGCGGAACGGGCTGAGATTTGGCTCGACGCGTCGAGTTTGGTCGCCGGCATAAAGATGCTTCTGGGTGCCGATCCCAAGCAGGATTACAAAGACAATGTCGCGCAGGTTCGGTTGACGTAGCGGCTCGTCCTTGTTGTTTTCATCCCTGCGGCCAAGTTGATTTCCCCGGCCTACTGCTTCGGCGGGGGACTGAGTTCATCCACGAGCGTTTTGGTCAGGCAGTCGTGTTGATCGACGTACACGGGTGCCATTGACCAGTGCCCGGTGGCATCGAGCTTGGCTTGGCGGCAGTCTTCCGGGTTTCCGGTATAAAGGTCGATGTAGGTGCGGGTGGCCTCGGAGAGATGCCATCCGATCGGCAGGGGTATCAGCGCGTCGTAGACCTGCCCCTGCGAGATCTTCAGTTGGTCCGTGGCGCCGATGGCAATGTCATAGACCCTGGCAAACGCCTGGCCGCGCCGTGCTGAACTCAGCGCAACGAAGGGAAGCGAGAATTCACCGTAGCCCGCCTGGGACGGCGCATCGATCCAGTTGCGTTCCAGCGGCGGTGAGGTGGCCGTCAGCATGATGAGGTGGACGGCGGCATTCACGTTCGCGGCCTTGATCCGCTCAGCGAGGAGTTGCGCGATCTTGTATCCGGTTCCAGCACCCGAGCCCTCGGCGTAGCCGCCATCGGCAAATCGGTAAGTGCGCAAGACGTCGTCAGCATTCTTCTTGGGCGGCTGGTACCAGCCCGACGGCGTGATCCAGGGAAACCGCGCGCTGAGCCCGATCGCCGTGCTCAGCGGCATGTCGATCGCCTCGCCGCCCGTTTCCAGGGCGTCATAGATTTTGCCCGATTTTGTGGCGGGCGGGCCGGTGTTGTTCAGATTGAGAGGGCTCAGCGCCAACTGCATGCCCGTCTCGATCTGCGTCAGGTTCAGCACGAGAACGGGCGTGGCGCCCTGCAGGCAGTCCACGGCATTGGTCCCGCACGATCCCAAGAAAGACTCGGCCAGGCGATTGGGTTTGTCGGCGAATGTCGACGCCCAGGCGTCCTCGAAGCTCGATTCGAGTTTGCGGGCGCGATCCAGCCGATAAATGGGATACGGCAGGAATCTTTGCACAAAGTCCTGAGACAGCGTGGCCGTCACGACGTGTGACAGGAAATCGTGCCGCAGCAGTTGCTCCATGCGCCGTTCAAAGCGGCCGTGGCCCGGCACCCTTCGGCACGACACGTGCGGCTGGTTCTTGGCATCGTCTCTGGCCAGCGAGGAGAACATTGCAGCGCCGAGGCTGCCGCCGGAGACGGCGCTGATGGCGAACAGGTGCTGGGAGAAGCTCGGGCAGAGATCCTGCATCCGCGCCAGGAACTTGCCGACGTGGTAGGCCGCGTACAGCCCGCCGCCTTCCGCGGCAACGACATAAACCGGATAGGGCGTATTGGAGTGACGATACGCGTCCATGTCGTTGCGCGCCGCCAGCCATTGGTCGAAGGCAACGTCGACGTTCGGCCGCGTTTGCGCTTGCCAGGCGAAATCAATGGGCGCGTGCCGGAATCGATGGTTGTCGGTCCAGCCGAAGTAGTCGAGCAGTACGAGGCCGATGACCAGGGCAGCCAGAGCGAGCGATCGGATACGCTCGCCGAAACACCACAGGTACGCCAGAAGTCCGGTGATGCCGATCATCCACAGGACGAGAACCGGAATTATGCCGACGAGCACGAACCTGGAGCCGTCGAGAAAGTAGGATGCGATGCTCATGCCGAGCACGATCGCCAGATAGACAGGCCAGAGCGCCAAGAGGGCGGGCCGGCCAAAAGGGCGTTTCCCCCATCGCCCGAAAATGAGCTCCACCAGAGTGATGATCACGAACAGTCCGCCGGCGATGGCCGCGCAGACCTTGGCGCCCAGCATCAGAACGTCACGCAGCGCGTCCAGGCGCGGATAGATCGCATCAAATGCAGGCGTGGTCGCTTGGACGAACTCCGGAAGGCTGATGGCACTGAGCCATGTGCCCGCAGCAACGCCTAACCAGGGCATGAGACAAACCAGCCGTGGCATCCAGTCGAAGACGAACTGAGACCAGCGGTCCGGTATGATGCGCTGCGCCGCCGGCAGCCGGCTCAACTCGCGCGCCAGCCGCCAGATGAACAGGGTGAGGACCACCAGCGACGCCGCCGCAAGGACGAGTTGCGGGTTGTGCCAGTGCTGGGTGCCCCAGGCCTCGGCATGAATGCGGTAGATCTCTTTGACCTGGTCCGGCACGACGAGCAGCACAAACAGCACGGACATCATGACGATCGGCAGGCCGATCGCGCCGGCGCCCTGATCGTCCGGTTCAATCGACTCGGCAGAAGCTTGCATCGAACCCCCCGGTCGACTGTTGCCACCTACGATACGCTCGCCGGAGGATGCCTAGGCCGGGATGTAAAAATCAATCGAGTCGCATCGTCACGTGCAGGCAACGGCCGCAAGACCGCGGCAAGCGGGCAACACTCGCCCTGCACGGACTCCTGCCGACGCCTGCCGCCTACGTCTTTGTGACGAGCCCCGGCGTCGAAAGATGTTCACAGGCCCGGCGTTCACCTGCGCTCAATAAATCTCTGCGAGGTTGAGGTGTTGTCAACATGAGGGCTTCGCACGTGCCGTTTCTATACTATCTGGCGTTCATGGCTGTCCTTGCTGCGGCTTTCGTCGGCGGTGCGGTTGTGCACACCGGCACCCCCGGCACGGCGGCCGTCGCCACTCTTCGCACGGGTGCCGACAGCACGCCGCTCGAGAAGCTGCACCGCGAGATTGCCGGGCGCCGAGGCAATCTGCCCGCGCACCACGACGGCCAGGCGCCTGTGACGGTATCCACACCGGCTCCAAGCAAGCCCCAGACGGTCTCCGCGCTTCAGGCCCCCGACGCTCTTTTGACCGATGACGCTCCTAGAGCATCCACCGTTGAGCCGGTCGCAGAGACCCCCGTGCGCAAACGTCATCCCCGTCGGGCGGACAGCAAGTGCCCGGACGGACAATGCGCCGCCGATAAAGCGCGTGCCGGACTGCGCACCGGGGATTCCTCTCCTTAGGCGCCGGGAGGGACCGCTGCGGCGCCTTACTGCATGAAGAAGACTTCGGCGCGCATGCCCGGCAGCAACGGCACGCTGCCCTCGATGTCGATCAGCACCTCGAGAACTTCCACGTCCGTCGCGCGGCGCGCTCCGCGAGAGCCCATGCGCGGTGCGGCCAGTGATGGCGCAAGCTCGGTGACCTTGCCGTTGAAATCCTGTCCGGGATAGCCGTTGTTGCGCACGACCGCCTTCTGACCGAGCTTGATCTTGGCCACATCGTGCTCGTCGACCTCGGCGCGCACCCGCAGGATCGACACGTCGCCGAGACTGACGAGCGGGACGTCGGGCGCTGGTGCCACCATTTCGCCGACCTTGGCATTGAGCTGAAGAACGGTCGCGGCAAGCGGCGCGCGGATACGCGTCTTGTCGAGCACGGAGGTTGCCATCGTCACCTCCGCGCGCGCCGCGGATAGCCCCGCCTCGAAGCGGTTGGAGCCCGGAATATTGCCTTTCGATTGCGCAATCGCGAAGGCCGTCTGCTCCTGCCGCAGCCGCGCCTGCGCATCGGCGAGCTGTTTTGTGGCTTGCTTGCGCAGCGGACTGTTGATGGCATGGTCGGCTGCGATGGCGTCGTCAAGCTCGAATCTGGCATTCATGACCGAACGTTCGGCAGAGAACACGGAGTCTTCCGCCTTCCTGACGTCTTCGCGGCCGGACGTGGCGGTCTGGGAATCGCGCTCGCGCTTGCGGGCGGCAGCCTCCGCCTCGGCCGAGGCCAGACGCGCGCGCGCTTCGACGTCGTCGAGGCGGATCAGCACCTCGCCCTCGACCACGCGATCGTTCACCTTGACGAACACATCGGTGACACGCCCGGGCAGCCCCGGGCTGATGCGGATCACCCCCGACTTGGGCTCGATGCGCCCCGGCGCCGCTGCAACCCACGGCGTCTTTACCTGCGCGGCGACCGCCGTCGTCGGGGTGGCCTGCTGACCTTTCGGCGAACCGCCCGGCGCCACATAGGCCCACCCGGCGGCACTGGCAGCGCCCAGTGCAAGAAGCCCCGCGATGGTGGTGATCCTCATGTTCCCTGCCTGCAAACTGATGTGAGAAGGCTCACCTGACATTTCGGCTTACGACCTGCGCTGCTGTCGAACCGCGCGTGTAGCAGGCCGGTCGTGAATCATGCAATGCCGTTCGGTCGTCTGCCGCCGCTTGTCGAGACTATACCATCATGTTTTGCAAGATTGCGCGCGGGCAGGCGCCGAGAGTCGAATATACAACGTAGACACCATAACCGAATGTGGTCGCCGCACGTCGCCATTTTGACGCCGGGCGCGGTGCGTGGTGGTACAGTCGCGAAACGATCGAGCCAATTCGAGTCCGGGGAACCACATGCAGTTGCCGTCGGCCCAGGCGAGCGCACCGGGGGCAGTGCGGACGGGCGGCGCCGCCAAGCGGCGCAAGCCCATTCCCATGGTCGTCAAGCTGGCGTACCGCAACCTCTTTCATGACCGGCTCAGTCTCGCCGTCACGCTGACCGGCATCCTGTTCTCTGTGGTCCTGGTGGCGGTCCAGTTCGGCATTTACCTGGGGTCGGAGCGCCGGATCGCCGCCATGCTCGATCACGCCCAGGCCGATCTCTGGGTCGTGCCGCTCGGTACGAAAAGCTTCGACGATCCCTCGTTCCTGTCCGGCCGCGAACGGCACGCCGTTCTATCGACGCCGGGGGTGGCGGGCGTGCAGGAGCTGGTCGTGGGCTTCGTCAATTGGCGCAAACCCAAAGGCGGGTCGACCGCGGCGCTGCTGGTCGGCTCGGAAACGGCGCGGGGCACCCTGCCGTGGGACATCGTCGAGGGCACCATCGCCGCTTTGTCCTCGCCGAGCGGCGTCGCCATCGACAACACCTATTTTGCCGAACTCGGCGTCAACAAGCTCGGCGACAAGGCCGAGGTGAACAATCTGGAAGTGACGGTCACGGCCGTGACGCAGGGCATCCGGTCGTTCACGACGCTTCCCTACGTCTTCACCACCATCGGCACCGGCCGCAATCTGCTCGATGCCGCGTCGGAACAGACCTCATACCTTCTCGTCCAGCTGGCACAAAACGCCGATCGGGAGGCGACCCGCAAGGCGCTGGCGGCGCGTCTGCCGGACACGGAAATCCTCACCCATGACGACTTCCGCCAGCGCAGCCTGGACTACTGGCTGTTCGAGACGGGTGCCGGCTCGGCGCTGATTGCCGGCGCCATTCTCGGCATCATCGTCGGCGTCGTCATCGTGGCCCAGACGCTGTATGCGAGCACCAAGGATCACATCAACGAGTTCGCCACCATGCGGGCGCTCGGTGCCTCCGCAAGCTACATCCATCGGGTCATTCTAATGCAGGCCGTGCTGAGCGCGGTGCTGGGTTACATCCTCGGCATGTGCCTCAGCCTGCTGGTGATCTGGGCGTCCCGGGATTCGACGCTGCTCATCGTCATGACGCCCAGGCTTGCGCTGATGCTCCTGGCGCTGACTGTCGGCATGTGCGTGCTCGCGGCCATCTGCGCCATCTTCAAAGTGACGCGCATCGATCCAGCCGTCGTCTTCAGCCGCTAGCGGAACCAGCATCCATGACAGACGAGGCTCCCCCCATTCTCGAGGCCAAGGCCATTACCAAGACGCTCGGATCGGGGGCGGCGGAGGTGAAGGCCCTCAAGGGCGTCAACTTCGACCTGATCCCCGGCGAGCTGACCCTCCTCATGGGACCCTCGGGCAGCGGCAAGACCACGCTGCTGTCGATTCTGGGGTGCATTCTGAGCCCGACCAGCGGGTCCCTGAAGCTTGCAGGCCTTTCCACCGACGGCCTCGATGCCGAAGGCATGGCCAATCTGCGGCGGCAGCACGTCGGCTTCGTCTTCCAGGCCTACAACCTCGTGCCGACGCTGACGGCGCTGGAGAATGTCATGCTGGCGCTCGATCTGCGCGGCGCCGCGCGTGCGGATGCGCCAGACTTGGCAGCCGATGCGCTGGCGGCCGTGAAGTTGTCCCACCGCGAGAATGCCAGTCCCAGCAAGCTTAGCGGCGGCGAGAAGCAGCGCGTGGCCATCGCCCGCGCGCTCGCCGGCTCCCCGTCCGTGATCCTGGCCGATGAGCCGACCGCGGCGCTGGATGCCGAGAACGGCAAGGCCGTCATGGAGCTGCTGGCCGAGGTGGCCAAGGACTCCAGGCGCGGCGTGCTGGCCGTGACCCACGATCACCGCACGCTCGAATACGCCGACCGCATCATCCGGATCGAGGACGGCCGCATCGTGGGACGTGCACGCCGCCGCGACGCCGCCGGCCTGACGCCGGAAGGCTTGACGCACTGAGGCCTTTCCCAAGCTTAGGCCGCCCACCCCGCCTCCCTCCTGCGTTCCCGGAAGCCGCGTCGTCATGCCTTCAGCATGACGCGCGCTATCCGGGATCTTCCCACGGACATTTGGAAGCATATAAGTCGCCCATGCCATGACCTTGGAAGACCCGGCTCGGCGCGCAGGCGCGCCGTCCGGGGACGCAGAGCATTGGAGTATGGTGGGCGAGTTGGGTGCTCAGGGGGCGCGTCTCGCGGTCAGTTAGGCAGTGCCCCCTGTTCCACGCGTTACAGCGCCGCCGTCCCCGGTCATAGAGACTGCCATCTCACGGGTTGATGAGCTTGTCGTGCTGCGCACGGCCCCCGATGCAGAGGATGGATCATGACGCATTCCAGCAAGCGCCTTATTCGGGCGGCAGCCGTTGCCGCCGTCATCGGTGACCCGCCCCGCCCCGCCCCCCAGGCGGCGCCCC
>JBKKCB010000054.1:0-8640 GCA_046713545.1 Hyphomicrobiaceae bacterium | reverse complement strand
CTCCAGCGTCATGGCCCGCGCGTTTGCCACAAGCGGAAAGCTACCGACCTTGATGGAGTGTCCGGTCGCCCGCGCCTCGTCCGGAGAAAGCCCCACGGAGACGATTTCGGGATCCGTAAAGCACACTGCCGGAATGGCCACCTTATCGAAGGCCCGCTTCTGGCCTGCAATGATCTCAGCCACCATCTCGCCGTGTGCAACGGCACGATGCTCCAGCATCGGCTCGCCGGTCACATCGCCCACCGCCCACACGTTGCGCATGGAGGTGCGGCACTGATCATCGATCTCGATGGCCCGGCCGTTCATCGTCAAATCCAGCTCCTCGAGCCCGAAGCCGTCGAGCCGCGCCCGCCGCCCTACCGTGACGAGAACCTTGTCGACGGTTAGGCGGATCTCGTTGCCATCATCCAGCAGGACTTTCAAAGCCGTGCCCGACGGATGAAGACCGAGAGCCGTCGCCTTCAGGTAAACCTTGATCCCTAGCTTTTTGATGCGTGCCATCACGGGGCGTGTCAGTTCCGCGTCGTATTGCGGAAGAAGGCGATCCTGCGCCTCGATGATCGTAACGTCGGCTCCAAGCTTGCGATAAGCCGTGCCCAGCTCCAGTCCGATATAGCCCCCGCCGACGACCGCGAGATGGGCCGGCGCACTCTCGAGCGCCAGTGCCTCCGTCGAGGAAATGACGGGACCGCCGAACGGCAAAGACGGGATGGGCACGGCCTCCGATCCTGTCGCGATCACCACATGCTCTGCGGTAATCACCTGGCGGCCGGTATCGCTTTCCACCATGCATGTCTTGCCGTCACGCAGATGTCCCACGCCGCTGACGACCTTCACTTTGGCCCGGCGCAGCAGCGCGAACACACCGCCGTTGAGGCGGGACACGATGCCGTCTTTCCAGGCCATCGTGGCGCCGAGATCAATCCGCGGCTCGGCCACCCGCACGCCGATCGCATTGCCGGCGGCGAATCTCTTCGCCGTCTCGAACTGCTCGGCCGCATGGATGAGCGCCTTCGAGGGGATGCACCCGACGTTCAGGCAGGTCCCGCCGAGACGCCCGGACTCCACCAGGACGGTATCGAGGCCGAGCTGCCCGGCGCGGATCGCACATACGTACCCTGCTGGACCTCCGCCAAGCACCAGCACGGTGCATGAGATCGGCTCCATTCATGTCTCCATGAAAATTTTGGCAGGTGTCTCGAGCAGCGAGCGAAGGTGCTGAATGAACTCTGCCGCATCCCAGCCGTCGATAATGCGATGATCAAATGACGACGAGAGGTTCATGATTTTGCGCGGTTCGAAAGCCGCCCCGCGCCACACGGGCCTTATAGCAATCTTGTTGACCCCAATGATCGCAACCTCAGGCGCATTGATGATCGGCGTCGTCGCCAGCCCGCCGAGCGCACCCAGGCTCGTGATCGTAATGGTGGATCCTGTCAGCTCGTCCCGGGTTGCACTGCCGGAGCGCGCGGCTTCGCTCAATCGCTGGACTTCGCTCGCGCACTCCCAAATGGTGCGCGCTTCCGCATGCTGCACCACGGCGACCATCAGACCGTTCGGCGTCTGAATGGCTATGCCGATATGCACGCCACCATGGCGGAATAGCGTATCGGTTTCGTCATCGAAGCGCGCGTTCATTTGCGGATACGCTTGCAGCGCCATGGCCAGCGCGCGCATCAGGAAGGGCAGGACCGTCAGCCGCGGCCGGCCGGCCTTCTTGGTCGCGTTCACATCCGCGCGCAAAGCCTCGAGATCCGTAACGTCGACTTCCTCGATGTAGGAAAAATGCGGGACGCGGCGTTTGGTGTCTTGCATGCGCTGAGCAATCTTCCGCCTCAGCCCGATGATCTTGATTTCTTCAACGGTGGTGTTCGGGGTCAGACCATGGGATGGCAGGGGCGCCTGCCCTGCGCTTGCCATGTAGCCATCGACATCCTCGCGCAGAATTCGCCCCGCCGGGCCGCTGCCTTTGACGAAGCGCAGGTCTACGCCGTGCTCTCGCGCAAACGCGCGCACTGCGGGAGCCGCGAGAGGCCGGTCGGCCGGCTTGGCCAATGTCAATGTGTCGAGCGCCCGTACGGCAGACCGCGGGGCCGCACTTGCTGTTGTCGCTGCCCCCGATCCGCCCGATGGCTTGCCA
This sequence comes from Hyphomicrobiaceae bacterium, assembly GCA_046713545.1. GTDB lineage: Bacteria > Pseudomonadota > Alphaproteobacteria > Rhizobiales > Hyphomicrobiaceae > CADEFX01. The sequence goes on along the minus strand of JBKKCB010000054.1, from coordinate 6,500 downwards.
TGCAGAGTGTCAGCGGCAGCGGACGCTGCCGTCGCCCTGCTCTCCAAAGAGGCGGCAGCCGGTGACAGCTTTTCGGACTCCGCTTGCGGCCTTGGCCTTTGCGCGGCGTCACCCACCTCCAGTGTCATAAGCTCGGACCCGACAGCTGCCTTCTGGCCGACCTCCAGCCCGATCCGCAGGACGCGCCCCTCAACCGGCGAGGGAATCTCGACGGTCGCCTTGTCCGTCATGACGGCTGCCAACACATCGCCTTCACGCACCAGATCGCCGAGTTTGACGTGCAGTTCGACAATCTCGGCCTCAGCCACACCTTCACCGACGTCGGGAAGCTTGATGACCCGCTCGCCCATCCCTACGCCTCCATCACGCGCTTGAGGGCTTGCCCGATGCGGTTGGGCCCCGGGAAATAGTCCCATTCCTGCGCGTGGGGATACGGCGTATCCCATCCTGCAACCCGCTCTATGGGGGCCTCCAGATGATAGAAGCAGGCCTCCTGCACGATGGCCGAAAGCTCAGCGCCAAAACCGCTGGTGCGCGTGGCCTCGTGCACAATCACGCAACGCCTGGTCTTCTTTACCGAGGCTGTAATCGTTTCCGTATCGAGCGGCAGCAGCGTTCTGAGATCGATGATTTCGGCATCGATCGCCTGCTCACGGACCGCTGCCTCCGCGACATGAACCATCGTGCCGTAGGCGAGTACGGTCACGTCCCGTCCCGTGCGCCGCACCGATGCTGAGCCGAGGGGGACGGTGTAGTGACCTTCAGGCACTTCACCCAGCGGATGCGTCGACCATGGCACGATGGGCCGATCGTGATGGCCATCGAATGGGCCGTTGTACAGGCGCTTGGGCTCGAGGAAGATGACCGGATCGTCGTCCTCGATCGCCGAGATCAGCAGTCCCTTTGCATCGTAAGGGTTGGATGGCACCACAGTTTTCAGGCCGCAAACATGGGTAAACAGAGCTTCGGGGCTTTGCGAATGCGTCTGCGCACCGAAGATGCCGCCGCCCGTCGGCATGCGAATCGTGATCGGAGCTGTGAAGTCGCCCGCCGATCGATGCCGCAGCCGCGCCGCTTCCGACACCATCTGGTCGTAGGCGGGATACATGTAGTCGGCGAACTGAATCTCGACACACGGGCGCAGGCCATACGCGGCCATGCCGATCGCCGTTCCCACGATGCCACTTTCGTTGATCGGCGCATCGAAGCAGCGTGCGCGACCATACTTCTGCTGCAGGCCCTTGGTGCAACGGAACACGCCGCCGAAATAGCCGACATCCTCGCCGAAGACGACGACATTCTCGTCCCGCGCCATCATCACGTCATGGGCGTCACGAATGGCCTCGATCATGGTCATGCGTGACATGGCTCAGAACCCCGCTTCCTGCCGCTGGCGCTTGAGGTGCGGCGGCATTTCCTTGAAGACGTCGACGAACATGTCGCGCGCAGACGCCTTCGGCCCTGTATGCAGGGTGCCGTAGCTCTCGGCCTCCTTCTGCGCCACCGTGACCTCGGCTTCCACTTCGGCCATGGCCTGCGTATGGCGTTCCTCCGACCAGAGCTTCTTGACGATCAGGTGATTCTTCAGACGTTCTATCGGATCGCCCAGCGGCCATGCTTCCGACTCTTCCTTCGGCCGATAGGCGGAAGGATCATCGGAGGTCGAATGCGCCGCTGCGCGATAGGTCACGTACTCGATAAGCGTCGGTCCGAGATTGCGCCGTGCCCGTTCGACCGCCCATTTCCCGACCGCGTAGACGGCGGGATAGTCGTTGCCGTCCACGCGCAGCGCGGGGATGCCGAATCCGTGGCCCCGCGCCGCAAAAGTACCCGAGCCGCCGCGGGCGATCCCTTGAAACGTCGAGATCGCCCACTGGTTGTTGACGATATTCAGCACGACGGGTGCCTTGTAGGTCGACGCGAAGACGAGCGCGGCATGGAAATCCGATTCCGCTGTCGAGCCGTCGCCGATCCACCCGGCGGCTACGCGCGTATCGCCCTTGATCGCCGACGCCATGGCCCAGCCGACCGCCTGCGGATATTGCGTGCCGAGGTTACCCGAGATCGAGAAGAAGCCATGCGCCTTTGAGCTGTACATGACGGGTAGCTGCCGTCCCTTCATGGGATCGCGGCTGTTCGAGTAGATCTGGCACATCATGTCCACCAGCGGATAGCCGGATGCGATCAGAAGTCCCTGCTGGCGATAGGTAGGGAAATTCATGTCGCCTTTCTCGAGCGCCATCTGAAAGGCGCAGGCAATGGCTTCCTCGCCAGTGCATTGCATGTAAAACGACGTCTTGCCTTGGCGCTGCGCCATCTGCATGCGCACATCGTAAGCGCGGACCTTCATCATGGTCTTGAGAGCGGTCTGCAACTCTTCATCGGAGAGTTGGCCAGCCCACGGCCCTACGGCTTCACCGGCGCGGTTGAGCACACGGATGATCGAATAGGCCAGGTCGCGGATATCTTCCGGCGCCGCATCAAGGGGCGGTTTGCGCACCGTGCCGGCCTTGGGGATTGTCACGCCGCTGAAGTCGGGCTTGCTCCCGGGGCGGAAACCGGGTTCGGGCACATGCAGATTGAGAGGATCATGAACCGGCATGTGTCGCTCCTCCGTGGCTCGGTGTCAGGCGCGGCAGCTTCTTAGGCGCACCCGGAACAGGCACGGCTGGTTTCGCATGTCAGGTCCGAGACACCAACGCATGACGATACACGTTCCACGAGGGTGTTTGCGGTCAACTCGCCGCGAGGCCGGAATACGATGGAAATGCGAAACGTATTTTCCGCCTTATGGTCAACCGTCATAGCCACGAAACCAAAACCCATTTTGCGAACGGCATCGAGCGTGCGGCACACGTGGTCGAGCGGATTGGCCGAATTGAACGCAATGGTGTGCACGGCCGCCTCCGCTTTGTAGTTAAGCGGGATTCTATCGCCTCAGGCGAAGAATATTCTTCCAAATATGCTGCAAGTTGACATTTGTGCAGAACATTGCGCTACGAATGGCGTTAGAGGCACCGTTAATCTGCTGTCTCTGGCCTATCGACCCGCCCACCCGCCAATATCCGGATGAGACCATGAAGCCCTTGGACGATCTGGACCGCGCCATACTGCGCGAACTCCAAAACAACGCGCGAATTTCCAACACCGACCTCGCCGACAGGGTCGGCCTTTCGGCAAGTCCGTGTTGGCAGCGCGTCAAGCGGTTGGAGGATGGCGGCTACATCGAAGGCTACGTCGCGGTCCTGGATCAGAAACGACTGGGCATGCCCGATACGGTCATCATCGAGGTGACGCTGGAAAAGCACGATGACGAGATTCTCGAAAAATTCGGCCGCGCGCTCACCGAACTGCCGGAAGTCCTCGAGGCTTACCTGACGACCGGCGAATACGACTACTTCGTCAAGGTCGCCATCGACGGGACGGAAGGCTACGAGCGCTTCCTCCGTGAACGGCTCTATAGGATACCGGGGATCCGGCATACACGTTCGTGCTTTGCGCTTCGTTGCCTCAAGCGCAGGCTTTCGGTGACGCCGTGATGCCCGCCCTATTTATCGAGCCAGACGTGCTCGAAATGCCAATTGTTGCAGATCGAATTCTCGTGCTGAACGGGCGGACGCACACGTTATCGCCAGGCCTGCACCACGTCGTTGCTCATCCGTCTTCGGAGACACGATCTGCACGAACCATATCCCGCAGCGCCGTCTTGAGAATCTTGCCGTTGGCGTTGCGCGGCAACGCGTCGGGTAGGAACGTGATGAGATCGGGCACCTTATAGTCGGCGAGCGACTGCGCACAGAAGTGCTTGAGCTCGTCCGCCTTCAGCGCCGGCGTGCGGGGCACAACGAAGGCATGCACGCGCTCGCCCAGAACCGCGTCAGCCCTCGGGACGACCGCACACTCCACCACGCCCGGATGCTGCGTGAGGATATTCTCCACCTCGATGGAATAGATCTTGTAACCGCCGCGGTTGATCATGTCCTTCTTGCGGTCGAGGATGCGGACGTAGCCCTTGAGATCGATCGACCCGATATCGCCCGACCTCCAGCAGCCATCCACGAAACCGGCCGCGTCGGCGGCGGGATTGTTCCAATATCCAGGCACGACCATCGGTCCAGCGATCCAAAGCTCGCCGGGCGTGCCCGGTGGCAGCTCGTTGCTTTCGTCATCCATGACACGGAGCTGCGCGCACGGCAGCACCTTGCCCACGGTGTCGGAGTGCGCCCCGACATCGCCCGCCGGCAGGAGGCAAACCGGCGATGTCGTCTCGGTCGAGCCATAGGCGTTCTGCAGCACGAGCGCAGGAAGCGCGGAGGCGAGCCGCACGATCGTGGCTTCGGGCATCGGCGCACCCCCGAAACCACCCACACGCCACGCTCCAAGATCGTACTGCGAGAAGTCCGGATCGAGCAGGCACAGATTGTACATGGCCGGCACCAGCAGGGCGTGCGTCATGCGCTCGCGTTCGGCGATTTCGAGGAAGTCGCGCGCCTTGAATGCTGGCATCAAGACGGTGCAACCGGCCACGCGGATCATCGTCAGCAGGATTGCAATCAAGCCGGTGACATGGGAGGCGGGAACCGCAAGAACTGAAACCTCGCCTTGGCCGAGCCTCATCCCGAGTTCATAATTCATCACCGAGTGGATCGCACCGAGGTGCGTGAGCTTGGCTCCTTTAGGCTGCCCTGTTGTCCCGGACGTATAGAGTAAACAGAAGACGTCCTCCTCGCTCTGAGGCGGCGGCACGGCAGCGTCCTGCTCGATCGATTCGAGCATGGTTCGGAATGGAACACCGGCCCCTTCACCGATGACGAACACCTCGCGCATCTCCGGCAATCCCGACCGCGACGGCAGGTTGCCGCCAAATTCGGCGTCGTACACGAGGCCTGTGGCGCCACACTGCTGCAGAACGAACTCGATCTCGGGCCTGCGCTGTCGCGTGCCAATCGGTACGATGATGATGCCCGTGCGCGCGGCGGCGAGGACCGCGTAGAGGAATTCAGGCCGATTGCCGAGAAGGAGCGCAAGCCGGTCGCCCTTGCCGAAGCCATGCCGGGCCAGGCTCGATGACAGCGCCTCGACGATCCGATCCAGTTCGCGATAGGTGATGCGCTGAGTACCAAACACCAGCGCGCATCGATTGGGTTTGCGTCGCACGGCGTCCCTGAACATGGCATCAATGGTGGCAGGGCGCTGTGCAAAGCAGGTGACTATCCGCCCACCATAGTGGAGTTCGCGGCGCGTGGAGAACGGACTCATTGCCATGGTGAGCCTCTCAGCGCGAGACGCGTGCCGGCCGGCCCAGCAGAAATCCGGCGTCGGCTACAATCAGCTGGCCGGTGATGACGTTCGCATCGATCAGGAGCCAGGCGATTGTCTTGGCGATGTCCTCGGCCGTGCACACGCGCTCAAGTGCGGCGGCGCTGGCCCATTGATCGCGCATCTGGAGATAGGCCTCCTCGCCGAGGCCGTCGCGCAGCCATCGGGTCTCGATCATGCCCGGAAGCACCGCGTTGACGCGGATCTGCGGGGCGAGTGACCGCGCCAACGCAAGCGTCAGCGTATTGAGGGCCGCCTTCGAGGTTACATAAGGGTATGAGCTGCCGTTGCCATTGAGGCTGCCGATCGAGGAGACGTTGACGACGGCTCCAGCACCACCCCGGCGCAGAAGCGGTGTGGCAGCCCGCACCATCTGGTAGGTGCCGATCACGTTGACCGCGTAAACCTGCTGAAAATCGGCGGCGCTCACCTTGTCGAGGTCGCTCAACGGCACGAACTGGGTCGCCCCGGCGCTGTTGACCAGCGCGTCGACGCGTCCCCAATGCTCTTCAGTCTTCGCAATCGCCCGCCGGCATGCCTCGTCGTCCGCCACATCGGCTTCAATGGCGATCGCATCGGCTCCGAGAGATCGACATTCCTCGACGACGTGCGCGGCTGCGTCGAGGCTGCGGCGATTGATGATGGCAACATTGAATTGGGCTTCGGCCAGCAGGCGGCACGTCGCGGCGCCAACTCCTGTCCCGCCCCCAGTCACTATTGCAACGCGCCGCTCTTCCTTTTGGATCATCAATTCCCGCTCGCGATGTTCAAGCGATCATCTGTGACGCTAGCTCGCATGTGTCGTGCTGACAACCGGTCAAGCGGCACGTGAGACGGCTGAATGCTGCCTATCGCCATCCCTCATGACCGCGCGTACGGGAATCATCAAACCCCAAGCGCGAGGCCGCGCCTCCCCTCGCGAACGCCGCCCGTCGCAGTCAATTGACGATTGACCCAGCGGCCTTCTAGGCTGGCTCCGAACGTGGCGGAAACGGAGCCGCACTCATGAGCGAGCCACAGACGTCGCCATCGCTGGAAGGGCGCTCGGTGCGGTTCGAGACCACACTCTCGAGCGACGCCGTCCTCTCCTTTGCGGCGCTCTCGGGTGATGACCATCCTATCCATACCGATGAGACTTTCGCCCGTGCCTCCGGTCTCGACGGCCGCATCGTGCAGGGCTC
>JBKKCB010000053.1:0-18776 GCA_046713545.1 Hyphomicrobiaceae bacterium | reverse complement strand
TCGGCCTTGTCGCCCATTTCGTTGAGGGCGGAGGCGATCGCGGCGTTGGCCTGGGCCGGGTTGTAGCCGAGATTGATGAGTGCGGAGATGGCTTCCGCCGCCGCATTGGCCTCTACGGACACGCCCGCAACCTTGCCGTTGACGGAGACAGGGACATTGAGCCCGGCAACGGAGAGGGCCGGCGCCTTGTCCTTCAACTCGGCCACGATCCGCTGCGCCAGCTTCTTGCCGACGCCCGGCGTCTGCTCGACGGCGGCCCAATTCTGCAGGGCAATCGCGGAGGCCAGATCCTGCGGCGACAGCGTGCCGAGCGTGGCCAGCGCAACCTTGGAGCCGACGCCCTGGATGGTCTGCAGCGTGCGGAACCAGCTGCGCTCCACCTCGCTGGCGAAGCCGAACAAGCGGATGGCGTCCTCGCGCACGTGGGTGTCGATGGTGAGCGATATCTCCTCGCCCTGCTTGAGGTTGCGCAGCGTGCGGGACGAAAGCTGCACCTCATAGCCCACGCCGTTGACGTCGATGATGGCGTGCGACTCGCCTATCGCATCGACCTTGCCGCGCAGCTTGCCGATCATGTCTTCCCTCCGCGTTTGTCCGAAGGACTAAGCTGTTTCACGCGCCAAGCGGGCGGCCCGCGCAGCCGGGCTGGTGCGATGATTGCAGTGGCAGATGGCTATCGCCAATGCGTCGGCCTCGTCCGCGCTCTCGAACTTTGCCTTGGGCAGCAGGAAGCCAATCATCGCCTGGATCTGGCGTTTCTCGGCATGGCCTGCGCCGACCACCGTTTTCTTGATGAGATTGGGCGGATACTCGGCGACCCGGATACCCGCCATGGCCGGTGCCAGCATCGCCATGCCGCGCGCCTGGCCGAGCTTGAGGGTGGCACGCGCGTTCTCGTTGACGAAGGTTTCCTCGACGGCAGCTTCGTGCGGCTTGAAGGTGGCGAGCACGCTGGCCAGCCCCTCGTAAAGCGCCCGCAGGCGCCAGGACAGATCGTCATCGCTCTCCGAGGTAATGACGCCGCTGGCGACATAGATGAGCCGCACGCCATCGCTTTCGACAACACCCCAACCGGTGCGGCGCAGGCCCGGATCGATGCCGATGATGCGAATCGAATTGCCCCTCATACCCGAGGACATATCACGGCCCGCAGGGGATGAGCATCGACAGCGGCTTGCCGGATACGCGGGCCTTACGTCATGCTGGCGCGAGGGACACGGAGGCCGGCCATGACGCACCCCTATTTGCTTGCCACAGGCGGTTTTCTCATCATCTGCGGCCTGCTGCTGCTGCGATGGGCCTCGCGCTACGACCTGAAGGGCCTGGCCATCGATACGGTCTGGCAGGTGGCCAAGAATCGCGGGCGCGTGGACGTCGAAACCGAACTCGGCAATCGCGTCAAGGAGCTGCGCGAGGAATCATCCAACGTGGGCCGCGCCAAGATGGTGGCGGGTCATGCGGCCCGGCATGTGGTGGCGCAGGTGGCGAGCATTGCGGGACTTGTCGCGCTCGCCTTGGGGGCGATCCTGATTGCTCTCGGCGTGTGGTGGAAGTGACCGCGCGGCTTACCCAGCAGTCAGGCGCGCGAGCGTCGCTTCATCGACCTCGAAGTTGGAGAACACGGCCTGGACATCGTCATCGTCGTCCAGCGCTGCGATGAGCTTCAGGATGGACGCTGCCTTTTCCTCATCGACGATCGTCGTCATGCCGGGCTTCCAGACCGACTTGACGCTGTCAGGCGTGCCGAGCTTGGCCTCGAGCGCGGCAGCCACCTGCCCCAGCTGATCGAAGCTCGTCGTCACAAGATGCCCGTTGGCGTCGCTGACGACACCGTCCGCGCCGGCGTCGATCGCGGCTTCCAGTACAGCATCAGCGGAGCCGGCGCCGGGCTTGTAGGCAATCTCGCCAATGCGAGTGAACATGTGCGCAACCGAACACGTCGCGCCCAGGTTGCCGCCGTGCTTCGTGAAGATGGCGCGGATCGCACCGCCCGTGCGGTTGCGATTGTCCGTCAAAGCTTCTGCGATCACGGCGACGCCGCCGGCCGCATAGCCTTCATAGCGGATCTGGTCGTAGCTGCCGCTGTCGCCACCTTGCAATTTCTTGATCGCGCGCTCGATGTTGTCCTTGGGCATGTTCTCGGCGCGGGCATTCTGGACGGCCAGACGCAGGCGCGGGTTCATGTCCGGATCGGGCGTGCCGTTTTTTGCCGCGACCGTGATTTCGCGGGCCAGCTTGGCAAACAGCTTCGATCGCACGGCATCCTGCTTGCCCTTGCGATGCATGATGTTCTTGAATTGAGAATGGCCAGCCATGGATCGCCTGTGAAAGCCTGACAACTGCCCGTTTATAGGTCCCAGACCTGGTGAAATCCACCCGCGCACGCGCCCGGTTGTATTTGCCTCGTTAACCGTTGATTAACCGTTTCGCCACACCATGATCTGCAGAGACGATGAGTCGTCTCCACGACCGCTTCGCTGCCCACGAGGTGGTCGCGCAAGCAAGTACGATGTCCGACACTGATCGCAGCGTCCGACGCTGCTCCATGAACCGATAGAAAGAGCCAAGACTCTTCTCACTCGACCCAGAATAACGGCTCGGTAGGTGTCAAAGCACCACCGAGCCGTAATGCTTTCACGGACCGGGCGAGGCCCGTCGCATCGTCCGTCTCCACCGCCACTCCGCAAATGGTTGCAACTCCCGACGCCGGCTCGAATCGCGCGCGCGGAATGCGCGTCAGGAACCGGCTGACGGGCTCGTCGATCTCCATGCCGAGCACGGAGTTGTAGTCGCCGCACATGCCGACGTCCGACATATAGGCCGTGCCGCCGGGCAGGATGCGCTCGTCGGCGGTCGGCGCGTGCGTATGCGTGCCCACGACCAGGCTGGCGCGGCCGTCGACGAAATAGGCGAGCGACTGCTTTTCGCTGGTCGCCTCGGCATGAAAGTCGATCACGACCGCATCGGCGCCGTGTTTCAGCCGGCAGGCGTTGATCTCAGCGTCGATGGCGCGGAAGGGGCAGTCCAATTCCGTCATGAAGACACGGCCGAGCGCATTGATCACCAGAACGTCGGCGCCGTTGGCGGCCCTGTAGACGCTCGAGCCGCGCCCGGGGGTGCCCGCCGGATAGTTGAGCGGCCGCAGCAGCCGGTCCTGCCGATCGATGAAGACGAGGGCTTCGCGCTGGTCGAAGGCGTGGTTGCCCAGCGTCACGACGTCGGCGCCCGCGTCGAGCAATTCCTGGCAGATGACCTCGGTGATGCCGAAGCCGCCCGCGGAATTCTCGCCGTTGACGACGACGAAATCGAACCTGGAGCGGGCACGCAGGTCCGGCAACTGCTCCAGAACCGCCTTGCGGCCGGAACGTCCGACGACATCACCCAGAAACAGCAATCGCATGATTTCGTCCTAACACCGCCGCGGGCCCGACGGCGTCAAGACCCAATCGAGGCGCTCGTCATAGTCCAGATGCGGAACGTCGTCGACCTCCTGTTCGTCGAGGGCAAGGCCGACGGCAACGATGGGTCGCGCGCTTCGGGCCTCGCGCAGCGTGCGATCGTAGAAACCGCCGCCATAGCCCAGCCGCCAGCCGTGGCGGTCGAACGCCAGCAAAGGCACCAGAAAGACATCCGGGGCGAGAAGCGGCTGATCGTCCCTGGGTTCGCGAATGCCCCAGGTTCCGGTGTTCATTGTATCTCCCGGTGCCCAGGCGCGAAACAACAGCGGCTTTCCCTTGCCCTGCATGACGGGAAGAGCGAGGCGGTGTCCATCGGCGGCAAGGTGCATCATCATCGGTCGCGTATCGAGCTCGTCCGGCATCGAGGAGAACGCGGATACGACATATCGTTTCGCAAGATCGAGGAAACCCAGACCGTGCGCGGCGACCGATGCCGCCAGTTGCGAGCCTTGGCCCGATACAAGAGCCGCCCGCCGTTCCCGCATGGCAAGCCGCAGGCCTTTTTTCTGAATCTTGGCGTCTTCGGCCGGCTGCAACGTCACCTCGGGCGGCTGTGGAAAGGTAGAATGCAGAGCCGCGTGGGCCGTTGGTGCGGTCGATCCCGCTGGGTCCCTACAATTGTAGGTGGGCACCGTGTGTCCGGAACCACGGCTCCGGACAGGGACAGCTCCCGTGCGAGTCTTATAGGCCCCCGGGTCGTATGTGCGCCTGACGCACCCCGCAGCCCTGCAGGACCGAATGTAGTCGGTAACGGTGAGAATTCCAATGCGTGCCGAGGCAGATACTAAGAAGAACCGTCGGTCGCTTGCCGACCTGTGACGGGCCCCGAGGGCCGATCCGGCGCTGGACGGCGCTTCAAATTCACCGAATCAGCAGCCGATTGCGGGTGCGCGGGAACAGGTGGCGGACCATGAGACGCGCTTTGGCCAGCCTCCAATTGGTCCAGCCGCTCGCGCATATCCCACAACTCGTCGGCGACCAGCAAAGCCGCCATGAGGAGAAGGCGCTCGTCGCCAACCTGCCCGAACTCAGCCGCAAGCCCATCGATACGGTTGCTGATGTGGGTCGCAAGCTCGATCAGGCGTGGTTCCTCGCCATCGCCGCACCGCAGCCGGTAGGTCCGGCCATTGACGGTCACCGTGACTTGCCCCATGGGCCCCGCCGACGTTCGACCCGGAAGACCTCAGTGAATAATTGTCACTCGCCGATCACGTTATGGAGAGAATCAATGACCCAATCAATGCGATTGCGCACCTGCTCACGCTCGTCTTCCAGCGTGCGGATACGTGCGCGAGCCTCGGCCAGTTCGGCCTCCAGCAGGCGCACCCGTGACGCCAGATCCATGTTTCCCGCACTCGCGGGCCGCTGACGCGACGGGCTCGGCGCAAACTCCGTGCCGGTGCTGTCGGCCTTTTTTGCCACGCGCCCTTTGAGTTTACCGCCCCCCGACCGCGCCATGCTCTGCTATCCGCTGCTCGCTATTTCGCCGCTTCCCTCGCAAGACACACTCCGACCCACACGCAAAAACCTTAGGGGCCTCATCGAATGCCAGTCAACACGGCATCCCGGCATCAGGCCGTTTGCCAAGAACTGTCACCCGTTTGCATGCCACACTGCATTCATGCTTTCGGACAGTGACGCATTGACAGGTGTGCTCGACATGAACATTTTCACGATCCGAATTGCGCGAAAGGGCCCGCAACTGGCCTGTGGAGAACGCATGCAACCGCTCATGCGTTGCGTAACAGAGATACATTGGAACCCTGATTTCCATTCGAGGAGCTGAGCACATGGCTGTGAAAGTCGCGATCAACGGATTTGGACGCATCGGACGCAACGTCCTGCGGGCCATTGCCGAAAGCGGCCGCAAGGATATCGAAGTGGTCGCCATCAATGATCTGGGGCCGGTCGAAACCAATGCGCATCTGCTGCGCTTCGACAGCGTGCACGGGCGGTTTCCGTTCGAGGTCAAGGTCAAGGGCGACACCATCGATTTCGGTCGCGGGCCGATCAAGGTAACGGCCGTCAAGGATCCGGCGGCCCTCCCGCACAAGGAACTGGGTGTCGAGATCGCGCTGGAGTGCACCGGTATTTTCACATCGAAGGAAAAGGCCGCCGCGCATCTGAAGGCGGGCGCAAAGCGGGTGCTGGTATCCGCGCCGGCTGACGGTGCGGATCTGACCGTCGTGTTCGGCGTCAATCACGAGAAGCTGACGAAGGAGCACCTGGTCGTTTCCAACGCCTCATGCACGACCAACTGTCTCGCGCCGGTGGCCAAGGTGCTGAACGACGCGGTCGGCATCGAAAAGGGTTTCATGACGACGATCCACGCCTACACGGGCGACCAGCCGACACTCGACACGATGCACAAGGATCTCTATCGCGGGCGCGCCGCGTCGCTGTCGATGATCCCCACCACCACGGGTGCAGCGAAAGCCGTCGGTCTCGTGCTGCCCGAGCTCAACGGCAAGCTCGACGGCACGTCCATTCGCGTACCGACGCCGAACGTGTCGGTTATCGACTTCAAGTTCGTCGCCAACAAGAAGACGTCGAAGGAAGAGATCAACGAGGCGGTGCTGCGCGCGGCAAGCCAGTCCCTAAAGGGCATCCTGGGAACGACGGACCAGCCCAACGTGTCGATCGACTTCAATCACGACAGCCACTCGTCGATCTTCCACCTCGATCAGACCAAGGTCATGGACGGCACGCTGGTGCGCGTGCTCGCCTGGTATGACAACGAGTGGGGCTTCTCCAACCGCATGAGCGATACGGCGGTGGCGATGGGCAAATTGCTCTAACAACCGTCATCCTCGAGCGGTGAGCTTCGCGAGCCGACTCGGGGATCCAGCATAAGAAGGGCCGAAGGCGCCGTATTCCTTAGGTGTCTTCGACGAGTCTTCCGCTGGATCCCCGCGCTTCATGCGCCTACGGCGCACTCGCGCGAGGATGACGTCACTTTTCACTTCGCCAGATAGTTGCGGTGCACGAATGCGCCGCTGGCGCTACGCGCTTCCATGCGCAGGGCCTTGTCGGCATCGCGCGTTTCGAGCTTGGCGTGCGAACCGAGCGCCAATTCGCTCTGCTTGCCCTTCTCGGCGTCGGCGAGAAACGCGTCGACGTCGGCAGGCGCAGGTGGTGCATCCGCCTTGGCTGTCTTGGCTGCCAGGGCTTCCGTCACGCCGGCGCGCACCAGCTTGGGCCACATCTTGCGGAACAGGCCGTTCGACGGATAGACGTCGGCGCTGGAAACGCGGCCATTCACGGCAATGACGACACCGACGATGTCGTCAGCTTTCTGGCCTGCCGGCTCGAGCGCGCCGACATACGCACCGATGGCGTCCTTGAGCTTCTCGTTCTCGAGGGCGAGCTGCAGGCTGGTCCGGGACTTCTCCGACGACACCGGAGCAGCAAGGTGCCCCGCGAGAGCATTCTGCATGACGCCGACGTTGCGCCAGACCTCGCTCTGGCCGTCGGGTGCACCCTGGCGCTGCTGAATGATGCGCTGGTTGGCGTTGCCTTGCGGAATGCGATTGGCCAGGTTGGGCCTCTCGGCCATCAAAGCCTCCGAAGGAGATTCCGCCGCTTTGGCGGCCGGCTTTGCCATGGCGATCTTGGCTTCACGCGACGGCATCATCGAGTCCGACATCGAGAACTTCCTCACGTCCTCGGTGCCGCGCGCGGCCCACCGGCCTTGCTCGACACAGTAAGAGCCGATCGGCACGCGCCCGGACTTGGGCGGGAGCACGAGACTGACCGTCAGTACGCGATCCTGCTTGCCGCCCTTGACGAGGTCGCCGAACTGAACGAACACCGGCTCGTTGCCCTTGTTCTCGATCTGCAACTCGCGAACGTTGCCCGTCTCCACGACCTCGACGTCGCCGCGCGCCAGGGCCTCCTGCAGCGTCGCCGGTATCGGCCCCGAGGACGAAGGGCCGTGCACGAAATACACGGCAATGTTCTCATGAACGGTGGGTGTCGAAATGCGGTTGGCCGTACTGGCCGCAGCAGGACCGGCCATCAGGAAGGGGGTGAGCACCGCACTTGCCGCAATCAGGGAAAAGTACAGCTGAGACAGCATAATTTTCTCCGTTTCCACGCACGCGAAAACAATCCTTAGTCCTCCTTTTTGGCCCGCCTGGGAGCAAACGGGGGAGGCCGTTAGGTCTTTTGGTGGCGGGACGGCGGCAGGGATACGGTGAATCTCTCGATCAGCACACTCGCGGCAACCGCTTCTGGCGGAAGGATTTCCATCCGGGGAGGAACCGGTAACGCTGGTCGCAGGTTGGCGTCGGACGGGACAGGGCGGGTACTGGCTAGCCCGCGCAATTGGCGCTACACCGTCAGCACCAGATCCAGTCCCGGACGTGTGACATTCTCAAGTTGGAGAGGAAACCGATGACAATGACGCTCGAACAGGTCGCGCAGGCGATGGTCGCCCCCGGCAAGGGCATTCTCGCAGCAGACGAGAGCTCGGGCACGATCAAGAAGCGGTTCGACACGATCAAGACGGAGTCGACCGCCGACAGCCGCCGTGACTATCGCGAGATGCTGTTTCGCTCGACCGAGGCGATGAAGAACCACATCTCCGGCGTCATTCTCTATGACGAGACCATCCGGCAGACGGCGAAGGACGGCACGCCGCTGACGAAGCTCATCAGCGCCACCGGCGCATTGCCCGGCATCAAGGTCGACGGCGGCACCAAGCCCTTGCAGTTCTGCCAGGGCGAGCTCGTGACAGAAGGCCTCGACGGGCTGCCCAAGCGCGTGAAGGACTATGTCGAGCTCGGCGCCAAGTTCGCCAAGTGGCGCGCGGTGATCGATATCGGCGCAGCCATGCCGAGCTACACCTGCATCAAGGCCAATGCGCATGCGCTGGCGCGCTACGCCGCCATCTGCGTGGAAGGCGGACTGGTGCCGATCGTCGAGCCGGTAGTGCTGATGGATGGCGCGCACGACATCAATCGCTGCGCCGAGGTGACCGAGTGGGTGCTGAAGGAAGTGTATCAGGAGCTGTACTACAATCGCGTCACGCTCGAGCAGACGATCCTCAAGCCGAACATGGTCATTGCCGGCAAGCAGAGCCCGAAGCAGGCGAGCCGCGAGCAGGTGGCCGAAGAGACGGTGAAGATCCTGAAGCGGTGCGTGCCGACGGCAGTGCCGGGCATCGCCTTCCTGTCAGGCGGCCAGTCGGATGAGGATGCGACCGCCCACCTGCATTTCATGAATGCGATGGGTCCGCTGCCCTGGAAGCTGTCGTTCTCCTACGGCCGCGCCCTGCAGGCGGCACCGTTGAAGGCCTGGAGCGGCAAGTCCGAGAACGTTGCCGCCGGGCAACGGGCCTTTGCGCATCGCGCCAAGATGAACGGCCTCGCCGCTGCCGGCAAATGGAAGAAGGATCTCGAAAAAGCAGCGTGATACGCATCACGCTGAAAAGAAACTGGTGGGCATGGCGCGGCCGTGCCCACGTTTTTGCCCGATTCCCGCCTGATAGCGATCGGTGACCGCTCTAGTGCCCCGATTCCGAAGTTCGCCTGATCTCGATGCTAGGTCCGGGAGCGAACTTCGGAATCAAAGGGACACTCGATTCATAATCTTGCTAGTGTGATTCAGTTCGAGAAATTCGCTCCAAGATGTGCGGCAAATACCGGCGAATTTCTCGATCATCACACTAGCGCCATCACCGCGAGACGCGACGTGCCCGACCCTCAACAGCGCTGCCGGCTGATCCTCCTCGTTCAATCCGGGGCCGGCGCGCGCGAGCGGCTGGCCGCAGCGCTCGAGGCTACGGACATCGCATCGGTCATCATCGAGGCGGATGACGCGGAGGCCGCCAGGCCGCTGATCGCCATCGCCCAGAAGGCCGGGGCCGCAGCTTTGCTGGCCGGTGACCCGCAGCTCGCACGCACGCTGAAGGCAGATGGCGTGCATTTGCCGGTGGAGGCGAGCGAGACGGATTATGACGAGGCGCGCAATATCCTGGGCAGCCGCTGCATCGTCGGCGCGGATGCAGGCCGCTCGCGCGATGCGGCGATGCGGCTGGGCGAGGCAGGCGCGGAATACATCGGTTTCGGCATTCCCGAATTCGTCGGCGACACCGAGACGGCACGCGCGCGGCAGCTCGAACTCATCGCGTGGTGGGCCGAAATCTTCCAGGTGCCGTGTGTGGCTTTCGACGTGGAGACGGCATCGGACGCCGAAGCGCTGGCGCAGGCCGGCGCGGATTTCGTCGCCGTGCGGCTGGCACCGACGATACCACCGGCAGAGGTGCGCACGATGCTGCGCGATTTTCTTGCCGCTCTCAGCGTGCCCGCCCAATGACGAGCGCAGCGCAGCACATGGCCTGGCGGGGAGTCCAGCACGCGGGGATGATGGCACTGCTCCTGGCGATCGCGTCAGGCGCGCGGGCGGAAACGAGCTCGTGGGCCCAGCGCACCATCATCGCCCCGGGCAAGGATACATCCGCACAGCCGAACGCATGGAATGCGGTGCCGACGCCGGTCAAGCCCAAGTCCGTTCGGACCTCACCAACAACCGTTGCGCCCAATACCAATGTCAGCGAGATCCGCAAATCACCGACCAGCGACGACGGCGAGGAAGCCTACTTCGCGTTCGATCAGGGCAGATATCTGACGGCACTCGCTCTGGCGCAGAAGGCGGCCGCCAAGAACGATCCGCAGGCGCACACGCTGATCGCGCGGATCTATGAGGAAGGTGTCGCGGTCCCCAAGGACGAGAAAGCCGCCGCGCAATGGTACGAGAAGGCGGCCAAGCTCGGCGACATGGAGGCGGTGTTCTCCCTCGGCGTGCTCGCAGCGCAAGGGCGCGGCGTGGCCAAGGACGAACGCGCGGCCGCCGCCCATTTCGAGGCCGCCGCCGCCAAAGGACACGCGGTGGCCAACTACAATCTGGCACTGCTGTTTCTGCAGGGACGCGGGAAACCGGAAAATCCGCATCGCGCCTTCATGCACATGCGCTATGCGGCGGAAAACGGAATTGCCGCCGCGCAGTACGATCTGGGGACGCTCTACGCCACAGGTACGGGTGTCGATGCCAACGCGTTCGAAGCCGCCAAATGGATCGAGAAGGCCGCCAATGCCGGCCATATCGACGCCACCGTCGAGCTCGCCATCCTTCTGTTCAAGGGGCATGGTCTGCCGCCCGATCAGAAGCGTGGTGCCCAATTATTCCGCACAGCGGCCGAGAAAGGCGTTGCCGTCGCCCAGAACCGGCTGGCCCGCTGCTACCTGTTCGGCGCCGGCGTCGAGAAGAGCGCCCGGGAAGCCGGCAAATGGTACCTTCTCGCCAAGGCTGGAGGCGTTACCGACGAAAAACTCGATGCCATCGTCGCCAAACTGTCGAAAGCAGATCGGCTGGCGGCTGAAAAAGCCGCGGAAGAATGGCGCGAGAAGTCGATGATACAGTAAATGACAGCCCGCCAGCATTAACGGCTGCTCACTTGCTACTTGCGGCCCGACCCGCTAGGGGAAAGCGTATCGAGAGCCGCGAGGCCAACACGGGCTCTCCTACCTCCGTCGAGATCGTAATGCCCGCGTCCGCGTTGATGAACGTCATGGTAGCCGCCGCACGCAAGGCGTCGCGCAGCCTCGTGCGCGACTTCGGCGAGGTCGAGCAGCTCCAGGTGTCGATCAAGGGACCGGGCAATTTCGTCACGGCCGCCGACCACCGGGCCGAAGACATCATCTTCAACGAGCTGTCCAGGGCGCGGCACGGATACGGCTTCCTGATGGAGGAACGCGGCGAGGTGGCCGGCGCCGACAAGTCGCACAGGTGGATCGTCGATCCACTCGACGGCACGACCAATTTTCTCCACAGCATCCCCCTGTTCGCGATCTCGATCGCCCTGGAACGCGAGGGACAGCTCGTGGCGGGCGTCATCTACAATCCCATCATGGACGAGTTGTATACGGCTGAAAAAGGCAAAGGCGCGTTCCTGAACGATCGCCGGCTGAGGGTGGCTGCGCGACGCACGCTGCAGGACTGCGTGGTGACGACCGGCATTCCTCATCGCGGCCGCGGCGGACACGAGCGATACGTGGGCGAATGCACGGCCGCGATGCGCGAGGTATCGGGGATCCGGCGGACCGGCGCAGCTTGCATAGATCTTGCTTGGACCGCAGCAGGGCGGTTCGATGCCTATTGGGAACACGGGATCAAGCCGTGGGACATGGCGGCCGGGATTGTGCTGCTGCGCGAGGCAGGAGGATTGGCGACCGATCTGAAGGGCGGTCAGGCCATGTTCGAAAGCGGCGGCATTGCCGCCGGCAACTCCTACATTCACAAGCAGCTTCTGGCCTTGCTGGAAAGGGCGGCAGCGCCGGTCTCAATCAAATAACCAGGCGCAGACAATCGGCGTACCCACAAGTTGCCGGTTTGTCATGCCACGATCATTAGTTAATCTCGCCCGGCCGACTGGCGGAGGATTTGTATGGCGAAGCCCAGACCGAGCGACATTGCATCCAAGACGCTGCATCGAAAGCTGAATACACCGGGCCCATTCCTGCGGGGCATGCTGGTGTTCCTGGCGCTCGTCGGTTTCCTGGTGGCGATCATCCACAAACAGCTCACCGACGCATTCTGGAACAACCCCCTGCTCAATGGCCTGAT
Organism: Hyphomicrobiaceae bacterium; assembly: GCA_046713545.1. GTDB lineage: Bacteria > Pseudomonadota > Alphaproteobacteria > Rhizobiales > Hyphomicrobiaceae > CADEFX01. The sequence continues at coordinate 6,693 of JBKKCB010000053.1, read as the reverse complement.
CATCGGCGTGCTGCTGATCGGCATCCTGAGGGCGTTCGGGCAGGTCGTCCGCCTGTATCCGGAGATCCGCTGGGTCAATGCCTACCGCATCGCCGATCCGGGCCTGGCCATCTCGCATCAGCCGGTTCTGCTGGCACCGATGGCGACGATGCTGCGCGACCGCAAGGGGCAGCTGTCGCTGTCGACGACCTCCATGCGATCGATCATGGATTCGATCGGCGGGCGGCTCGATGAGGCCCGCGATACCGGCCGCTACCTCGTCGGACTGCTCGTGTTCCTGGGCCTGCTCGGCACATTCTGGGGCCTGCTCGAAACCATGCAGTCGGTGGGCTCGGCCATCAACACGCTCGACACGAAAGCCTCCGACAGCGTGATGATGTTCGAGGAATTGAAGAACGGCCTGGCCGCGCCGCTCAAGGGCATGGGCACGGCCTTCTCCGCATCCCTCCTCGGTCTCGCCGGGTCGCTCATTCTCGGATTCCTCGATCTGCAATCCAGCCACGCGCACAACCGTTTCTACAATGAGCTGGAAGAATGGCTGTCGGGTATCACTGAATTGACGCCTGCGGGCAGCGTTAGCGGTGGCGGTTCGGATCAAGCCAGCCGCCAGCTCCATGGCGCCATGTTCGACATGCAGCGCACGCTGACCGCCCTGGCCGACCGGCTGGAGGCTGGCGGCGCGAATGCTCAGGCTGCGGCCGGCACCAATGACGAGTCCGTGCGCGAACTCGCCAAAGGCGTCGATCAGCTCGTGCGGCAGATGCGCGCCGAACAAAAGGTCGTGCGCGAGTGGGTGGATGAACAGGCCGTGCGCCAGTCGGAAGTCGCCACCGTGTTGAAAGATCTGGCCAACAATATTTCGCGACGGAGTGTCTAGCCGATGGCTCGCGGACGATCGCGACGCGCTTCCGAGTACGGCGAATTCTGGCCGGGCTACGTCGACGTGCTCTCGACGCTGCTCCTGACGGTTACGTTCCTGCTGTCGATCTTCATGCTGTCGCAGTTTTTCGTCAGCCAGGAGTCGTCCGGCAAGGATAGCGCCTTGAACCGGCTGACGCGGCAGCTGGGCGAGCTCACCAGCCTGCTGTCGCTGGAAAAAGGCAAGGGCAAGAACCTCGAGGACGAACTGGTCGCGCTGCAGGCAACGCTGAGCAGTCTGCGGGCCGACAACCAGCGCCTCACGGGCCTTGCAGGTCTTGGCGAGCAGAAGGCGGCAGCCGCGTCGTCGCAAGTGACAGGTCTTGCCAAGGAATTGGCCGACCAGAAGGGCATCGCGGGCGATGCGTTGGCCAAGGTGGACCTCCTCAATCAGCAGCTGCTGGCCGTCCGGCGCCAGATCGCGGCCTTGAACGAAGCCCTGCAGGCGGCGGAATCCAAGGACAAGGATAGCCAGGCCCGCATCTCGGACCTCGGGGCGAGGCTGAACGTGGTGCTCGCACGCCAGGTGCAGGAGCTGCAGCGCTATCGCTCCGACTTCTTCGGGCGCCTCAGAGAACTGCTGCGCGATCGCAAGGATATCCGCGTTGTCGGCGACCGCTTCGTCTTCCAGTCGGAGGTCCTGTTCCCCTCCGGCCAGGCGCTGATGACGCCGGAAGGTCTGGCCGCCATCGACCAGCTGGCGATGGCGATCGTCGAGCTCGAGCGGCAGATCCCCAGGGAAATCGACTGGGCGCTCCAGGTCGACGGACACACGGACCCGCGACCGATCGCCAGTCGCGAATTCCCGTCCAACTGGGAGTTGTCGAGCGCGCGCGCGACCTCCGTCGTCAAATACCTGATCAGCCGAGGGGTTCCTCCACGGCGGCTGGTCGCGGCCGGGTACGGAGAATTTGCACCGCTCGAGGACGGCACGTCGGAAGAGGTGTTGCGGCGCAACCGGCGCATCGAGTTGAAACTGACGAACCGCTAAGGCTACTCGGCTGCTTCGCGGCCGAACTGCAGCTCGGCGAGGCGCGCGTAGAGCCCGTTCTTGCGCAGCAGCGTGGCGTGACTGCCCTCCTCGACGAGGCGGCCCTCGTCCAGCACCAGGATGCGGTTGGCTCTTTGCACCGTGGCCAGGCGATGCGCGACGACGAGCGTCGTGCGGCCGGCCATCAGGCGTTCCAGCGCCTTCTGCACGGCCATCTCACTTTCGGCATCGAGCGCGCTCGTGGCCTCGTCCAGCAGCAGCACCGGTGCGTCGCGCAGGACGGCACGGGCGATGGCGATGCGCTGACGCTGCCCGCCCGAGAGCATGACGCCGCGCTCGCCCAGTTGCGTGTCGTAGCCGTGCGGCAAGGCGCCGATGAAGCCGTCTGCATGCGCCGTCTGGGCCGCACGCCTGACGTCGTCGAGCGTTGCCTCCGGAGCGCCGTAGCGGATGTTGTCGGTGACGGACGCGGCGAACAAGGCGACGTCCTGCGGCACAAGTGCGATGCGGCGGCGAAGGGCATCGAGATCGGCAGACCTGACCGGAATGCCGTCAAGCAGCACATCGCCGTGGGTGGGATCATAGAAGCGCAGCAGCAGGCCGAAGAGCGTGCTCTTGCCGGCCCCGGACGGCCCGACGATGGCAACGGTCTCGCCCGGCGAGACATTGAAGCTCACGTCATGGAGGGCGTTGATGGCCGGCCGGGACGCATAGGCGAAGGTGACGTGGCGGAATTCGATCTGGCCCTTGGCCGGCTCCGGCAGGCGCTCAGGCACGGCGGGCGACGTGATCTGTGACCGAGTCGCCAGCAGCTCCGCAAGGCGCTCCGTGGCACCGGCCGCCTGACTCACTTCACCCCACACCTCCGACAACTCGGCGAGCGCGCCGCCGGCGAACAGCGCATACAGGACGAACTGACCGAGGCGGCCGCCGCTCATCTCCCCTGCAACGACAAGGCCGGCGCCGTACCAGAGCACGCCGACGATGCTGGAAAAGACGATGAAGATAACGAGCGCCGTCAATCCAGCCCGCGCTTGCAGGCGACCAAGTGCGGCCTGAAACGCACGCTCGATGGCCGTCCCGTACAGGCCGGCGACGGCGCGCTCCTGCCCGAAGGCCTGCATCGTGCGTACGGCCGACAGATTCTCCGCCGCATACGCCGACGCATCGGCGAGCGTATCCTGCGCCCGGCGCGACAGCCGGCGGACCACGCGACCGTAGGCGACGAGCGGAAGGACGATCGCGGGGATGATGCCGAGCACGAGCAGGGATAATTTCGTGCTGGTGACGAACATCATCGCCAACGCGCCGACGAGCATGATGCTGTTGCGGGCAGCCTGAGACAAAGCGCTGCCTGCGGCGGCCTTCATCTGTGTCGTGTCGGCGGTGAGCCGGCTCATGACTTCGCCGGATCGCGTGCTGTCGTAGAACGACGGGCCGAGCGTTGCCAGATGCGCGAACACCTCGGCACGAATGCTGGCGACGACACGCTCGCCGAGCCAGTTCACGAAATAGAACCGCCCGGCACTGGCGACAGCCAACACGGCTCCGATGACGATGAGCATGCCGAAATAACGGTCGATGAAGACGCCGTTGTTCTCGGTGAAGCCGAAGTCGATCATGCGGCGCAGCGCCAGCGGCATCGACAGCATGGCGAATGCGGACACGACCAGGGTCAGGCTGGCCATGGCGAGAACGCCGGGATGCGCCAGGATGTAGGGCTGCAGCAAACGGAGCGGGCGCAACGAGCGTGGATCGCGGGGGCTGGCCGGCTCAGCGCCGTCCACACTGCCCGCGGCAGGACTTGCGGCCTCGCTCGTGGATCGCCGTCGCAACACTACTCACCTCTTCCCAGCCGCCGATGCTTCCGCCCCATGCATGCCCGACGCCGGGCCCATGCTCAAGTGAGGCATACGGCAGCGCCGCTCAGAGCATTTTTCCATGATCCAAGCGGACGCCGCCCGGTTGCACCGCTTGTCTCGCCCGGACCGATCCAGTATAGGAAGCCCACGAACTCCCACAGGACGTGGCGCGGCACCTTTCCGATACGCAGTACAGCGCCCCCGAAATTGACGAGAACACCATGAAAAACAAAGAAGATTTCCATCCCGACTATCATATGATCAAGGTCGTCATGACGGACGGCACGGAGTTCCAGACGTACTCCACGTACGGCAAGGAAGGCGATACGCTGTCGCTCGATATCGATCCCCAGACCCATCCGGCGTGGACCGGTGGCGGACAGCATCTTCTCGATCGCGGCGGTCGCGTATCACGGTTCAAGAAGAAGTTCGAAGGGATGTTCTAGGGCGCGGCGCGGGACCTCGGTCCTCGCACTCGCACCTCAGTGAGGCGCGCCGAACGCCTGCTGCAGCCTCTGCATCTGTGCGGCGACGGGATTGAAGGCGTCCGAAACCTCGCGCGGGCCGGACGTATCCATCGCACGATCAAGCCGGACAATACGGTCGTTGAGGGCAAAGCTGTCGTCGATCAGCTTGCGCAGCGACTGCGGCAGCTCGGGAAAGCCTTTGACGTGCGATGGCCGGCCGATGGTCGCCAGCTTGATGCAGCGGCGGCGCAGGCGCGCATCCTCGGGGCTGATGTCACCGGCGCTGAACGAGCGGCGCAGCAAAAGCCAGGATGCGATCTCGAGCAGCCGCGATGTGAGGCGCATGCTCTCGCTCGCGTACACCACAGCCACTGCCGCGTTGAGGGACTTGGCTTCGCGGCGGCCTAGGCCATCGAGGTAGGTGGCCGTGCGCTCGACGAGGGCCATGCCATCCTTGAACACTTCGTCGAAATGCCCGGACGCCGCAAGGCGCTCGCCGAACGAAACCGTGACGCTATTCAATGACAAAACGCTCACGCACGCCCCCCACCCAACACAGACCGCTGCGGCCGCTCATCGTCCCCCAGGACACCTGAAGTCAGCCTCGCAGCGGCAGGTTAACAAAAGTGCATCAAATTAAGCCGTTTTTGCGTGCCGGGCAAAAAAAATGAGCCGCTGGTTGGCGGCTCAAAGTCTAAAACAGGGAGGCGTCAAAGCGGAACGGACAGGGTCCGGTCCAGATCCAGATGACTGGATGTGGGTCAAAGGTAGCCGGTCTCGGTAAATGTGGGCTTAATGCAGCGCGCGGCCCCGGCGAACGCCGTTTAACCTGTTTGAGGTTTCAGCGCGCCAAGTTCGCAGCATCGAGTTGCTAGAGCATCTCACCGCTTGAAGAGCTCCGCGGCGGCCGCTTCGTAGGCCTTCTTTGCGGTCAGCTCGCGATCGACACGCTCGATTTCGCCCTTGAGCGCCATAATGCGCGCCTGCAGATCGGCGACCGAGAGAACTTTCAGGTCCTCACCGAGGGTGACCGCCTTCGGCGGCGGCGGCTTCAGATCATCCCAATCCATGCGGTGCTCCTCGGGGGTTGCGAGGCCGGATGCCGAGGGTCGCACAAGATGCCGCTTGTCTCAACCTGCCGTGTCGTGTTCAAGCGGATCATCGCGCGTGCAGGCCGAGCGTCAGGAGCATCCCATGAGCGCCATTCCCGACACAATGACAGCGGTCGTGATCGACGGCAAAGGCGGACCGGAGGTGCTCAAGCCGCGCACGCAGCCGGTCCCGAAACCCGGCCCGGGGCAGATCCTCGTCAAGGTGACCGCAGCCGGCGTCAACCGTCCAGACATTCAGCAGCGCATCGGCGCCTACCCGCCGCCGGCCGGACACTCGCCGCTGCCGGGCCTGGAAATCGCGGGTGAGATCGTGCAAATCGGATCGCAGGTGACGCGCTGGCAGCCCGGCCAGCAGGTCTGTGCACTGGTCAACGGCGGAGGGTACGCCGAGTACTGCATCGCCGAGGACGTGCAGGCGCTGCCCATCCCCGCGAACACCAGCGTCATCGAGGCCGGTGCATTGCCGGAGACCTGCTTCACGGTGTGGAACAACGTCTTCGAGCGCGGCGCGCTGCAGCGCGGCGAGTGGTTTCTCGTGCACGGCGGCACCAGCGGCATCGGCACGACGGCCATTCAACTGGCCAAGGCTTTCGGGGCCAAGGTGATTGCCACCGCCGGCAGCGACGACAAGTGCAAGGCGTGCCTCGACCTCGGCGCGGATGTCGCCGTCAACTACAAGACGGACGATTTCGTGAAGATGGCGAAGGAAGCGACCGGCGGCAAAGGCGTCGACGTGACCCTCGACATGGTCGGCGGCGCCTACACGGAGCGCAACATCATTGCGGCGGCGGAAGACGGCCGCATCGTCCAGATCGCAACGCTCGGCGGCGCAGAAGCGACGATCAACGTCGCCCGGGTGATGATGAAGCGGGTGACGCTCACGGGTTCGACGCTGCGGCCACGCACACGCGAGGTGAAGGCGCGGTTCGCCAAGGCGATCGAAGAAAAGTTATGGCCGCTGTTTGCCGCTGGCCAAGTCAAGGTCGTCATGGACTCGACGTTTCCGCTGGCCGCGGCAGCCGATGCGCATCGGCGCATGGAAACGAGCCAGCACGTCGGCAAGATCGTGCTGACGGTTTAGCTCGAAGCATCCGTATCGCTACCAGCGCAGAACGGGCTGTGCCGCGATGGGGGGATACGCGTAGCCGGCGAACAGATCGGCAAGCAGCGCGTCGTTGAAATCGCGGCTCGGATCGACGTGCAAAGCGCTGGCAATGAAGACGCTTGGGATGCCGGCCTGCCCGGCGCCGAGGAGATCCGTCTTGAGACCATCGCCGATGGCCAGGATGCGCTGCTTGGGTACGGTCTCGCCGCGCAGCGAGGCCGCAAGGTCGAAGGCGCGC
>JBKKCB010000052.1:0-4749 GCA_046713545.1 Hyphomicrobiaceae bacterium | reverse complement strand
TCGTCCGGCGTCAGCATCATGAGCACGTCGGCCCACTTGGCCGCTTCGGTCACATCCATGACCTTGAGCTTTTCGCCTTCGGCTTTTTTCGCTGAGGGGCTGCCCTTGCGCAGCGCCACGACCACGTCCTTGACGCCGGAATCGCGCAAGTTCAGCGCATGGGCATGGCCCTGGCTGCCGTAGCCGATGATGGCCACCTTCTTGCTCTTGATGAGATTGATGTCGGCATCACGATCGTAATAAACGCGCATGGGCACTTCCCCTCTCTTCAGACTGGCTTGCTCAGGAATTGGGTCGCCGTACGCCTAACGCCTTGGCGCCGTGCCTCGCAAGGGAAAACCGGCATCCGGGACGGCATTGGCGCAAAATGGTTGCTCTCCCCTCGCCGCAGGCGATGCCGGTTGCTCACGATCGCATCTGGCTGAACCAGGCCCTTGCGCGCTGGCGGACATCGTCCAGAACCGCCGCAAGGCGCGCTTTCGCGTCCCTCCAGGCCGGCTCGGCGACCTTCTTGACCCGCGCCTTGACGATGCGGCCATAGCGCCAGGCCCAGGTCGACCGGATGGCGGCAAAGATCGCATCCTTCCATGGGACAAAGTAGCCGTAGCCCCAGGCGAACCAGCCGATCCGCATGAGGGCTGGCTGGGTGAGCTGAAAAATCCGCGCCACCAGCGCCGTTCCCACGACCTTGGCCGCGACGAAGAGAGCCCCCGCGGCCACGGCTTGCCCCTTGGCAATGAGATAGAGCGCGACCAATTTGAGCGGCAACAGCAGCGCGGTCGGCAGAGCGAATACGGCGAGGGCCGCATAGGGTGGCAGCGCCGCAATCAAGGACTCGGCTTTCGCCCACAGGCGCCAGCGGGCAAGCCGCGCCAGCCCATCCGCGAGCGGCCGCCAGCCCCATTCCTCGAACAGAACAATGAGGGCAAGAACAACGCCGACGGAACGGCGGAGCACCAGCAGTGCTATCCGCGCGCACGCAGAGAGAGCATCGATGACGATGCGGCCGCGTCCGCCCTTCCGATCCTCGTTCTGGTGATCCATTCGCTTGCCACCGGCTAGTCGCGTACGCGCTCGGATGCTTCCGCTGTGACCGGCGATAGTGAGTCGTCGATCCTTATGCGGCCGTCCGCGATCTTCTCTCCCTCGAGACGTTTTTCCTCCTCGAGCGCGACTGCAAGCTCCTCGCGTGCCTTCTCGGCCTGACGCTGGCGATTCCACATGGACGCATACAGGCCGCCGATCGCCATCAGGTCCGCATGCGTCCCCTGTTCGATGAGACGTCCCTTCTCCAGCACCAGAATGATGTCGGCATGAACGATGGTCGACAGGCGGTGGGCAATGACGACCGAGGTCCGATCCCTGGAAATCCTGTCCAGGGCGTCCTGAATCTCTTTTTCGGTGTGGCTGTCCAGCGCGCTCGTGGCTTCATCCAGAACCAGGATGGGCGGATTTTTCAGGATCGCGCGCGCGATCGCGACGCGCTGCTTCTCGCCGCCCGACAGCTTGAGGCCGCGCTCCCCCACCATCGTGTCGTAGCCGTCCGGCAGCGAGCGGATGAGATCGTCGAGTTGTGCCATACGCGCGGCTTCGTAGACGTCTTGCGCCGTCGCGTCGGCACGGCCGTAGGCGATGTTGTAGAAAATGGTGTCGTTGAACAGCACGGTGTCCTGCGGCACCACTGCAATGGCGCCCCGGAGGCTCTTCTGCGTCACATCGCGGATGTCCTGCCCGTCGATCAGCACGCGGCCTGACGCCACGTCGTAGAACCGCAGCAGGATGCGGCTGATGGTCGATTTGCCGGCACCCGATGGCCCGACGATCGCGACCATCTTGCCGGCCGGGACCTCGAACGACAGCGGCGCCAGGATCGGCCGCTGCGGATCATAGGCAAACGTCACGTTCTCGAAGCGAACGCTGCCGCCCGCAACGGCCAGCGGCTTGGCGTCCGGCCGGTCCGCGACCTCCGGGTTCATCTCCAGGATGTCCATCATGCGCTCGATGTCGATGATGCCCTGCTTGATGTCGCGATAGACCATGCCCATGAAATTGAGCGGGATGAAGAGCTGCAGCATCAGCGCGTTGACCATGATGAACTGGCCCACGGTGTTGTGGCCGCTCGCAACGTCCATCGCGGCCATCGCCATGCAGCCGGTCAGCGCCAGCGTGAAAACGATGGCCTGCCCCGTGTTGAGAACCGCAAGGGACGTGTAGGTCTTGATGCTGGCGCGCTCATACTGCTCCATGGACCGGTCGTAGCGCTTCGCCTCTCGCTCTTCGGCACCGAAGTATTTCACGGTCTCGTAGTTGAGGAGGCTGTCCACGGCTTTCGTGTTGGCATCCGTGTCGCTCTCGTTCATGTCGCGGCGGATGCGGACGCGCCATTCGGTGGCGCGCACGGTATAGGCCAGGTACAAGACGATCATCGACGAGACGGCCAGCACATAGCGCCAGTCGAACTCGAGCGCGAACACGACGAGGACCAGGACAAACTCAACGATGGTGGGGACCAAGGTCATCAGCGTCAGACGCGTGATGTTCTCGATCCCGGTCCGGCCCCGCTCCAGCACACGCGTCAATCCCCCCGTCTTGCGCTCGAGATGGAAGCGCAGCGACAGGCGGTGCATATGCTCGAACGTTGAAAGGGCCAGCTTGCGCACGGCATGCATGGCCACTTTCGCAAACAGACCCTCCCGCGACTGCACGAGCAGGGTCATGCTGATGCGAGCCGCGCCGTAAAGCAGCGTAGCAAGGACGGGCGCGCCGATAAGCCAAGGCAGGCTCGAGCCCGCCGGCAGCTGGCCGCCGCTGGCCGCGACCAGCGCATCGGTGGCCCATTTGAAAGTGTAGGGCATCAGCACCGTCACGACCTTGGCCACCAGCATCAGGACCAGCGACAGCGCCACGGTCCGTTGCAGGTCCGGACGATCGTGCGGCCAGATGTGCGGTGCGAGCGCGCGCAGAGCGCGCAGACGGGACGGCGCCGGCGTCAGTCGGTCAAGAATGGCAGCCCGCAGCGTTCTGCGTGGCTGCTCGTGGGTGAGCTGCATGCCAAAGCCTTAAATCGCCCGGGACGGCTTGTCGACGGATGAAACGACGCGAATGCAGCTAGCGCTTTCGCATCTGCAACATCGGGCCGTCAGCCGCGCCTGCGAAACTTCGGCAGATACAGGCGCTGGCACCGGACGAGGCGATCGGGATCCGCGATCCGGCGGGTGTTGGCTCTATAGATCACCGGAAAGCGCCGGCCCGCACCGTAGTGGCGCGCGGCTATTTTCCACAGCGTGTCTTCGCGCCGGGCGATATACCAGCCGGGCACGCTGGTGCGGGCACCCGCCATCCGGCAAACGTGCTCGGGATGCGTCCTTTTCCAACGCCGGCCTTTGCCCGCACCCGATGACGGGCCGGCTTTGGCCCGCTTGCGGCTTGACGCAACCGCAACCTTGCGCGACGGCCCGCCTTTCCGGGCCGTGCGCTCCTTCCGCCCCGCGCGCTTTTGCGACACTTTGCGGTGATCGCCTGCGCGCTTGCGCGATGGTGCCGCGGTTGCCTGGGACGCCTCGCGTGTCTGCGCCTCGGCGACACGGCGCACATCCTCGGCACGTTGGGCATCCTCGGCCTGTTTCGCGGCAGCGATCCATGTCTCTTCGGCTTGCTTCGCGACAGCAGCGACACGCATCTCTTCCGCCCGCCTGGCGTCTGCGGCTTTCTGCGCCTCGGCGGCGCGGCGCGCGTCCTCGGCTTGCTTTGCGGCCGCAGCGACTCGCAGTTCCTCGGCCTTCCTCGCGTCATCGGCGGCTCTGGCCTCGGCGACCCGCCGGACTTCCGCGGCCTCCCGCGCGTCGGCCGCCTGCTTGGCTTCCACCACGCGGCGCGCCTCGTCGGCCTGGCGGGCCTCAGCCGCTTTGCGCGCGTCTTCGGCGCGCTTTTCCTCGGCGGCAAGTCGGGACTGCTCGGCCCTCCTAGCTTCGGCTTCCTGCGCATCGGCGGCCCGGCGCGCCTCGGCCTGCAGCGCGCTTTCGGCTTGTTTCGCTTCGGCAGCCTGACGATCGCCGGCCTGCTCAGAAGGCTTGAGATCGGCTGGCGTCTTATCGACTGCGACAACAGCCGGTGTTTTCCCGGCGATGAGCATTCCGTCGGACCCCGGCACCGACAGCCCACGCATCACCGTCTGATACTCGCGCCCGGCGCGGTGGATCCAGCCGACCGCCGACTCCATCAAAGATTGCGCCCGAGGCTGATTTGAGCGCCGCGTTTCGCTCTCGTCTTTCTGCGAACGGCCGGCGGCCAGTCTGGTGGCAGCATCGGCGACAGGATTGAACATGGACGGCTGGGACAATCCGCGCATCAGGGTCTGATATTCGGCCGCTGACCTGGAGGTCCAACTGTGAACCTGCTCGACCAGCCCAATGCTCGATCCGCTTCGTTCCGAAACGTCAGTCGTGCGGGGCGCCCTGCTCTGTTCTTCCTTGCCGCCCACGATCTTGCCAAATTGATCACTGGCCGACTTGGCCAAATCCTCCGCCCGCCGCCGAAGGTCGTCGACAGCCGGCGGGTCGCCCGTCTCTGCCGCCCAGGTCGCGGGCACCAGATCCGTCGCAACCGGTATGGGCAGCACCGCGCCCAGCACGACGGCGAACGCAGTTGTCAATCTGACAGCCTTCATGCCCCCTCGCTCGTGCCGCTAAGGCGCGTGCCGCATCAAAGGTTGCACAAGCGCCCAATCCCCCATCTGGCTTTTAGGTCTAA
>JBKKCB010000051.1:0-8021 GCA_046713545.1 Hyphomicrobiaceae bacterium | reverse complement strand
CAGCCGGCGCACCCCGCAGGCCAAAGTGCTCTATCTGACGGCGGAGCGGTTTCGCTTCCAGTTCGTCGAGGCGCTCAAGTCCCAGGACGCGATGGCCTTCAAAGATCGCTTCCGGTCGATCGACATGTTGCTGATCGACGATCTGGAATTCATGCAGGGCGAGAAAACGGAGCTCGAGTTCGATCACATCATCAACACGCTGCTTGATGGCGGGCGGCAGTTGGTCGTGGCTTCGGCGCGCGCACCGGGACAACTTGCACGGCTCAACGACCGCATGAGGTCGCGGCTTCAGCGTGGCCTCGTCACCGAACTGGGGGCGCTCGACTACGATCTGCGGCTCAAGATTCTGCAGCGGCGCGCGCAGGAAAAACGTGCGGCCGATGCATCTTTCGACATCCCGCAAGATGCAATAGCGCTGCTGGCCGAACGGCTCACGGAAAGCGGTCGCGAGCTTGAGGGTGTGGTGACGCGCCTTTACGCGATCTGGCAGTACATGCGCACGCCGATCACCCTCGACATCGTCGAGACGGCGATCCGGGATCTCGTGCACGGCATCGAACCCCGGCGCATCAAGATCGAGGACATCCTGAGAATCATCTCGCGCCATTACGGAGTATCGAAGGGTGACATTCTCTCCCAACGCCGGCACCGGTCGGTGGTGTGGCCGCGGCAGATCGGCATGTATCTGGCCAAGCAGCTGACATCGCGTTCATTGCCGGAGATCGGGCGCCGCTTCGGCAACCGCGATCACACGACGGTCCTGCACGCGATCCGCAAGATTGACGGCGAGCTCAACGGCAATGCCCGCCTCAAGGACGAGATCGAGGACCTGAAGAAGCAACTGAGCAACTAGTCCACGCGGATTGGCTGGTCGGGCACGAGTTCAACCTTGGCAGCAGATCGGAACGTGCCGGTTTGCTGCCTCGGTGACCATCGAGGTCACATCTTGCCGGGGGCCTGCGACCCCTTGCAAATTGGGCGATCCCGGGCCAAGTTTGAGCAACAACGATTCTCCTTGATATCTGGTGGTTCTGGCGTTGACCTCATGAGGTTTCTGACGCGGGCAACCTGCCCGAACCGCCTGCACGTTTCTGCACGCGACAGACACCGAGGCGCTGCTAATGAAGCTGGTCATAGAACGAAGCGAGCTGTTGCGGGCTTTGGGCCATGTTACCAGCGTCGTGGAGCGACGCACCACCATCCCCATCCTCTCGAATGTCCTGCTCAAAGCCAAGAATGGCGTGTTGGAGCTGAAGGCAACCGACCTTGAGCGCGAGGTCATTGAGCAGGTTCCCGCCGATGCGTCGAGCACCGGTGCGGTGACTGTTCCAGCGCATGTCCTCCACGACATCGTTCGCAAACTGCCGGACGGCAGCGAAATCGAGATCACGCGCGATGCCGAGCGCGAGCGGCTGACGCTGACGGCCGGGCATTCGCGCTTTTCGCTGCAGACGCTGGCAGCAGACGACTTTCCCGATCTTGCGGCCGGGGAGATGACGCATACCTTTGAGATCGATGCCGGCGACCTGAAGAAGCTCATCGAAAAGACGCGCTTTGCGATTTCGACGGAGGAAACGCGCTACTACCTCAATGGCATCTACCTGCATACGGCGACCCGCGGCAAGCAATCGACGCTGCGTGCCGTGGCAACCGATGGCCATCGCCTCGCGCAGGTGGACCTCGAGCGGCCCAAGGGCGCGGAAGGAATGGCGGGGATCATCATTCCGCGCAAGACCGTACACGAGGTGCACCGTCTCGTGGAGGGAAGCACCATGAGCGTGAAGGTCGGCGTATCGGGCGCAAAGGTGCGGTTCGAGATCGGGCCGATCACGCTGACGTCGAAGCTGATCGACGGCACGTTTCCCGACTACGGGCGCGTCATTCCACAATCCAATGACAAGTCCATGGCGGTCTCCAATGCCCAGTTCATGGGCGCTGTGGACCGGGTATCGACCATCGCCAGCGAGCGCGGACGTGCCGTGAAGCTCATGATCGCGGCCGACAAGCTGGTTTTGTCGGTGACCAATCCCGAGGGGGGAAGTGCGACCGAGGAACTGCCGATCGACTACGGCTCGACACCCCTCGAAATCGGGTTCAACGCCCGCTATCTGCTCGACATCTCGGGGCAGATCGAAGGCGACCAAATGCAGTTTCTGCTCGCTGATCCGGGCTCGCCGACGATGGTCAAGGACGGGGGCGACGAAAGCGCGCTTTATGTCCTGATGCCGATGCGGGTGTAATGCCGCGCGGGCGATCGGCAATTGCGCCAGTGCAGCGCGTGCGTCGCGCGGGCGCCTCAAGCCGCATCAGGCGGCGAGAATGAGCGAATGTGGATTGAACGGCTGGCTCTTACGAATTTCCGCAACCACGGCAGCCTGACGCTTGCGCTCGATTCGCGGCCCGTCGTGCTGACGGGACCAAACGGTGCGGGAAAGACCAATATTCTCGAAGCCATTTCGCTACTCGCGCCAGGCCAGGGATTGCGGCGATCTCTCTACGCCGAAATGGCCAAGGCGGGCGGAGCGGGTGTCTGGGCCGTGGCCGCGACCGTTCGCACAGCCCATGACAGCATCGCGATCGGCACCGGCTTGACCGGCGAGTCCGGCGATCGCGCCGGGCGCATCGTGCGGGTCAATGGCGAAAATCAATCGGGATCAGGTGCGCTGGCCGATCGCGTCGAAATGCTTTGGGTCACGCCGGCGATGGACGGGCTGTTCCGGGGCCCGGCGTCCGAGCGGCGCCGGTTTCTCGATCGGCTGGTTGTCTGTTTCGATCCGACCTATCGCACCCGTGTGGGGCATTTCGAGCGGGCCATGCGACAGCGCAATCGTCTGCTCGAAGACGGCGTGCGTGATGGCGCGCGGTTCGATGGATTGGAGATGATCATGGCCGAGGCGGGCGTCGCCCTTGCAGCGGCCCGCGCGGAAGCCGTGACCGGGGTCGAGACCATGATTGCGGAACGTCGCGCGAGAACGCCCGACTCGCCATTTCCATGGGCGCAATTGCAACTCGAAGGCAGATTGGAGCGCGACCTGGCACGCCGGCCTGCCGTGGACGTGGAGGACGCATACATCGTGGACCTTCGGTCCGGGCGAGATCGTGATCGCGCGGCGGGGCGCGCGCTCGAAGGACCGCATCGCAGTGACTTGGCCGTCGTGCATGGGCCCAAAGGAATGCCCGCGCACGTTTGCTCGACCGGTGAGCAGAAGGCGCTGCTGGTGGGGCTTGTGCTGGCCCACGCGGAACTCGAGAGCCGGCGGCGCGACGGTGCGGCGCCGATCCTGCTTCTTGATGAGATCGCAGCCCATCTCGATAAAAAGCGGCGCGATACGCTCTATGCCGAAATCATGCGGCTAGGCAGTCAGGCTTGGATGACGGGAACGGACGAGTCTGCGTTCGACGGCATTGTGAACGGCGCTCAATTCATAAAGTTGTCGGAGCCAGCGCTGAGCGCGACATGATCGGACGCGTGCTGCGATTATGCTCGCCTAACATGTTGGTTGGGCAGGGTAAAATGTTCCCCTGAATCATCCCGGAAGTTTACGATTTTGAGGGCGTTTGCAGGCGTTTCGTGCTATAAGAAATTGAATTCAAAAAGTGCGGTTTCAGGACACAGTCGACATGAGCGGGTTGCCGGTCAGAAAGAACGGCGGCGCCGAAGATTATGGCGCCGATTCCATCAAGATGCTGAAGGGCCTGGACGCGGTTCGCAAGCGTCCCGGCATGTACATCGGCGACACGGACGATGGCTCGGGCCTGCATCACATGGTCTATGAGGTCGTCGACAACGCCATCGACGAAATTCTCGCGGGCTATGCCTCCGAATGCGTCGTGACGCTGGTGGCAGACGGCTCGGTCGTCGTGTCGGACAACGGGCGCGGCATCCCGACCGGTATCAAGGCGGACGACGATCAGGATATCAAGCGCTCGGCAGCAGAGATCGTTTTCACCGAGCTGCATGCCGGCGGCAAGTTCGATCAGAACTCCTACAAGGTGTCCGGCGGACTGCACGGCGTGGGCGTGTCGGTGGTCAACGCGCTGTCGACCTGGCTCGGGGCGCGCATCTGGCGCCAAGGCAAAGAGCATTTTATCGAATTTCGAGATGGTGTCGCGGTCGCGCCGCTGAAGATCGTCGGCGATGCCGGCGACCGCACCGGCACCGAGGTCTCGTTCCTGCCAAGCCCCAATACATTCACGATGACGGACTTCGACTACGCAACGCTGGAGCACAGGCTGCGTGAGCTCGCGTTTCTGAACTCCGGGGCACGCATCGTGCTGCGCGACGAGCGGCATGCGGACGTGAAGGTCGAGGAGATGCGCTATGACGGCGGCGTTGCCGCGTTCGTGCGCTATATGGATCGTTCGAAGGCAGGATTGTTCGCCGAGCCCATCATGCTGCGCGGCGAGCGGGACGGCGTCAGCCTCGAAGTGGCCCTGTGGTGGAACGACAGCTATCACGAGCACGTGCTGTGCTTCACCAACAACATCCCGCAGCGCGACGGCGGCACGCATCTCGCTGGTTTTCGCGGTGCGCTGACGCGAGTCATCAACAAGTACGCGGAAGAGTCCGGCATCGCCAAGAGAGAGAAGGTGGCCTTGTCGGGAGACGATGCGCGCGAGGGCTTGACCTGCGTGCTGTCGGTCAAGGTGCCGGATCCGAAATTTTCCAGCCAGACGAAGGACAAGCTCGTTTCCTCCGAGGTCAAGCCGGTGGTCGAGAGCATCGTCGGCGAGCACCTCGCGGCCTGGTTCGAGGAGCACCCGAAGGAAGGGCGGATCATCGTCGGCAAGATCGTCGAGGCGGCGCTTGCCCGCGAGGCGGCACGCAAGGCGCGTGAGCTGACGCGGCGCAAAGGCGCGCTCGATATCAACTCGCTGCCGGGCAAGCTGGCCGAATGCCAGGACCGCGATCCGGTCAACACCGAGATGTTCATCGTCGAGGGCGACAGCGCCGGCGGCTCCGCTAAACAGGGACGCAACCGCGAGTTCCAGGCCGTGCTGCCCCTCCGCGGCAAGATCCTGAACGTGGAGCGCGCACGGTTCGACAAGATGCTGTCGAGCCAGGAGATCGGCACGCTCATCACGGCGCTGGGGACCGGCATCGGCCGCGACGACTTCAACCTGTCGAAGCTGCGCTATCACAAGATCATCATCATGACGGACGCGGATGTCGACGGCGCCCACATCCGTACGCTGCTGCTCACGTTCTTCTACCGGCAGATGCCGGAGCTCGTGGAGAAGGGGCATCTCTACATCGCGCAGCCGCCGCTCTACAAAGTCGCCAAGGGCAAGACCGAGACCTATCTGAAAGATCAGCGCGGGCTCGAGGACTACCTGATCGATTCCGGCCTCGAAGGGTGCACGCTCGTGCTCGGGAGTGGTGAAGTGCGGGCGGGAAAGGACCTGCGAGACGTCGTCGAGCAGGCGCGCGGCATCAGCAAGGTGATGGATGACCTGCATTCGCGCTACGCGCGCTTCGTGGTGGAGCAGGCGGCGATTGGCGGCGCGTTCGAGCAGAGCCTGCTGCTGTCGGCAGATCGCGCCAACGGTGTGGCGGCCGAGGTCGCGGCGCGCCTGGATACGATCGCGGAAGAGACAGAGCGCGGATGGCAGGGCCGCTTCGGCAACGACGGCTTCGCGTTCAAACGCGAGGTGCGCGGCGTGACGGAGGTGCAGGTTCTCGATCGCGCCCTGCTGGGATCCTTGGAGGCGCGGCGCCTCAACGAGCGCAACGCGCACCTGAGAGAGATCTATGGCACCCCCGGCGTTCTCAAGCGCAAGGAGGGTGAGACACGCATCTTTGGGCCGCGGACATTGCTCGAAGCGGTGTATGCGACCGGGCGAAAGGGCTTGTCGCTGCAGCGCTACAAGGGGCTGGGCGAGATGAATCCGGAGCAGCTCTGGGAGACGACGCTCAATCGCGACGTTCGCACGCTTCTGCAGGTGAAGCTCGGCGATCTCAACGAGGCAGACGAGATCTTCTCCAAGCTCATGGGCGACGTGGTCGAGCCGCGCCGGGAATTCATTCAGGACAATGCCCTCAATGTGGCCAACCTGGATGTGTGAGGCGAGGCCGTTTGCAGGACGGTAAGCGCTGACCCGCACTGCCTGGACCTGGCATCTGATGCGCCCATCTATATGTCGGTGCCGGATCAGTTTATGGTGGGGCGCCGGCCGTCGGGCTGCCGCCCCTGAATGCACTTGTCTCACAGGTGCCATGTTTGGGGCCTAGGTCGCCGTGGCGGGGTCATGAGGGGGTAGTCAGCACCATGATGCAACGCATTCTCCTATCCACGGGCAACATCATCATCTCGCTCATCCTCGGGGCGATGGCGCTGGCGTTCGTCGGCATTCAATACCCCGAGACGCTGGACCAGATCATCACCGTGGCAACCAGCGCCAAGAGCTACATCGTCGCCACCAATCTGCCGCCTAAATACAACGTGTGGGTGCGCCTGCTGCTCGAGGAAAAACAGCTCGTCTTCATGTTCTTCACGGTCGTGATGCGAGTGCTGCTGGCCATTCTGCAGAGCATCGTGTTCACGTTCTTCGGGCGCGAGCGGATCGCGTAATTTTCTTTTTCGACGGTGACCGGTGGGGGCTGGCGCGCAAGAAAGCTGTGGCAAGCCAGCGCCTGACGGCCTACTCCTAGGGCTCCAGAAAAAGCACCCGGGAGCGGTAACCCCATGAGAAAGAACGCGCTGCGCAAGATCGTGGCCGAGGGCGGCACCATCGTGAACGGATGGCTCGCCATTCCGAATTCCTACTCCGCCGAGGTGATGGCCCACCAGGGCTGGGATTCGGTGACCATCGACCTGCAGCATGGCCCGATCGATTTCCAGACCGCCGTGACGATGCTGCAAGCCATCTCGACGACCAGCGCGGTGCCGATGGCGCGCGTGCCGTGGAACGACGCGGCGATCATGATGAAGCTGCTCGATGCCGGCGCGTATGGGCTGATCTGCCCGATGATCAACACCAGGGAAGAGGCCGAGCAGTTCGTCAATTTCTGCCGCTATCCGCCGCTCGGCACGCGGTCCATGGGCCCCAATCGCGCCGTGCAGTACGGCGGTGCCGACTACTGGCAGGGTGCCAACGAGGAGGTCATCCTGCTGGCCATGATCGAGACGCGCAAAGGTGTCGAGAACCTGGACGCGATTCTATCGGTGAAGGGCATCGATGGCGTGTATGTCGGTCCGTCAGACCTGTCGATGAGTCTCGGCAAGCCGCCGACGCTCGATCCGTCTGACCCGGAGGTGGTTTCGTTCATTGAGCTGATCGCCAAGAAGGTGCGGGCCAAGGGCTTGATCGCAGGCGTGCACGCGGATGGCGCGAAGACGGCGCTGCGGCGCTTCGAGCAGGGCTATCAGCTCGCCACCATCCTCAACGATGCGCGGCTGATGGCGACGGCCGCCGCGCAGGCGGTGAAGGAGGTCAAGGGCGGCGCGCCGGTGGCTGCGCCGAAGACGTACTGAGAGAAGTGTTCGTCCGGCCTCGCGTCAGACGGCGCGAGGCCGATGACGCAGAAAACGTGGGCGGCGTGCGGGAGGATCGGAAATGCTGACGTTGTATTATGCGCCCAGGACATGTGCGCTGGCCTCCCACATCGCGCTGGAGGAGTCAGGCGCACAATACGAAACCGTGCGCCTCGATTTTGGCGAAAACGATCAGCGCAAGCCCGAATATCTCAAGATCAATCCGAAGGGCCGGGTCCCGGCGCTTGCGACGGACAAGGGCATCATCACGGAGACTCCCGCGATCCTGGCGTATGTCGCTCAGAGTTTTCCGGATGCCAAGCTGGCGCCGCTGAATGATCCGTTTGCGTTCGCGCGCGTACAAGCCTTTATCAGTTACATCTGCTCGACGGTACACGTGGCCCACGCTCACCGCATGCGCGCGTATCGCTGGGCCGATGATCCGGCAGCCATCGAGGCGATGCAGAAGAAGGTGCCGCAATCGGTCGGTGCCGCGTATGGGCTGATCGAGGACGGCATGCTGGCCGGGCCGTGGGTGATGGGCGA
>JBKKCB010000050.1:0-7629 GCA_046713545.1 Hyphomicrobiaceae bacterium | reverse complement strand
TTCTACGATTGGTCGGGAGGTTTGATCTGGATGGAGGTGCTTGAAGCGGCCGATGCAGGCGCAGCAGACGTACGGCGCGTTGTTGCAACTCATGGCGGGCATGCAACCCTTATTCGTGCCGAACCATCCGTGCGTGCCGCCGTCGATGTGTTCCAGCCGCTCGAGCACGGACTTGCCCATATCAGTCGTGGCATCAAATCCGTCCTCGACCCTGCGGGCATCCTCAATCCGGGTCGTATGTACGCCGATGTGTGATGTCTTGACTGGCACCTGCTCTGGTGCTGAAGCGCAGTTGCCCTAGACTGGCTGTTCATCGGCGCTAACACCGAATCGGCTCCCGCCATGCAGACGAACTTCACACCTGATCAGCTTGCGGACCCGCGGCTCGCGGAAGCCGAAAGTATTTTGCGCCGTTGCGTCCATTGCGGGTTTTGCACGGCAACATGCTCTACCTACGTACTGGTCGGTGACGAGCGCGACTCGCCGCGCGGCCGCATCTACCTCATGAAGGACATGTTCGAGAATGATCGGGACGCGAGTCCCGAAGTCCAGCACCATGTCGACCGTTGCCTTTCTTGCCTGTCGTGCATGACGACATGCCCAAGTGGTGTCGACTACATGCACCTGGTCGACCTTGCCCGCACCCACATCGAGGACACTGGCCAGCGCAGCTTCAAGGATCGCATGCTGCGGACGCTGCTCGCCAACCTCATCCCCTACCCGAAACGCTTTGCGCGCGCGCTGGCGCTTGCGCCTCTTGCCAAGCCGTTCAAAGGCGTGTTCGAGCGTTTTGGATTGAAAGAGGTCGTCGCAATGCTCGAACTCGCGCCTCCGAAGCCGGTCAAGGGCGCAAGATTCGCGGGGCCGGGTACGGCTGCAACGCAGGTCGCGCGGCGCAAGCGCGTGATACTCTTGGCCGGATGCGCGCAGCAGGTCCTGCGGCCTGAGATCAACGATGCCACCATTCGCCTCCTTGCGCGTCGCGGTGTTGACGTGGAAGTGGCAGCCGGTGCCGGCTGCTGCGGCGCCCTCGTGCACCACATGGGCAAAGAGGCGATGGCCATCGAACAGGCCAAGCGCAATGTCGATGCGTGGTCGAAGCTGCACGCCAGGGACCCCGTTGACGCCATCATCATCAATGCGTCGGGGTGCGGGACGATGGTCAAGGACTATGGCCATCTTCTGAAGTATGTTCCCGCCTATGCCGAGCGTGCGGCGGAACTGTCGGGCTTGACGCGCGACATCTCCGAATTTCTGGCCGAGTACGATCTGGGAGCGCCGCGCCGCTGGTCTTCCATTCGCGTAGCGTATCACTCCGCTTGCTCCATGCAGCACGGCCAGCAGATAACGGAGGAGCCGAAGGTGTTGTTGCGCAAGGCCGGCTTTACGGTGCTCGATGTTCCGGAAGGCCATATTTGCTGCGGTTCAGCTGGCGTCTACAACATCCTCCAGCCGGAACTCGCCGGCGAGCTCAGAACCCGCAAGGTGGCCAACATCGAAAGCGTGCGTCCCGACATCGTAGCGGCCGGAAATCTGGGGTGCATTACGCAGATCGCGCTGGGCACGGCGCTTCCGATCGTTCACACGGTCGAGCTTCTGGATTGGGCTTACGGCGGTCCTGTCCCCAACGGACTGGAGCGGTTTGCAGGTTTCGTGACCGATGTTCCCGAAGCGGCGGACGAAGTTCAGATCGCATGATCGAGGGCCCGGACCGGCGCGGCGAGAAAGGCCCGTTTGACATCATTGGCGACGTGCATGGATGCGCCGACGAGCTTGAGGCGTTGCTTTCTATGCTCGGCTACGGCGTCGAATGGAGGGGCGCGGAACCAGATCGGCGCTGCGTGACGCGCCCGCCCGCCGGACGTCGCGCCGTTTTTGTCGGCGATTACGTCGACCGCGGCCCGCGATCACTCGATACGTTACGCATTGTCATGGCAATGATCGGATCGGGCCAGGCGCTCGGTGTTCTCGGCAATCACGACGCCAGGCTGGCGCGCTGGCTCGACGGGCGAAATGTTCAACTGACACATGGTCTGGCCCAGACGGCCGAGCAGATGCAGGGCGTGCCAGCAGCTTTGCGTCAGGAGCTCAAAGCCTTCCTGGACAACCTGCCCTTCCACATCTGGCTCGACGGCGGACAGCTCGCCGTCGCGCACGCGGGTATCCGGCGCGACATGCTCGGCTATTCCACCGCTGCGACACGCGCATTCTGCCTGTATGGCGATACGACCGGCGAGCGCGACGAATTCGGTTTCCCGGTTCGCCGCAACTGGGCTGCGCGCTATCATGGGCCGACGGCCATTGTTTACGGTCATACCCCGATTGTGACGGCCGAATGGATCAACAACACCATCTGCATCGACACCGGCTGCTGCTTTGGCGGCCAGCTCACCGCGTTGCGGTGGCCCGAGCGCGAACTGGTCTCGGTGCCGGCGTTCCATGTTCACACCACGCCCGTGCGTCCGCTTCCGGCCACTTTAGCATCCGCCAGCGCGCGCTAGGGGAGCGTTCGCCTTGCCCGCGACTGCCATCTCGCTGCAAACTCGCGTGAAGGCATTACGAGTCCGAACGCGAGGTAGAATATGACCGAGCCCAATCCCTTCGCCGCCGGTATCGCTTTTTGCGAGGATCGCTTCGTTCCGATCGATGACGCAAAAATCCCGATGCTCGACTGGGGATTTCTCAGATCCGACGCCGTTCAGGACACGGTCTCCGTTTTCGACGGCGCCTTCTTTCGCCTTGAGGATCATCTGACGCGGTTCGAGCGCAACTGGGCCAAGCTGCGCATGCAGTGCCCTTACGACCGCGATGCGGTGCGCGCTATCCTGACTGAGGCGGTGCGTCGTACTGGTCTACGCGAGGCTTATGTGCAGATGCTCATGACCCGCGGCCGGGCGCCGATTGGCAGTCGCGACGTTCGCTTGGCCCGCAACCGGTTCTGGATGTTCTGCATCCCCTATGTCTGGATCGCCCGGCCCGAGCAGAAGGATCGCGGCCTGTCGATGCACGTGTCAGGCATCCAGCGTGTCCCGAAGGAATCCGTCGACCCGACCATCAAGCACTATCATTGGCTCGATTTTCAGATGGCCCTCATGGAAGGCTATGACCGCGGTGCGGACACGTGTGCCGTCGTTGACCGCGAGGGTAACATCGTCGAAGGGCCCGGTTTCAATATCTTTGCCGTCAAGGATGGCCGCGTGACGACCCCGCCCGAGGACGTGTGTTTGGATGGCATGACGCGCGACACGGTTTTCAAGCTTGCGGCAGATACCAATCTGCATATGAGCAAACGCTCGTTGCCGCCGGGCGAAATGCGTGGGGCCGACGAGGTCTTCATTTCGACGACTGGCGGTGGGATCATTGCCATTACCAATATCGACGGGCGTCCCATCGGTTCGGGGCAGCCGGGCCCGGTGACGCGGCGGCTCGACGGCCTCTACTGGCAAAAGCGCAAGGCCGGTTGGTATGCGACGCCAGTGGATTATGCAGCGCCGCTGCAGTTCGAGCCCAGATAGCCTCAGCGCCCTGGCGGTCGGCCCCGCGACAGGGGCGCTTCGATCGCCTCAGGGGGAGCCGCCTGCTCGATCGAGTACAGTTCGTTGGGTGTGACGACCAGTCCCACGGCCATACGAATGGACACGGCGATGACCAGCAGGGCGAGGAGCACCCGAAGCTGTTCTGCCTTCAGTCGCTGGCCCATGTCGACCCCAAAGGTCGCGCCGATAACGCCACCGAGCATCAGGGGGGCAGCCAGCACGATATCGACGCTGTTGTTCTGGACAGCCTGCAGCACCGTTGTGAACGCCGTCACAAAGACGATCTGAAATACGGACGTACCGATCACGATGCGCGTCGGCATGCCCAACAGGTAGATCAAGGCCGGCACCAGCAGGAAACCGCCACCGACACCCATGATGGCCGTCAGCCAGCCGACAAATGCACCGATGATCACCGGAGGGATGGCACTGATATAGAGCCGGGAGACACGAAAGCGCTGCTTCAAGGGCAGCCCTTGAATCCACGTGTGGTGAGAGCTTCGCCTTGGCGCGCTCGTGGCCTGTGAGAGGGCATGCATGGCGCGCAGGCTTTCGATCAGCATCAGCGCACCGATCACACCCAGCAGCACCACGTAGGCCAGCGACACGAAGAGATCGACCTGACCCAGGGCTTTGAGGATGCTGAGCACATACACACCGGCTACGGCACCGACGAGTCCGCCGCTGATGAGAAACAATCCCATCTTGAGATCGACGTTGTCACGCCGCCAATGCCCGAACGCGCTCGAAACAGAGGATGCCACCACGTGGCTCGCGCCCGTGCCTACGGCCAGTGCCGGCGGGACGCCGAGAAAGATCAGCATCGGCGTGAGGAGAAAACCGCCCCCGATGCCGAACATGCCAGACAATACGCCGACAGCGACGCCGATCCCCAGCAACAGGAAAAGGTTCAGCGACATCTCTGCCATCGGCAGATAAAGCTGCAAGGCTGGGGTCCTCCATGCGTCGCGGTGCGTCCGGCAGGCCGCTCGCGCACGCTCAAGTTGGGCGTAGCATGTCAGCGCTCGCGGTCAAGCCTTCGCGCATGGTCCCACCACAGAAAGATCCTGTTGAGCAGGCATGCCCTTCAACCTTTTCGCACCCCGGCGGCAGTGATAGCGTGCCTCCCCGGATTTGCTGCGGAGGCCGAATGGACAAGATCAACCGGCAGATTGCCGGTGAACTGGGCGTGAATGCCGGGCAGGTGGCAGCCGTGGTTGCCCTGCTCAGCGAGGGTTCGACGGTGCCCTTCATTGCGCGCTACCGCAAGGAGCGTACCGGTGGCCTCGACGACACCCAGTTGCGCAATCTGGCGGAGCGGCTGAGCTATCTGCAGGACCTGGAGAAACGGCGTTCTGCCGTGCTCTCGAGCATCGAGGAGCAAGGCAAGCTGACGCCGGAGCTGGCTGCGGCTGTCGCAGGGGCCGGTACGAAGGTCGAGCTTGAGGATCTGTATGCACCCTATCGGCCGCGGAGGAGGACGAAAGCTCAGATTGCGCGCGAAGCCGGTCTGGAGCCGCTCGCCGATGCCCTCAGCGGCAATCCGATGCTGTCGCCGGAGGCCGAAGCGGCCAAATTCGTTGATGCCGGCAAGGGTGTGGCAGACACCAAGGCGGCGCTCGATGGTGCGCGATCCATTTTGATCGAACGTGTGGCTGAGAACGCAACGCTGATCGGCGCGTTACGCGAATGGATGTGGAACGAGGGCGTGGTCGCGTCCGCAGTCATACAGGGCAAGCAGACTGAGGGCTCCAAGTTCGCCGACTATTTCGATTTCCAACAAAAGATCGCCACGCTCCCGTCGCATCGCGCATTGGCTCTCCTGCGTGGGCAAAACGACGGAATTCTCAAGCTCGGACTGGACGTCGCCGCCCCTGGAGCCGGCCCGCATCCTGCGGAAGCCAAGATCAAGCTGGCTCTCGATCTCGCCGACAAGGGCCGTCCGGCGGATGCCTGGCTGGCCGAAACAGTCCGGTTGGCGTGGAAGAGCCGGATTGCCGTCAGCCTGAGCGTCGACCTTTTTGCTCGCGTCAAGCAGCACGCAGATGCTGAAGCGATCAGCGTCTTTTCCAAGAATCTCAAAGACCTCCTTTTGGCGGCGCCGGCCGGTGCCCGGCCGACGATGGGGCTCGACCCCGGTTTCCGGACTGGTGTGAAGCTGGCGGTCGTCGATGCGACAGGCAAAGTCCTGGAAACGGCCACGATCTATCCGCATCCGCCGCAGTCCGATTGGCAGGGGTCCCTTGCCAAGTTGGGGGCGCTCGCGCTGCGCCACAACGTTGAGCTCGTCAGCGTCGGCAATGGTACGGCTAGCCGCGAAACCGACAAACTCGTCTCCGAGCTCATTGCCAAGGTGCCCCAACTCAAACTTACTCGCGTCATGGTCTCGGAAGCGGGCGCCTCGGTGTATTCGGCGTCCGAGGTGGCGGCCATCGAGTTCCCAGGCCTCGATGTCTCGCTGCGCGGTGCCGTCTCGATCGCGCGGCGCCTGCAGGATCCGCTCGCCGAGCTGGTCAAGATCGATCCGAAAGCAATCGGCGTCGGGCAGTATCAGCATGACGTCGATCAGTCGAGGCTGGCACGATCGCTGGATGGCGTGGTGGAGGACTGCGTCAATTCCGTCGGGGTCGACGTCAACACGGCTTCGCACGCGCTCTTGGCGCGTGTTGCTGGTCTCAACAAGGCACTGGCCGAGAATATCGTCGCGTATCGCGACCAGAACGGCGCTTTCACGGCCCGCGCGGCGCTCAAGAAGGTGGCGCGCCTAGGCCCCAAGGCGTTCGAGCAGGCTGCCGGTTTTCTGCGGATCATGAACGGCAAGAACCCTCTTGATGCCTCTGCCGTGCACCCCGAAGCCTATCCTGTCGTCGAGAAAATTGCGGCAGCCGCAAATCGTCCGGTTGCGTCGATGATCGGAGATCGGGATTTCCTGCGCAACGTGCGCCCGGCGCAGTTCGCCGACGCCGAGTTCGGCGTGCCGACCATTGCCGACATCCTCACCGAACTCGAGAAACCCGGCCGCGATCCGCGGCCAGAATTCAAGACGGCCGCCTTCAGGGAGGGCGTCGAGAAAATTGCCGATCTCGAAGTCGGCATGCAACTCGAAGGCGTTGTCACCAACGTCACGAACTTCGGCGCCTTCGTTGACATCGGCGTGCACCAGGACGGGCTTGTGCACATCTCCGAAATGGCGGACCGTTTCGTCAAAGACCCGCGGGAGGTCGTGCGGGCCGGTGATGTGGTCAAGATTCGCGTGAAGGAAGTCGATGCCGCCCGCAAGCGCATTGCCCTGACGATGCGTTCCGGCGCTATCACCCAGGGGACTGACGCCCACAGCGCCGTTTCCTCGGGAGCGGCACGCCCGCGCAATGCGAGCGGGCCAGCCGGCAAGCAGGAAGCGCCGGGCGAGAGTGCGCTGGCAGCCGCGTTGCGGCGCGCGCGAGAGGATCAGCGCTAAGGAGCTTGAGGGCGGCGGCGCGCGCCCGGCAGGAAGTGCTGGACCCTGGGCTCTCTGCGCCACATGATCTGGCTCTGTGGCCTGCGGGAGAGATCAGATGCGCATCGGAGTGCCCAAGGAGATCAAGGTCCACGAGTACAGGGTCGGCATGATTCCGGCTGCGGTGCGTGAGGCCGTGGAGCATGGACACGAAGTCTGGGTCGAGCGCGATGCTGCTGCGCGCCAGGGCCTGACGGACGAGGATTACACGAGGGCTGGCGCCAGGATTGTGAGTTCGGCCCCCGAGATCTTTGCCAATTGCGACATGATCGTGAAAGTGAAGGAACCGCAGCCTGGCGAGTGCCAGATGTTGCGCGCCGGCCAGACGCTTTTTACGTATCTGCATCTAGCACCCGACCCGGAACAGACGAAGGCGCTCCTGGCGTCGGGTGCAACTGCCATTGCCTATGAGACGGTCACCAATGCACGTGGTGGCCTCCCACTGCTGGCACCCATGAGCGAAGTCGCCGGCCGTATGGCGGTGCAGGCGGGTGCTCATTGCCTCGAGATGGAACAGGGCGGTCGAGGTATGCTTCTCGGCGGCGTCGCAGGTGTCGCCCCAGCGAAGGTCGTTGTCCTGGGCGGCGGCGTATCGGG
>JBKKCB010000049.1:0-3946 GCA_046713545.1 Hyphomicrobiaceae bacterium | reverse complement strand
GCCGATCATCCCGACGTCGAGGAAGTGTACCGGCGCGCCAACGCCATCGACGAGCGGATCTCGTTGTCCACGGTGTACCGGACGGTGCGGCTGCTGGAGCGCAAAGGCATCCTCGCGCGCCACGATTTCGGCGCCGGGCGGATGCGCTACGAGGAAGCGCCGCGCGAGCACCACGACCACCTCATCGATGTCGAGAGCGGGAAGGTTATCGAGTTCCGCAACGAGGATATCGAGCGGTTGCAGGAGCGCGTGGCGCGGGAGCTGGGCTTCAAGCTGGTCGGCCACCGCCTCCAGTTGTTCGGCACGCCGATTCGCCGGCAGCGTGATTAACCGGACGTTAAGGCGGGGCGGCGGGCTTCCCAGGACCCTCGCCAAACGGCGTATGTAGCGCAGTGGCATCCCGCAATTTGTTCCGTTTGACGAAATTATTGCTGCGTTGCAACATGGCATGCAATTAGCAGGTACAGGCCGACGTTCATTTCTGGTGCGGGATTTGTAGGTTGCATGCGCGATCCATCGGATAGCCAAGGCGTAAAGACGACGGCTCCGTGCGCGGCGCCGAAAACCGTCTTTATCAAGACGTTCGGTTGCCAGATGAACGTGTACGATTCCGAGCGCATGACGGAGACGCTCACCGCCCAGGGCTATGTGGAAACGAGCGAGCTTTCCAGCGCCGACCTGGTGCTGCTCAACACGTGCCATATTCGTGAGAAGGCCGCCGAGAAGCTGTATTCGGATCTCGGCCGCATCCGCGACGTGAAACTGGAACGCGAAGCCGCCGGCAAGGAGACGACGGTGGCGGTGGCCGGCTGCGTCGCGCAGGCCGAAGGCGTCGAGATCGTGCGCCGCGCGCCGGTCGTCGATCTCGTCATCGGTCCGCAGAACTACCATCGCCTGCCGCAGCTCCTGGCGCGAAGATCAGCCGGTGCCGAGCCCGTGGTCGAAACGAGCTTTCCGGATGAAGACAAGTTCGCCCACCTGCCGGCGCGCACGGGCCCGAGAGCGGCGACGGCGTTTCTGACGGTGCAGGAGGGTTGCGATAAATTCTGCACGTTCTGCGTCGTGCCGTATACGCGCGGCGCGGAATTCTCGCGGCCCGTTGCCGCGCTCGAAGCCGAGGCCCGGCGGCTGGTCGCGCAAGGCGTGCGCGAGATCACGCTGCTCGGGCAGAACGTCAATGCGTATCATGGCGAAGGTCCCGACGGCGACGCGTGGACACTCGCCCGGCTGATCGGCAGGATCGCGCAGATCGATGGCTTGGAGCGGCTGCGCTACACCACGAGCCACCCGCGCGACATGAGCGACGACCTCATCGCCGCGCATCGCGACCAGCCCAAGCTGATGCCGTACCTGCATCTGCCGTTCCAGGCCGGCGCCGATCGCATCCTGGCGGCCATGAATCGCAAGCACACGCGGCGCGACTATTTCCGGCTGGTCGACAGCATCCGCCGCGCCAGGCCCGACATTGCCCTCTCGACCGACATCATCGTCGGATTTCCCGGAGAGACGGAGACGGATTTCGAGGCGACGCTCGATGTCGTGCGCGAGGTCGGGTTCGCCCAGGCCTATTCCTTCAAGTACAGCCCCCGCCCGGGAACACCCGCTGCCAACATGGAGCAGCTGTCCGAAGAGGTGAAAGCGGAGCGTCTCAGCCGGCTGCAGGGCCTCCTCAACCAGCAGCAAACCTCGTTCAATTCGGGCTGCATCGGCAAAATCTTTCCCGTGCTGTTCGAAAAGATCGGCCGCCGGGCCGGCCAACTCATTGGCCGGTCGCCCTATCTTCAGGCGGTCCACGCGGACGCTGCCCCCGAGCTGCTGGGCCACATCATGCCGGTTGAAATCGCGGCCGCGGGACCCAATAGTCTTTCTGGCGTCATAAAGGCGGCATAAGTGCGCCTGCGAGTGCATTTGCGCCGCTTTGCCTGCAAAGGACATGATAGATTGCGATTCGAAGCTAGTGTGATGATCGAGAAATTCGCCGGCATTTGCCGCTCATCCTTGAGCGAATTTCTCGATCTGAATCACACTAGCAAGTCTATGATACTAGTGTCCCTTTGGATTCCGAAGTTCGCTCCCGGACTAGCAGCGAGATCAGGCGAACTTAGGAATTGGGACACTAGTTGCCGAGCGTTGAAACGCTGGGAGGTCACGATTTGACGGGTCCTCGCGGATCGGCCGCACCGAAGGCGGCCAAGTCGCCACCACGTGGCGAAGCAGGCGGACGCATCGTTGTTCCTTTCGAAGACAATCGCCTTCTGACGCAAGTCCTGGGCGAATACGACGCCCACCTCACCGTGATCGAGGAGCGCCTGAGCATCAGTGCGCACGCGCACGGCAACATCATCACCCTGACGGGCGATCCGGCCCGATGCGAGATGGCCCGCGATGTCCTGCTGGCGCTGTACGAGCGCGCGAAGAAGGGCGAGTCGATCGGCACCGGTGACGTCGATGGGCTGATCCGCCACGCCCGGTCGGGCGCACCGCGGCAGGACGGCATGGCGCAGGTGCGTACGCGACGCCGCATCGTGACGGCACGGACGCCGATGCAGAGCGCCTACGTGCGGGCGCTGGAACGGACCGATCTCGTGTTCGGCGTGGGACCAGCCGGTACGGGCAAGACGTATCTCGCGGTCGCGTTCGCGGCATCGTGCCTGGAACGCGGCATCGTCGACCGCATCATCCTGTCACGCCCGGCCGTCGAGGCCGGCGAGCGGCTCGGGTTCCTGCCGGGCGACATGCGCGAGAAAGTCGATCCGTATCTGCGCCCGCTTTACGACGCGCTGGACGACGTGCTGCCGCCCGAAAAGGTGGAGCGGGACCTGGAGACGGGCATCATCGAGATTGCACCGCTGGCCTTCATGCGCGGCCGCACGCTGGCAAACGCCTGCGTGATCCTGGACGAGGCGCAGAACACCACCAGCATGCAGATGAAGATGTTCCTGACCCGGCTGGGCGAGGGCTCGAAAATGATCGTCACCGGCGATCCGAGCCAGATCGACCTGCCGCCCGGCCAGAAATCCGGCCTCACGGAGGCTGTCGGGCTCCTCGACGGGGTCAAGGGCATCGAGGCCATCCATTTTACAGGCGCCGATGTCGTCCGCCGCGACCTGGTTGCGCGGATCGTGGAAGCCTACGACAATGCACCGGCCCAGCCCGATAACGGGGGCCGGGACAGGACCAGGTGAGATTCCATGCCTGCCATTTGTGACGCGGCTGGCACCGGCGGTGATCCGAGTCCGGACGCCGAACCTCCGCAGCGATTATGGCTCGAGATCGTGCAAGACTCGGGCGACTGGAGCTGGCTCGCCGAGGCGGATGCTGCGGCGACAGGCGCGGCTGCGGCGCTGGCACGGCATCCTGCACTGACATTTGAACCGGCGAGCGCCTGCGTGGCGTTGAGCTCCGCCGAGGCCGTGCGCCGCCTGAACCGCGACTATCGCGGCCAGGACAAGGCCACCAACGTGCTGTCGTTTCCCGCGCCGCAGCGCGCACGGGGCCAGGGCGGCGAGCCCGGCGCTCTCGGCGATGTCGTGCTGGCGGCCGAGGTCGTGCGCGCGGAGGCCGAAGAGGCCGGAATTGCGCCGATGCATCATTTCCAGCATCTCGTCGTGCACGGGTTGCTGCATCTCATCGGCTACGACCATGAGCAGGACGAGGAGGCCGCCGTCATGGAGGGCCTCGAGGTCGACATTCTGCGCGCCTTGGGGATCGCCGATCCCTATCGCCACGCTGCGGCTTAGGCCGATCCCAAGCCCACAGGAGTTTTCCCCACACACGCCATGAGCACCGACAGTTCCAGTCCGAAGCCCGACAGCACCGACGCCCAGCGCCTCTCTACCAACAGCGGCTGGCTCGCCAGCCTGCGTGCGCGCCTCGGCCTCGCCGGTCCGCAAACGCTGCGCGACACGCTCGAGGAGGCGCTGAAGGAGGCCGACCGGAACGGGAC
>JBKKCB010000048.1:0-16044 GCA_046713545.1 Hyphomicrobiaceae bacterium | reverse complement strand
GGATAGAGGCATGGGAGGCATAAAACGGAGTGCTTTGTGAAAAACACGTCCTCGCGCCGGTCGGCACAGAAAACCGGCTTTTCTGACACGAAGCACGTTTCCGCCGAAGGCCTAGCCTCGCCCTATCCTTTTTCGTTCCCTCCCCCCTGGAGGGGGAGGGACAGGGTGGGGGGATGGCAGAGCGGTGGAGGCTGACACTTCGTCCCGCAGCAAACCGATAGGTGCAGGAATTTCCCTTACCCCTAACCCCTCCCCACAAGGGGGGTGGGGAACTCTGCCTGGGAAGCACCCCTAGCCTGGCCGAAGCGACACGAGCTGGCCGCCGTGCTGCTCGATGCGCCCCGCGAGCGCCAGTTCCAGCAGCACGATGCGCACACTGCGGATATCCAGGCGCGCCGCGCGCGCTACCTCGTCTATGCTGACCGGCGCGGGCCCGAGCGCGGCCAGCACCGCCGCGCGCACGTCCTCTGCGATCGCAACGTCTCGCGGCGCATGCGATGGCTTGCGGTCAGGCTGGTCCCGCATTCCCGATTGCCGATCGAGCACGCGCGCCTCCAGCAGCGGCGCCAGCGCTTCGATCACATCCGACGCCCGTGTCACCAGCGTCGCGCCGTCCCGCAGAAGCTGGTTGGTGCCCTCCGCGCGCGGATCGAGCGGATGCCCGGGCACGGCCATCACCTCGCGGCCCTGCTCGCCCGCCGTGCGCGCCGTGATGAGCGACCCCGAGCGCCGCGCCGCCTCGACGATCACGACGCCCAGCGACATGCCTGAGATGATCCGGTTGCGGCGCGGGAAATCCTGCGCCCGCGGCACGAAGCCCGGCGGCTGCTCGGTGACGAGACAGCCCTCCGTTCCGATCCGCGCCT
Source organism: Hyphomicrobiaceae bacterium (assembly GCA_046713545.1). Classification (GTDB taxonomy): domain Bacteria; phylum Pseudomonadota; class Alphaproteobacteria; order Rhizobiales; family Hyphomicrobiaceae; genus CADEFX01. The sequence goes on along the minus strand of JBKKCB010000048.1, from coordinate 15,178 downwards.
GCAAGGCGCCATGCTCCGGCGGATAGATGATGTCGATCCCGCCCGCCACGACGGCCACCGTCCCGGTCGCGAGCGACGCCTCGTGCGCGGCCGCATCGATGCCGCGCGCAAGGCCCGACACGATCACCAGCCCCTCCGCGCCCAGCGCCGCCGCGATCTGCCGCGTGAACCTCTGCCCCGCGGCCGAGGCATTGCGCGAGCCGACGATGCCGGCCGCCGCCCGCGCCAGTAGTTCGGCCCGGCCCTTCACGTACAGCATCGGCGGGGGCGCATCGACGTGCGCCAGGGCTGCCGGATAGCCGGGCTCGATCGTGAACAGCGGCGTCGCACCCGCCTTCGCCGCCGCCGCGAGCTCGGCCTCGGCGGTATCGCGCGGGCAGATCCGGATCGTTCGCTTGCCGCCACCGCGACGGACCAGCTCCGGTAGCACCTCGAGCGCAACGTCGACGCCGCCGAACTGATTGATGAGCTCGCGAAACGTCACCGGCCCCACCTGCTCGCTGCGGATCAGCCGCAGGCAGGCCAGGCGTTGCGTATCGTCGAGCGGCGCCTGCGGCAGCGGCGCGTTGGCAAACAGGGGGATCTGGTCAGCTCTTGGCACCGATCCGGGGCTCCTGACCGCTCAGCAGCCGGCGGATGTTGGCCCGGTGGGTCCAGAACAGCAGCAGCGAGAGCACGGTGAAGAGAAGCGCTTCGGGTCGGCCGCCCAAGCCCAGCAGCAGCGGAGGCGTTACAGCGGCGGCCAGCAGGGCTGACAGCGAGGAATAGCGGGTCACGGCCGCCACGGCGAGCCAGATGCCGCAGAACGCCAGCGCGGCCGGCCAGGCGATGCCCGCCAGCACGCCGATATAGGTCGCGACCCCCTTGCCGCCGCGAAATCCGAGCCACACCGGAAAGATGTGCCCGACGAACGCGCCGAGCCCCGCCGCCAGCATCGACACGATGGCATATCCGGCTGGAATGCCGATCAGCCGCTCCACGAGCAGCACCGCCACCGTTCCCTTCAGCATGTCGAGCAGCAACGTCGCGGCCGCCAGGCCCTTGTTCCCCGTGCGCAGCACGTTGGTGGCGCCGATATTGCCCGAGCCGATCTTGCGCACGTCGCCCGCGCCCGCGGCTTTGGTCAGCAGCAGGCCGAAGGGAATCGACCCCAGCAGGTAGCCGATGGCCAAGGCAAGCAGCAGAACTGTGACGATCGAATCCATGGCGGCAATGCTAGAGCAGGATCGTTTCTGATTGAATCACCTTAAATCACATGAAGCGCCTCGGCCGAAACGTGAATCCTGCTCGCCTTCATAAGTTTCGAGTGCGATTCACGTGTCGCGGCGAAGCCGCGCTGCGCGCGGACACATGGAAGCGTTGGCGCTTTCATGTGAAACGACCGCGCTCTTGGCTGCGAACACGACGCGCCGCGTCAGCCGCGGGGTGCTTCACCGTACTGATAGACGGACTTTCCGGCAACAACGGTGCGCAGAACCCGCCCCTGCATCTTGCTCTCGTCGAACGGCGAGTTCTTGGAGCGCGATCTGAGCTGCTCGCGATCGACCACCCACGGCACGTCGGGATCAAACAGCAGCAGGTCGGCCGGCGCGCCCTTCTCCAGGCGCCCCGACGGCAACCCCAGCAGCTTGGCCGGGTTGATGGTCATCGCCCGCAGCAGCGGCAGCAATGCGATTTCGCCGTTGTGGTAGAGGCGCAGCGCCGCCGCCAGCAGCGTCTCGAGGCCGATGGCTCCGTCTGCGGCTTCCGCAAACGGCCGCCGCTTGACGTCCGCATCCTGCGGATCATGGCTGGAGACGATCACGTCGATGTCACCGGCAGCAAGCCCGCGCACCATGGCCACGCGGTCGTCTTCGGCGCGCAGGGGAGGGCGGATCTTGAAGAACGTGCGGTAAGGCCCGATGTCGTTCTCGTTGAGCGTCAGGTGATTGATCGACACGCCGCACGTCACCGGCAGCTTCCGGTCCTTCGCATGCCGGATCACGGCGAGACTCTCGGCACAGCTGAGCGTGGAGGCGTGATAGCGGCCGCCCGTCAGCTCGACCAGCCGCACGTCGCGTTCCACGACGATGGTCTCGGCCGCCTTGTGCACGCCGGGCAGGCCGATGCGCGTCGCCACCTCGCCGGAGTTCATGGCAGCGCCGGCCGACAGGAACGAATCTTCGGTGTGGTGCACGACCAGCGCGCCGAAATCTTTCGCATACAGGAGCGCGTTGCGCATCACGCGCGAGTTGGCCACGCTCGACTTGCCGTTCGAGAAGGCAATGGCACCGGCGCGCTGCAGCAGGCCGATCTCGGCCATCTCCTCGCCTTTGAGGCCGCGCGTCAGCGCCGCCATGATATGCACGTTGACGATGGCGCGCTCGCGCGCCCGCCGTTGCACATAATCGACGAGCGCCACCTGGTCGATCACGGGCTCCGTGTCGGGCATGCACACGATGGTCGTCACACCGCCGGCGGCGGCCGCGAAGCTCGCCGTCTTCAGCGTCTCGCGGTGCTCCTGCCCCGGATCTCCGGTAAAAACCTGGCAATCGATCAGACCCGGCGCCAGCACATGCCCCTGGCAGTCGATCACCGCCGCCCCCTCGGGAGCATTGCGCCGCAGGTGGCCGCCGATGTCGGCAATCGTCGTGTCGCGTATGAGCAGCCCGCCCGGCTCGTCGCGCCCCGACGCCGGATCGATCAGGCGCGCATTGAGAAACACGGTCGCTGCCGGCTCGGACCCTGTCGCACCAGTTTTACGCGCCGGGCTCATGGCACCACTCAATGATTGGGGAGATGGCGCGCGACCGCTTCCAGCACGGCCATGCGCACGGCAACACCCATCTCGACCTGGTCCTGGATGACGCTGCGCGAGTGATCCGCGATCGCCGACGCGATCTCGACGCCGCGGTTCATGGGCCCCGGATGCATGATCAGGGCATCGGGCTTGGCGTGCCCGAGCTTGTCGTGATCGAGGCCGAAGAAATGATAGTACTCGCGCGTCGAGGGCACATACGCGCCCTGCATGCGCTCGCGCTGCAGGCGCAGCATCATGACGATGTCGCAGCCTTCGAGCCCCTTCCACATATCGGTGTAGACCTCGACGCCCAGCCGCTCCACTGCGGAGGGCAGCAGCGTCGACGGCGCGACGAGGCGCACGTTGGCGCCCAGCGTGTTCAGCACGTGAATGTTGGAGCGGGCCACGCGCGAATGCAGGATGTCGCCGCAGATCGCAACCCTCAGTCCGCCGACCCGCCCCTTGGCGCGACGGATGGTCAAGGCATCGAGCAGCGCTTGCGTGGGATGCTCGTGCGCGCCGTCGCCGGCGTTGATGACAGAGCAGTCGACCTTCTGCGCCAGCAGCTCCACGGCGCCGGCCGCATGATGGCGCACCACGATGATGTCCGGACGCATGGCGTTGAGCGTCATGGCCGTGTCGATCAGCGTCTCGCCCTTCTGCACCGAGGACGTCGACACGTTCATGTTCATGACGTCGGCGCCCATGCGCTTGCCTGCCAGCTCGAACGAGCTCTGCGTGCGCGTGGAGGCCTCGAAGAACAGATTGATGAGCGTGCGGCCGCGCAGGATGTCGCGCTTCTTGTTGACCTGCCGGTTCACCTCGGCGGCCTTGTCGGCGAGATCGAGCAGCGAATTGATTTCTGTGGCGGAGAGCCCCTCGCACGTGAGGAGGTGGCGCCGCGGGAAGTGGAAGGAGGAGGAGTGGGCCGCAGGTGTCATTAAAGCCGGGTCTATACCGGGTGTTGCCGGGTGGCGCAAGGCATGCCGGCCAAGCACTAACAGCTTGGTTTCTTTCGCCCGGCCGCAGCGCGATTTAGGCGGACCGGAGGCCGGAAGATGAACGGCGGCTGTGAGCGTGGTTCAGAGCGGGTTCAGCGCGCCAAGCGCATATTTAGCGCGTTCTCGGTTACGAAGCGCGGCAAGCGCGCCGGTCGCCCGAGCAGAACCCAGGAGTTTTGTTCATGAACAGGACAGTGATTGCGGCGGTGCTTGGCCTCGTTGCGTCCACGTCGGTCGCCAGTGCGCATGACTGGTACGGCGGCAGCAACATCGATCGCCGGCAGGCGCGGCAGGACTATCGCATCCACGAAGGCGTCAGGCGGGGCGAGATTACGCGCCACGAATATCGCAGGCTCGAGCGCGAGCAGGCCCACATCCGCCACCTGGAGCGCAACGCCAAGGCCGACGGCTATCTCTCGCATTACGAGCGCGACCGCATCCGCGCCGCGCAGAATGCCGCGAGCCGCCACATCCACAACGAGGCCCATGACGGCAACCGCCGGTGGTACCGCCGCTGGTGGTAGGCAACTGCATCGCCCGCCCGCTTGGCAGCCGTTGCGAGGAGCACGCCCACTTCCCCTTCTCCCCGTTTTTTTCAACGGGGAGAGGGTCGGGTGAGGGGCAGCGGCATATTCTGAGCAAGATCTCGCCCCTCAACCTCGAGTCCGTGGGGAGAGGAGATAAAAAGGATTTCCCGTCGTCCGCGACGCAAAGACGGTAGAGCCGCGCCGAGGGGTGTGCTACGCACGCTGCCGATGATTTTGTCCCACGCCCACAAGTTCATTTACATCAAGACCTACAAAACCGGCTCGACCTCGGTCGAGGCCGCGCTCTCGGGCATTTGCGGCCCCGGCGACGTCATTACCCAGGCCAGCGAGCAGCTGCGTGGGGTGCGCCAGAAGCCGGCGCAGAATTTCCGCCTCGACCATCCCGCCGTGCCCAAGCGTCCGCTGTGGCGGCGTCTGTTGGGCCGGCCCGAGCGCCACTATCACCCGTCCGTCGGCTACTTCGAGCACATGCCCGCGTCCCTGGTCAGGACGTATGTCGGCGAGGACGTATGGCGGAGCTATTTCAAGTTCAGCTTCGAGCGTAATCCCTGGGACCGGCAGGTCTCCTGGTATCACTACAAGACCAAATCCCGCGGGGAGGGGACGCGTCCGTCGTTCGATGCGTTCAACAGCGATCGCCGCCGCGCCTGGGTGGAGAACTGGGACCTCTATACCATCGACGGCAATATCGCGATGGACGTCGTCGGCCGCTACGAAACGCTGGCGGATGACTTCGCCATGATCGTCGACAGGCTCGGCTTGACCGGGCAGGTGGCGCTGCCCGCCGTCAATGTCTCGCGCGATCGCGGCAAGGATTACCGCGCCTATTACAACGATCGCAGCCGCGATCTGGTCGCCGCCTGGTACGTCCCCGAGATCGAGGAATTCGGCTACCAGTTCTGAGCCGTCCGCTAGAGCGCGATCGTTTCGCATGGAAGCACTATCGGCTTCCATGCGTCCGCGCGTAGCGCGGCTCCGCCGCGACGCGTGAATCGCACTCTAAATATATGACGTAGAGCAGGATTCACGTTTCGGCCGAGGCACCTCGAATGCGGACAATGATTCCATCCGAAACGATCCTGCTCTAGCGCACAGTCCTTAGCCTCTTCGTAACCATATGCCCGTATCCTGAAATGGGTGCATGCGGGTGGTGGGCAGTACAATGGGCGTCTTGCAGTTCGTGTCGGTGGATGAGATCCGGTCGCGCGGCAGCATCAGGGATGGCGATGTTCTGAAGCTGCGCCGCGCCTTCAATGACGATGCCGGCATTTCCCCGGCCGAAGCCGACGCTCTGTTCGCGCTCAATGATGCCTGCCCCATCAAGGATCCGATCTGGTCGGAGTTTTTCGTCGAGGCCCTCACCGACTACGTGGTCAATCAGGCCGAGCCCGAAGGCTATATCGCTGCCGACAACGCGGCGTGGCTGATCGAGCACATCTCCGCCGACGGCCGGGTCGAAAGCAGCACCGAGCTCGAGCTCCTCGTCAACGTGCTCGACAAGGCACGCTGGTCGCCGCCGAGCCTGGCCCGCTTCGCGCTCGAGCAGGTGAAGGTCGCCGTGCTGACCGGCGATGGTCCCCTGCGCTCCGGGCAGACGCTCGAGGCGGGCGCCATTTCCTCGGCCGAAGTATCGCTTCTGCGCCGCATCATGTTTGCCTTCGGTGGCGACGGCAACATCGCCATCACGCGTGCCGAGGCCGATACGCTCATCGACATCAACAACGCCATCGCGCCAGGTAAAGGCTCGCCGGAATTCACCGAGATGTTCGTCAAGGCCATCGCCAATGCGGTCCTGCATGGCATCGGCCTGGCTGTGCCGTCGCGCGCCGAAGCGCTGCGCACCGAAGCCTGGCTCGACGACGCCGATCTGCGCAGCGCCGGCTCGCTGCTGGCCGATGCCTTCACGGGCGGACCGTCGGGTGCACGGGCGCGTTCCCGAGTGGGCGGGTTCCTCGGACGAATGTTGAGCGGCCCCGGCCCAGGGACCGACGTCTGGGGCACCTTCCGCCTGCAGTCGACCGAGGAGCAGGCACTGGCCCGGCTCGAGCGCCAGCGCTTGGAGATCATCACCAGCGAGCGCCTCGATGACGCCGACGCGGCCTGGCTGTGCAGCCGCCTCGGATCGAGCGGACAGCTCGACGAGAACGAGCGGGCGCTCATCCGCTATCTGAAGGAGGAGAGCCCGGTCCTGCCTCCGCCCCTGCAGGAGCTGGCCGACCGCATCGAGCGCGCGGCGTAAGCCGCTGTACCGCGGCCCTCGCGTCGTGCGCCGACGCGAGCCGTGGATGCAACGTCAGGCGGGTAAATTTTCCAGCGGCGACGTCAGCTCGCACACCAAGCCATCCGGTTCATACGACAACCGGACGGTGCCCCCAAAATCGCTGGCCATGAAATCCTTGATGAGACGGCTGCCAAATCCTTCGCGGGCCGGTTCGGAGACGGGCGGACCACCGTGCTCTCGCCACATGAAAGCGAACACCGGCGTGCCGCTGGCCGAGGTTGACCACGAGACATCGACCTTGCCGTTGGGTGAGGAGAGGGAGCCGTACTTCATGGCGTTGGTCGCCAGCTCGTTGACGGCGAGCGTCAGAGACAACGCCTGTCTCGGGGCGACGGTCAATTCGGGACCGGAAACAGAAATTTTGCCTTGGCCGGAACGGTGCGGGGCCAAGGCTGCTTCAAGCACATCTCTTATGCGCGCGTTGGTCCAATTCGACGCCTTCGCGATATCATGCGCCTTCGCGAGTGCCATGATGCGGCCGGTGTAGACTTGAAGCGGCGAACTGTTGGCGTCGCCGCGAAATGTCTGCTTGGCGATCGAAAGCACCATCGCGAACGTGTTCTTGGCGCGATGTTCCAGCTCTTCCGTGAAAAAGCGTTCGCGTTGCGCCGCCTCCCACTCCTCGGTGATGTCTTTTGAAATTGAAAGAAGTTGCGAGATTTGGCCCTGGGCGCCGAAAATAGGCGACACCTGCACGTCCCAATACTTGGCATTGCCCTTCGCGGTATTGGCGGGCCCGCGAAAGCGCCCTGTTTTACCCGCCTTGGCCGCGTCCACCGCAACCTTCGCCTGCGGGTTGCCGGGCCAGAAATCGATCCAAGGACAGCCCTTGAATTTGGTGAAGTCGTCAACCTCCATGACGCGCTTTCCGCCGTCGCTCATGAACTGAAGGCGACCTTCCAGATCGAGGACTTTGATGCAATCGCCGCAGCCGGAGAGCACGCCTCGAAGCAGGTCGTCATTGCCGACGAGACCAGGGTCCGCGGCCCTGAGTTCGCGGTTCATCGCATCGACGGGAGAGTCAGAGGTCATGGTCGTGGATTACGCCTGTAGCCCAACACATCAGCTTCGAAGACCGAGCGGCGACCCGACCCTGTGCACGATACCGATCATTCGTACTTGAGTGCCTTTACGCGAGTCAAATGGGGATGGGTGCTCAATCGATTGGAACTCTAAGGGAACTCGTCAGACCCCCTCTCAGTTCCCCGGCATAGGACCGTCGTGGACCAATCTCCCGCGCCAACGTCGCTGTCGCGGTCATCGCTCTTCCGGCGGCTTGATGTGGCGAAAGGCCCAGAGCAGGGCCAGGTCATAGAGGATCTTGAGGACGCCGCAGATGATGAGCGGCCAGGCCTCGAAGCCGGCGGCGAACAGCGCGCCGGCCATGGCGGGGCTTGCTGCCGCCGCGAGACTGCGCGGCACCGACGTGACGCTCGCCGCCGCCGGACGCTCGGGCGGCGTGACGACGGCCATCACGTACGAGGAGCGCGTCGGCACATCCATCTGCGACAGCGCCGCGCGCACGAGCAGCAGCGCCAGCGCCACCTCGAGGCTCGGCGCCACCGCCGCAAGAATGAGGCACAGGCTCGAGGGAATGTGCGTGAACACCATTGTGTTCACGAGCCCGATGCGGCGCGACAGCCAGGCAGCGACCGGAAATGAAAATGCGGCGAACAGGCCCGACCAGAAAAAGAACAGGCCGGCCGCGGACAGCGACAAGCCGAACTTGTTGAACAGCCACAAGGCCACGAGCGACTGCACCGCGAAGCCGCCGGCAAAGGCGTCGACGCTGAACAGCGCCGCCAGCTTGTAGACGATGGCGCGCGAGGGCCCGAGCGCAGCGACGGGCTTTTCCTCGATGGGTGTGGTGTCGATCGGAATGCGCGCGTACAGCAGGCCCCCGATGATGCCCAGCACCGCGTAGGCGACGAACATGCTTTTGAGCGCGGTCATCTGTGCCACGCCCATGGTCGCCAGGAGATCCGGGCTCGCCGCAGCCAGCGCGCCCACCGCCGCCGCGAGCGCGCCGATCAGGCTGTAGCGCGCAAACATCCGCGTCCGCTCGGCGTCCGCGACCGAGCGGGAGAGAAGCGCATGCTCCAGCGGCACGAAGATGCTGACGCTGCCCGCCGAGGGGTTGATCGTGCCCATGAACGCCACAAGCAGCACGATGGCGTATGTCTCGGACAGCGCGAACGCGAACCCGGTCGCGGCCATCAAGCCGGAAGCGGCCGTGAGCAGTCTGCGGTGGTCGAGCCTCGAACCGAGGAGGCCTATCCCCAGCGTCATCAACGCCGAGCCGAAGAGCGCCAGCGTTGCCACGACGCCGACCTCGAAGGCCCCCAATCCCATCGCCGTCAGGTACACCGGCAGCAGCACGGCCACGAAGCCGTCGCCGAAATCGCGCAAGGCGCGCGCGGCATACACGTGACCCGTGGGGTTGCCCATGTCTTCTCGTGCAAGTCCTGGATAGAGACGACGTTCATCCCCACCATGATCCTCGCGTTAGCGCAAGGCGGTTGGCGCTTCGCCAGGTCTTGGCCTTTCCCGCCATCATGATCGGCCTTACACTCAGCCCTCACGCCCAAAAACAAATCCACCCAAGAAAAGGACACGACATGACCACTGGCTTTATCGGCGTCGGCAATATGGGACTGCCCATGGCCGGAAAGTTGATCGATGCCGGTGAGGCCCTGGTCGTGCACGATGCGCGCGCGGCCGCGCTCGAGCCGCTGCTGGCGCGCCAGGCCCGCGCCGCGGCGAGCCCCAAGGACGTCGCCGACCGCTGCGCCACCGTCTTCGTCTCCCTGCCGACGCTCGACAGCCTGAGAGAGGTCGTGCTTGGCAAGGACGGCGTCATCGCGGGCAGCGCGGTGAAGATCGTCGTCAACACCTGCACCGTCGGCGTGCCCCTCGTCGAGGAACTGACCGCGGCCCTCAAGGCCAAGGGCATCAGCCTCGTCGACTGCCCGATCAGCGGCGGCCCACCCGGCGCCCGCGCCGGTACGCTGTCTGTGATGATTTCGGGCGAGCCCGGTCTCGTCGAGGCCGTCCGCCCGCTCGTCTCGCGCTGGGGGCCCGTCACGGTCGCCGGCGACCGGCCCGGCTTGGCCCAGGTCCTCAAGCTCACCAACAACATTTTGTCCTTCGTCGCCATGGCGGCGACGGCGGAGGCCTACGTCATGGGCGCCAAGGGCGGACTCGACCTGGAGGTCATGACGGCCGCGATCAACACCGGCAGCGGACGCAACAGCGCCACGCTCAACAAATTCCCGATCTCGGTGCTGGACCGCAGCTTCAACTACGGCGCGCCCTTCTACATCATCATGAAGGACATGGACCTGGCCATTGCCCAGGGCGAGGCGCTCGGCGTCCCCATGTGGGTCTGCCAGACGGCCCGGAACGTCTTCAAGCACGCCATGTACGAGTGGGGCAACGACCGCGACATGACCGAGATCGTCAAGCTGGTCGAGCGCGGTGCCGGCTTCGAAATGCCCGCCACCCGCAAGAAGTCCGGTTAGCGCCTCGATTGCCAAAAAATCCGGCGACCCTCCACCCTCCCGAGGCTTGACCTTCCGTTTGGCTGCGATAGCCTGCGTATGCCGCAGACGGGGGATCAACCGCCGCTGACGGATGATAACCCTGGGAGGGACAAGCTATGATCTTTGCGCCTGTGCGCACGGCGTGCTTACGCGTGGCGGTGTTGGCCGTCTTGCTGACGGTGGCTGGTGTGGTGTCTGCTGCTGCGCAAGGCGCAGCACCTAAGGAGTTCACCTGGCGGGTGCAAAGCACCTGGCCGCAGGCGAACCTCCTGCATGAATCGCCGGTGCTCATGGCCAAGGCCATCGACGAGATGTCCGGCGGCCGCCTCAAGATGACTGTCGCGCCGGCGGGCACGTTTGTCGGCGCCTTCGAGGTCCTCGACGCCGTACACAAGAACGTTTTTGACGCCGCGCACTCCTGGCCCGGGTACTGGACCGGCAAGAACATGGCCGCCGGCCTGTTCGGCCCGCCGCCCGGCGGGCCCTTCGGCCTCGGCCGCGATGAGTTTCTCTCCTGGCTGCACAGCGGCGGCGGCATGGAGCTCTACAACGAGCTGCTGCAGAAGGAGCTGAAGCTCAACGTCGTCGCGTTCTTCACGACCACGCTGTGCTACTGGGAAGCCTTCGGCTGGTTCCGCAAGCCCTTCGAGTCGCTGGCGGACTTGAGGAAGATGAAGTTCCGCACATCGGGCCTCGGTCTCCTGATGCTGCAGAACATGGGCATCACGACCGTGCAGATGGCGGGCGGCGAGGTCGTTCCCTCGCTCGAGCGCGGCACCATCGACGGCGCCGAGTGGGCCATTCCGAGCCATGACATCCTGATGGGCTTCCAGGACGTCACGAAGTACTACTACATGCCCGACATGCGCCAACCTCCCGGCATCCAGGAATTCCTCATCAACAAGACGAAGTGGGACGAGCTGCCGGCCGACCTCAAGGCCATCGTGAAGCATGCGCTGCTGGCCGAGATCATGCGCATGAACAATGCCTCGATTGATCTGGAGAGCAAGGCCGCCAAGGACCTGGTCGAGAAGCACAACGTGAAGCTGATGCGGACGCCCGAGGAGATCCTGAAGGCGCAGCTCCCGGCCATGGACAAGGTGTTCGACGAGGAGTCGAAGAAGAATCCATTCTTCGCCAAGGTCCTCGCCTCCCAGCGCGAGTTCGCCCAGCGCGTCGTACCCCACGCCGCCCGCATGCGGCCGCCGCTCGAGAGCGCGGTGTCGCACTACTGGGCGAAGTAGGCGACTGCGATGCCGGTGGCGGCGATCACGCCGCCACCGCCGTTGGAGCGGAGGGTTGCGCGGCCGCCGCGTGCCATGCTGAAGCCGTGCTCCGCACGAGCCTCTGGGTTCCGCGCGCGGGAATTGGCGCCGCATTCCCTGGCCGCCGTCTCGGCCCGCTTGCCCGGGATGACACCGAGGGCGAGCAAGGACTCGCTTCATGGCGTGTTTCTGCTCACGCGGCGCGGGCTGCGCACCGCATTCCAATAAACGTCATGGCCACGCAGGTGGCCATCCACGACGCGTCCCCATTACGCCGTATCATGCTTGATCGACAGGCAGCGCATCTGGGCAAGGATGGGCCCGTGGATGGCCGCCGATGCGGCCATGACGGTGTGGTGGGGTAACCGCATCGTCGGTCCCAACTCGCGGGACTCAAGGCGCAAAATGCGCTGCTGCCGCGGAGACCCTTGCGCCTCAATCCAGACGGAAACTCCGGCGCGGCCGCTACTGCTTGCCGGCCTTGCCAGCGTCGCCGGCGCCCTGGTTCTCCTCGGGGCCGTCGTAATACAGATAGCCTTCCTCGATCGACACGACTTCGGTGCCTTCGAGCTCGTATTCGTCGTTTTCGCTGTCGTTGAGGCGGATGACGCATCCCTTGTCGCAGATGCCCTCCAGCACCTGGGTGGGCTTGAGGACGTGGTCGGTGCGTGCTTCGCCTTCCACGATGGTGAGCTTGTGGTCCTTGTCGTCGCGATTGGTAATCGAAACAACCGCGAAAGCATGCGCCGTCGACAGGGCTGTCACGACCAGGCCGGCCACAATCGTCTTGGCAATCATGCGTCTCAGCTCCCGTGTCGATGAGCGGATATGTACTGGCGCCCGTTGGCGGCCTTGTTCAAGAGCGACTTTGACGCAGGCTGGTTCCACACGGCAGTGCCACGCGGGACAGGTCTCGCGTTTGTCGTCGTGTCGCACCGGTGACCAGCCGCCGCGGCGTCAGACCGTGGGGCCGACCGTGAAGCCTTGAGACACGGCGGCGGGCTCGTCAAGAACTCTCACCATGGCGACAGCCGACGCGCGCGGGCCCTGATGACATTCGGCCACCATGGCGTCCACGGCACCGGCCGGACCCGCAAACACGGCTTCGACACCGCCGTCGCGGCGGTTGCGCACCCAGCCGTCGAGGCCGCGCCTGAGAGCATTGCGCTCGACCCAGGCGCGGAACCCGACGCCCTGCACGCGCCCCTCGATGCGCACGCGCACCGACTTGCGTCTTTCCGTCATTGTGCCTCCTCTTATCCCCTCTCCCCATTCTTCATGGGGAGAGGGTTAGGGTGAGGGGCAGCGGCAATCTCTGAGCAAGATCTCGCCCCTCACCCCGACCCTCTCCCCGTAAGAACGGGGAGAGGGGGGAAGTAGGGCGTACCTTGTTGCTGGCCTTCACGTGATTTCGCTAGGACAAATCGATCGCTGGTCGCGACCATAGGCGCTCCAAGTTTCTTCAATACCCCAGCGCCATGCCGTCCTTGCGCGGATCGGAGGCGCCGACGAGGGTGCCGTTGACGCGATCGAATAGGACGGCCTGGGCGCCGCCCCACGGCAGCGGCCGCACGCGGATGCGGTGGCCCATCTCCTTCAAGGCGGCGACCGTGGCCGCTGGGACGGATTCCTCGATCACCAGGTCATCGCCCTCGAAGAACGTGCGCGGACAGTCGACCGCCTCCTGCAGGTCCATGCCGTAGTCGAGCATGTTGGACAGCAGATACGCGTGGCCGATGGGCTGGAAGGCGGCGCCCATGACGCCGAAGGCCATGTGTGTCCGGCCGTCCTTCATGGCCATGGCGGGAACCAGCGTGTGCATGGGCCGCTTGCGCGGTCCGATGCAGTTGGGATGCGTGGGATCGAGCACGAACCCCGTGCCGCGATTGTGGAAGACGACGCCGGTCTTGGCGGTGGCAAGCCCCGAGCCGAAGTCGGCGTAGAGCGAGTTGATGAAGGACACGGCCATGCCGGCCTCGTCGACGACGGAGAAGCACACGGTGTCAGAGCCGGCGGGACGCGGGATGGGCCCGAGGTCGGCGCGGCGCTTGCTGCGATCGATGCGGCCGACGAGCTCGGAGATGAGAGCGTCGGACAGGAGATGGGCGACGGGCACCTCGGACGTGTCGGGATCGGCGACGAACGTGTCGCGCGCGGCGTAGGCGAGGCGCGCGGCCTCGTTGATGATGTGATAGCGGTCGGGCGACGTGGCGCCGGTGGCGCTGGGCCCGAGCTTCTCCAGCATTCGCAGCAGCATCAGGGCGACGATGCCCTGGTTGTTGGGCGGCAGCTCGTGCAATTCGATGCCGCGATAGGCGACCGAGATCGGATCGACGTAAGTGCTGCGCTGGACGGCAAAGTCTTCCAGCGTGTGCAGGCCGCCCAGCGCGGTGAGCTCCGCCACCATGTCGGCGGCGACCTCGCCGGCGTAAAAGCCCTCGCGGCCTTCGTCGGCGATGCGCCGGAGCGTGCGGCCGAGGGCCGGAAAGCGCATGACCTCGCCGACGCGCGGGGCGCGGCCGTCCTTGAGGCAGTTCAGCGTGGCGGCCTTGTTGTTGCGCAGCTTCTCGAAGGCCACCGCCCAATCGGCGGAGACGCGCGGCGCGACGACGAAGCCGTCCTCGGCATGGGCGATTGCCGGAGCGAGCACTTGCGCGGGTCTCTTCGTGCCGTGATCGGCGAGCAGGGTCATCCAGCCGTCGATGGCGCCCGGCACCGTCACGGCGTGCGGGCTCTGCACCTGCAGCTGCTTGATGCCGTTGGCGGCGTACCAGTCGGCGGTCGCGGCTTTCGGCGCGCGGCCGGAGGCATTGAGGCCGATCAGCTTCTGGCCGGGCTTGGCAATGATCGTGAAACAATCGCCGCCGATGCCGGTCATGGGATGCTCGACGACGCACAGGACGGCGGCCGCCGTGATGGCCGCGTCCACGGCATTGCCGCCGCTGCGCAGCATCTCGATCGCGGCCTGGGTGGCCAGGGGATGCGAGGTCGCGCACATGGCGCGCCGCGCGTAGACCGCCGACCGGCCGGGGAAATGAAAGCTGCGCATGAGAGCTCCAAAGTCGCGTTTTGCGGGATAGCTGGCAACGCCCTCAGGCGAATTCCATGATGACAGCGTCGACGGCGAGGCTGTCGCCGGGGCGGGCGTTGATCTTCTTCACGGTGGCGTCGCGCTCGGCGCGCAGCACGTTCTCCATCTTCATGGCCTCGACCACGGCGAGCGGATCGCCGGCCTTGATGTCCTGGCCTTCGGTCACGCTGATGGCCTTGACGAGGCCGGGCATGGGGCAGACCAGGAACTTGGACAGATCGGCGCCGACCTTGAGCGGCATCAGCGCGGCGAGCTCGGCCTCGCGCGCGGTGTAGACGCGGACCGGCACGGCGATGCCGCGCCAGGAGAGTTCGTACCCGTTGAGAATGGGTTTCACCTGGACGGAGACATCCTCGTCTCCTACCCGACCGCTCCAGATCGGCTCGCCCGGCCACCATGTCGAGGCGACCTCCAGAGTGCGATCGCGCCCGTTGGCAGCGGAGAAACTGACAAGCATGGGCTTGCCGCTGCTGCCGATGATATCGAGCTGCGTCTCGACCTCGCCGATGCGGATGACGCGGCGCTTGGCGAAGCGAACCGGCAGGCCGCCCATCTGCCCGGTGATGTGGCGGCGGCGCTCGTTGTTGAGGTGGTCCACGGCTGCGCCAACCGCGGCGAGGACCTCGATCTCGGCGGCGGAGGGCGCGCGCGACTTGAAGCCGTCGCGGAAT
>JBKKCB010000047.1:0-8209 GCA_046713545.1 Hyphomicrobiaceae bacterium | reverse complement strand
ACTGGGCCGCATTCCTGCGTGCATCCAATACGGGCAGCTACGAGGATCTGGCCAAGCGGGCAGACAACGATGCGGAATGGTTCTGGGACGCCCTGATTCGACACTCGGGATTTCGCCTGATCAAGCCATATTCCCAGGTCCTCGATCTCTCGGACGGCCTTCCGTTTCCCAAATGGTGCGTCGGCGCGACAACCAATTTCACACTGAGCTGCCTCGAACGAAACATCGACGAAGGCCGGGGTGCGAAGACGTTCCTGATCTGGCAAGGCGAGGACGGCCAAGAGCGGACGTGGACCTACGACGATCTTGTACGCGAAACCGATCGCATCGTTGCGGCGCTTAAGGCGCTCGGCATCGGACGTGGCGACGTCGTGGGCCTCTACATGCCGTTGATGCCCGAAGCGGCCTCCGCGGTACTTGCCGTGGCACGCATCGGCGCGATCATCATGCCCCTATTTTCCGGCTTTGGTGCCGATGCCATCAGCACGCGGCTCAACGACGGGGATGCAAAGGCCGTCATTACGGTAGACGGGTGCAGCCGTCGCGGACGGCGCATTGCCATGAAGCCGATCATGGACGAAGCGCTGACCAAGGTACCCTCGGTCAAAAGCGTTCTGGTGATTTCGCGGTTTGGCGAAAAGCCCGAACTGGTGCACGGACGCGATCACACTCTCGACGATTTGGTAAAAGGGGCGGCACCGTCGTCCGTTGCCGAGGAGCTACCGGCCGATACCCCATGCATGCTGGTCTACACATCGGGCACCACCGGCAAACCGAAGGGCACGGTCCATACGCATATCAGTCTGCCGATCAAGATCTTTGAGGACTTCCAGCTCTGCCTCGACCTGAAGGAGAGCGATCGCATGGTCTGGATGACGGACATGGGCTGGCTGATCGGCCCCATGCAGATCATCTCCTGCGCCCTGGCCGGCGCCACCGTGGTCATGGCCGAGGGAGCGCCGGATTATCCGGACCCGACCGGCTGTGGAAGCTTGTCGAGAAGTACAAGATCACGTTCCTGGGCCTCGGCCCCACACTAGCCCGCGTGCTCATGCGCCATGGCGAGGACATTCCGGCCAAATTCGACCTTTCATCCATCCGCATGGCGGCGTCGACGGGCGAGCCGTGGGACGACACGTCGTGGTTCTGGGTGTTCGAGAAAGTGTGCGGGAAGCGCGCGCCACTGATGAACTACTCGGGCGGCACGGAGATGGCGGGAGGCCTGGTCGTCACCAATTTCCTCTATCCGCTTAAGCCGGGAAGCTTCAGCGGCCCCGTTCCCGGCTGCGGCACGGATATTCTCGACGAGAACGGCAAGCCGGTGCCACCTGGCGTGATGGGCGAACTGGTCATGACCAAGCCCTGTATTGGGCTCACGCGCGGCATCTGGAAATCGCCCGAGCGGTACATGGAGTATTGGGAGCGCATCCCGGGTGTGTGGGTGCATGGTGACTGGGCCTCCCGCGATACGGACGGCGCTTGGTATATCCATGGCCGGTCCGATGACATGCTCAAAATCGGCGGCAAACGCACGGGACCAGCCGAGATCGAGTCCGTGTTGATGGCAACGGGCAGAGTTTCGGACGCCGCCGTTGTAGGTGTGCCGCACCCAAGCTCAGGCTCGGCCATTGCCATCGCTGTCGTCCCGCAGGCGAACGAGAAAGACCTCGCCTTGCTCGCAGATGAGCTTGCCCGGGCCATCGTTGCCGGACACGGAACGCCGTTCCGTCCCGTGCGCACGCTGTTCGTGAGCGAGCTGCCAAAGACGCGCAACATGAAGACGATGCGGCGGCTGATCCGCTCTGCCCTGACGGGCGAGCCAACGGGAGACTTGTCAGCCCTCGTCAATCCGGAAGCGTTCGACGAGCTCAAGGCCAAGGTCGAGCGGGCCACCTAGAGCGCCTCGGGTAAGGCGGGGTGTTTTATCCGAGGCGATCCTGCTCTAGCGGCGCGTCAGGCGATCGTCACGCCGCTATCGACGGCGATGACCTGGCCTGTCGTAATCTCGGATTCATCGGAGGCGAGATAGACGGCCATCTGCGCAATGTGGATGGGATAGGCCAACCCCAAGAGGTGACTATCGGCCAGCTTTTGCAGGTTCGCATTGCCCGGCACCAGAGCCTTGACGCGATCGGTCATCGTCACCGAAGGCGCGATCGCATTGACGCGGATCTTGTAGGGCGCATATTCGACGGCCATGGACCGCGTTATGGCTGAGATGCCGCCCTTGGCGGCGGTGTAGCAATCGCGCCCCGGCAACGCCATCAGGGCAACCATCGAGGACATGTTGATCACCGAGCCGCCGCCGGCTTTGATGATTTCGGGGATGCCGATCTGCGAGCACAGGAACGTACCGTAGAGATCGAGCTTGATGGCACGCCAGAATTCTTCGTCCGGAGCCTCAGTGACGGGTCCGTCGTTGGCAGTGGACCCGCCGGCATTGTTGTGCAGGATCGTGAGTGGGCCGAACCGCTTTACGGTCTCGCCAATGGCCGCCTTGACGCTGTCGCGATCCGTGACATCGCATTTGATGAAATAAGCATCGCCGCCCGAATTGGCAGCCCGCTTCTTTGCCGACTCCGCGGCGGCTGTGCCTAAGTCTGCATTGATTTCGGCGACGATGACCTTCGCCCCCTCCTCGGCAAAACGCTCAGCCGTGGCGCGCCCGATTCCGCCGCCGCCACCGGTGATGAATGCGACCTTACCTGCCAGCCGTGCCATTCCGAGATTCCTCCATGCGCTTATTGCTTGCCAGTTACTTCGTGATAAGGCGGTGAATACCGTCCTGCATCGTCACGCGTTCCAGTTCACCGCAGCGGATCATGTAGTTGACGTGGGCCATGACCTCGCTGAAGGCAAAACCCATCTGATGGGCGTCCAGTTCAATATGGAACAGGACAGGGACAAGCTCTGCCGCCGATCGCGGCACGGCGCGGCAGGCTTCAGCGATGGCCGCGCAGCGCATCTCATGATGCAGGACCAGTTCATCGCATCGCCTGTGCAAAGCATAGAACGGCAGCTGATGCCCCGGGACCACAAGAACGTCGTCGGGAAGGGTTTGCTTGATCGCGTTCAGAGATCTCAGATAGAGGCCGAGGGGATCGCCGTCCGGGTCGACCGGCCATACGCTCACGTTGGGCGTGATCTTCGCCAGCACCTGGTCCGCGGCGAAGAACAGCTTCTCCGACTCGCAGTAGAGCATGAGTTGCTCGGCGGCGTGCCCTTCCCCAGCAAGGGCCGTGAACGAGCGTCCGCCGATGGTGAGGACGTCGCCCGCGACGACACGAGAAAACGTCGGCGGTAGCGGCGCGACCTTCCACAAGTATTCGTGCCCCTCCGTGCTGATCTTTTCCATGGTCTGCACGTCGAAACCGTTGGTCAAATAAAAGCCTCGATAGGGCTCCGCATGCAGGTTGCCCGGGCGAAGCGCGACGTTGAGACAGCCGAGATACGCTGTCTGCGTCGTGATCATCGGCGCGTTGAACCGTTCGCACAGCCAGCCTGCCAGACCGATGTGATCCGGATGCAAGTGCGTCACGATCACGCGCTTCAGGCGCCGCCCTGCAAGCGGCCCGGCGAGCAAAGCATTCCAGGTCGCGCGTGCGTCCGCATAGTCGAGGCCGGTGTCGATGATGGCCCAGCCGTCACCATCTTCGATCACATAGACGTTCACATGATTCAACCGGAACGGCAGCGGAATGCGGGTCCAGAGGATGCCCGGCGCAACTTCAATGACCTTGCCCATCTCAGGCGGAGTGGGGAAAGGATAGGAAAGCGTCTGTTGCGGCGATTGAATGGTTTCTGTCATTCCCTAGTCCAAGGCTGGCCCGGATAACCCGCATAGCGAATCTGTCCAGGTCATTTCTTTTCGTGCCGGCGATCGACAAGCCGGCGTGGTTTACCCTCACGGCCGAGATTGGCCGCTTCGTGGAGCGCGCCTTCCCCAACGAGATCAACCCCCACCTTGAGACCAAGGTCGGCCAGCAGCCGCTTCTCCAGACTTTCTTTCAGGCCTTCGGTCGCGCCGGCATCCGAACGCACTTCGATCTGGACGGTCAGTTCGTCGCGGATGACGCCATCGCGCACATGGCGGTCGGCGATCACGATCCATTCCCCAGTCGTGCGCGGATCACTCTTCACCGCGGCGAGGCAGGCCATCGGATAGACGTTGGTGCCGCGGATTTTCACCATGCTGTCGCTGCGGCCCAGGAAATGATCCATGCGACGGAACTCGCTGCCGAGCGCCGTCTTTTTATGCGGCAGCATGCGCGCAAGGTCGCGCAGATTGAACCGAATGAGGGGCAGGACGCGGCGATAGAGCGACGTGGCGATCATGTTGCCGGCTTGGCCTGCCGCCACGGGTGCGCCGGTCTCCGTATCCGTCAGCTCGATGTGGATGCAGTCCTCCATGAGGTACATGCCGTTCTTGTCTTCGGCCTCGAATGCGGCATGGGAGATCTCGTGAGTCCCGTAGTTGTCGTAGACCGGGCAGCCGAACAACGCCTCCAGTTCGCGGCGCAAGTCTCCTTCGGTGTCAGGCCCCAGATATGTTGTGATGTATTTCAAACCAAGCTCGCGCGGGTCGCGCCCCAAGCCCTTGCGCGCTTCGGCAGCGAGCGTGGTCAGGTATTCGGGAAAAGACACGAAGATATTCGTGCCGTAGTCGAAAGCGATTTCGACCTGCTTGCGGCTTGGCGTCACGACGCCGCTACCGGTCGTCAACGGCATGATCGAGAGATAGTAGTGCGCTGCGTGATAGTGCGACCAGGCGAGATTGGCGAGCGAGCACGTTGCCGGGATCTGCATGACGTCGCCCGGCCGGGCGCCCTGGAGATAGTGGCTGCGGGCGATCTGCAGGCCGTTCATCTCCCATTCGACCACGCCGTACAGCGTGGGGCGCGCCTTGCCTGTGGTGCCGCCGCTGGTCTGCAGCTTCAGCGGCTGCCGTTGCAGTTCGGCGCGCCGATCAATTCCCGCAATCGCCCCGAACGGAGGGCCGTCTTTCTGACTGTCCTTGATGTCATCGGAGTTGAATGTGGGAAGCTTGCCCAGATCGTCGATCGAACGAATATCGCCGGGCTCGATGCCCTTTTCACCCCACAGTTTCTGATAGAAGCCGTTCTGCCAGGCGACCTCCATCATCGCCAGAAAGCGCTTGTTCTGAAGCGCCCGGACACGTTCATAGGGCCACTTGAAAATCGTGTTTGCGAACACGTCAGGTGCGGGATATTCGCGGTCGAACCAGTCCCAATCGATGGCGCGGCGATAGATCGGCAGCTGCGACCGGGGCATATCCTCGAGCATGATGGTCTCCGCCTCCGGCGCTACAGGGGGCAGCTGTCGGGGAACTTCGGCTTGCGCTTTTCGAGATGCGAGTTCACGCCCTCAGCTGCGTCGGGTGTCGAAAAGCCCATCATCTCCAGGGCCGTGGAGGTGTCGAAGATCGGACCCGCCATGCGCAGCCAGTTGTTGAGGGCGTACTTGGTCCACCGGATCGCGCTCTGTGCGCCCGACGCCAATTCCTTGGCGACGTCCAATGCCGTTTCCTGGAGCTTGTCGTCATCCACACACAGCGATACGAGACCGATCCGCTCCGCTTCCTCGCCATTGATGGGCCGGCATGTCAACAGATAGTACTTGGCCTTGGCCATGCCGCACAGCAGCGGCCAGATGATGGCGGCGGCGTCTCCCGCGGCGACCCCCAGCCGCGTGTGTCCGTCTATGATCCGCGCCGACCGGCCGGCAATGGAAACGTCAGCGAGAATCCCGGCAACGAGGCCTGCGCCGACCGCAACGCCATTGATGGCCGACACGATCGGCTTGCTGCAGTTGATGATGTTGTAGACAAGGTCTTTCGCATGCTTCCACTCGATCATGCGAGTCTCATGGTCGGTGAGCATCTTCTGCGCCATGCGCAGATCCCCGCCCGCCGAAAAGGCCTTGCCGGCGCCAGTGATGATCACCGCGTTGATGTCGCGATCCTCATCGATGGTGCGCCAAATGTAGGTCAGCTGCTTGTGCGTCTCGGCATCGACCGCGTTCAACGCTTCGGGGCGGTTGAAAGTGATCCGCAAGATGCGTTCCGCGGGATAGTCGATCTGGAGCTTTGTGAATTGCGCATAGCGATCAGACATTCGCCTCTCTCCGCGGATCTGGGTTGACGCAAAACCGGCCCGCACGACGCGCCGGGCGACCACTTTGATGTTTGATAGTGCCTTCGCCCGCACGCAGGCGACGCGCCCCAGACCGGTGTCTGTCCAACAGCACCTGCGTGCGCTCAGCCTTGGGCTAGCATTTTTCTAACATGCGTTCGATAAAGTTACAGCAGCGTTTCGATACCCGTCAAGCCGCGGCGGGCAGTGCGACATTGGTGCGTCTCCCTTCCCGTTCCCCTTGGAAAAAGGTCTGCGCCGGTAGCCATCCGCCGATGCAAAAGCTATCGTTGACAGTCCCTCGCTGTAGCAAGGGTTTGCGCCATTTCGAGCATCAAGAGATCGCAATTGTGCAAAGTGGCGGCTGGACGCGACGAGGGCAGTGGGGCCAAAAGACATAAAATGCAGGAGAAACGGGCCGGACACGCGACTTCCTCGACTGTGGTGGAGGTCAATCCGCAATCGGAACCTTTTGTCGCAACATCGGTGCCGCCCGCCGATGAGATCAAGACCACCACCTGCTACATGTGCGCCTGCCGATGCGGAATCCAGGTGCACATCAAGGATGGGCTGATCCGTTACATCGACGGCAACCGCAACCATCCCGTCAACAAGGGCGTGATCTGCGGCAAAGGCTCCGCCGGGATCATGCAGCACTACGCACCGTCGCGGCTGCGCGCGCCCTTGAAGCGCGTCGGGCCGCGCGGCTCGGGCGAGTTTGTCGAAATCAGCTGGGACGAGGCGCTCGCGACCGCCACGAGCTGGCTGGCCGACGTCCGCGGCAAGGATCCCCAAAAACTCGCGTTCTTCACCGGCCGCGATCAATCGCAGGCGCTCACCGGGTGGTGGGCCATGCAGTTCGGCACGCCAAATTTTGCAGCCCACGGTGGTTTCTGCTCGGTCAATATGGCAGCCGGCGGCCTGTACACCTTCGGCGGCTCCTTTTGGGAGTTCGGCGAACCAGACTGGGAGCACACGAAGTATTTTCTGCTTTTCGGGGTAGCCGAGGATCATGGCTCCAATCCCATCAAGATCGGACTCGGCAAACTGAAGAAGCGCGGCGCCAAGGTGGTCGCCATCAATCCCGTCCGCACGGGATACAACGCCATTGCCGACGAATGGCTCGGCATCAAGCCCGGAACCGACGGCCTGCTGATCGGCGCATTGATCCATGACCTGTTCCGCACCAACCAGATCGACCTCGACTACCTTGTCCGTTACTCCAACGCGCCGTGGCTCGTCATCCAGGACCCTGGCGCAAAGGACGATGGCCTCTTTGCGCGTGATACCGACGGCAAACCGCTGTGCTGGGACAAGAAGACCAGCACCTTTGCCGCGGCCTCCCGCATCGATATCGCACCCGCACTTGTCGGCGAATTTGCTCTGCCCGACGGCCGCAAGGCCGTTCCCGCCTTTCGCCTGATGGCCGAGCGCTATCTCGATGCCGCATACGCACCTGATAGCGTCGCCAAGGAGACGGGGATTCCTGCCGACACTATCCGCCGTATCGCCGCTGAAATGGCGGATGTCGCATTCAAGCAAACCGTAACGCTGCCCATAAAATGGACGGATTGGGCCGGCCGCACCCACAATGAGATCGTTGGGCGTCCCATCGCCATGCATGCCATGCGCGGGATATCGGCGCATTCGAACGGATTCCACACCTGCCGGCTACTCCATATCCTGCAGATCCTGCTCGGCACGATCGATGTTCCGGGTGGGTTTCGCTACAAGGCGCCCTTTCCTAAATCGGCGCCGCCCGCGAACAAACCGGTCGGCAAGCCGGAGCAGATCAGGCCGAACACGGCACTGCCAGGAATGCACCTGGGATTTCCCTGCGGTCCGGAAGACCTCCTCATCCATCCCGACGGTACGCCGACCCGCATCGACAAGGCCTACTCCTGGGATGCACCGCTCGCCGCACACGGCCTCATGCACATGGCGATCACCAATGCAGGCCTGGGCGACCCTTATCCCATCGACATCCTGTTCCTCTATATGGCGAACATGGCGTGGAATTCATCGATGAACATCGGTGCGACGCTCGGACATCTGAC
>JBKKCB010000046.1:0-3935 GCA_046713545.1 Hyphomicrobiaceae bacterium | reverse complement strand
GTCCTGCACACATTGTGCACACGCATGGAGAGAAGATCAACGACACTTCAGGAAACCACAGAGCACCGCAGGTACCCACGCAAATTCAAGACATATCATATGTTTTTTGAAAGGCAGTCGAGAAGAGTAGGATTACTCGCCGCTTAGCTGGTCAGCGAGCTTGGATCAATCTATAACTTTTAATCAGGTGGTCGTTGGTTCGATCCCAACCGGGCTCACCAAATAAATCAATTATATAGACGTTAAAGCCCGCGCTGAAGCTGTGGCGGGTCGACCGCCAGCAACGCAGCAAGCCCTGGTTTCGCCGCAGGGCGTCCGAAGGCAGCGAAGATGCAGCGGAGACAGCACCGACGCTGTGGTCGCGTTGGCGCCGCCCGGATCTTGGAAACAATCATTGATGCAGTTGATGAGCGCGCGCGCGGCGCTCTGGCGGAGTTCGTGCAAGCCGCAAATTCAGACCTGCCCGCGAAATTGGAAATGCCATAAGCCGCCTTCGCCGGCTTGTCGTTTCAGCTTCGCACTTGCGCACCAGCGATCGTGTCCGAGGAACTTTTGATGGTGGTTCGGCAAGTGAAGTCGCGCACGCAGCGATGTCGTTGCACTCGGAGTCCAACGCGCTTTTGCGAGCCGGCGACTTGCACTAGTCTCCTCGTCAGCGGCTCCCGGCCGCGCCGAAACTCCTGAGGAGCAGTTGCATGGCTGTCGTCGAAACAGAACGCAATGGGCAGGTCTTGATCGTGCGCATGAATCGGCCCGAGCGGCTCAACGCGCTCAGCGCCGAGATGCGGCAGATGCTGGCTGAGACCTGGACCGGGTTTCGGAACTCGAAGGAACTGGAGGTCGCGATCTTCACTGGCACCGGCCGCGGCTTCTGCGCCGGAGAGGACATGAAGGAAACGCTGGCGGCCGGGAAGCCGGGCGGCACGCCTCCCGCGCTTCCCGACCCCTTCATGGACGGCACGCTCGAGAAGCCGGTGATCGCCGCCGTCAACGGGTTCGCCATGGGTGGCGGGTTCATGCTAGTGGAGCGCACCGACCTGCGCGTTGCCGTACCGGAAGCGATGTTCGAGGTGTCGGAGGCCAAGCGCTGGCTGCTCGGCGGCTACAATCACGGCCATCTGGCCAACGTGCCCTATCCGATCGCCATGGAGATGGCCCTGGGGTTCCGCTTCACCGCCGAGCGGTTTTATCAGGTTGGCTTCCTCAATCGGCTCGCACCGCAGGCCGAGCTGATCCCGACGGCGATGGCCATGGCGGAGCATCTGCTCTCGCTGCCGCCGGCGTCGCGGGTCAATACGGTTCACATGATGCGCCAGATGCGGCCTGAGCCTTCTGATTCCCACAAGGCGCTGGCGGCCAGGCTGCACGACCACGGCGACAAGAACGACCTGATGGAGTCGCGCGCAGCCTTCTCGGAGAAGCGCAAGCCCAACTTCAAGGGTTGGCTCGATCCGAAGGACCGCTATCGCATGCCCAAGCTGGAGAAAGGCAAGTAGCCGCCCTGGCCGTAGAGTTCGCCCGCCGATATTCCCAGCAGCGTCTCGGCGGCACGACCGCTTGCCTCAGATCACCTCGCGTGCTCTCAAATCGGTGATCTCAGCCTCGCCATAGCCGAGGCTCGCCAGAACCTCGTCGTTGTGCTCTCCGAGCTCGGGAGCGATGCCGATCTTGGCCGGCGTCTCCGAGAACTGCCACGGCGTGCCGTGGACCTTCAGGCGTTTGCCGCATTTCGGATACTCGATCTCCGTGACGTAGCCGTTGGCGACCACGTCGGGATCGTTCGCAGCCTCCAGCAGCGTGTTGATCGGCGCTGAGACGATGTCGCCTGCCCGAAGCCTCGCCACCCAGTCGTCGCGCGCGCCGGTCGCGAAGAGCTCGCCCAGCTTCGCCAGCAGCGCCTCGCGTTTCTCATCGGATTCCATGGCGACGCCGAGATGGCCGAAGCCGGCCTGCTCCATCTGCTCGTAGAAGCCGAGCGCGGTCATCGCCTGTTTCCACTGATCGCGGGCGAGCTGGAAGACGAAGGGCTTGCCGTTGCGATCGTTGAAGCTCGCCGACATGGCCGGCCTCTCCTTGGTGCCGGCGACGCGGGCCTGGCCCGTAACGGGATCGGTGCCGCGCCACATGGTCGTCTGGAACGTCCAGCCGAGCAGCCGGATGATGCCGCCAAGCAGCGACAGTTCAACCTTCTGGCCGACACCGGTGGTGCGTGCGTGGGTGAGCGCCGCCAGGGCTCCGCCGAAAGCAAGTATGGCGCAGGTCTCGTCGGCGACGGAGGCGATGCCGGTCTTCATGGGCTGGCCGGGCGAGGCGTAGGCCTGGGCGATGCCGCCGAGCGCCTGCGCCATGGAGTCGGTGCCTGGCAGGTTGGCGTGCGGCCCCTTGGGGCCGTAGCCGGAGATGGAGATGTAGACGAGCTTCGGGTTGACTTTTTTCAGCTCCTCGTAGCCAAAGCCGTTCTTCTCGGCGGCGCCGGGGCGAAAGTTCTGGCCGAAGATGTCGGCCCGGGCGACCAGCTTCTTGAGGATCTCGCGGCCTTCCGCCGACTTCAGGTTCAGCGTGACGCTTTTGACACCGCGGTTGTTGGTCTCGAAGAACGAACTCGGCATGCCCGGGAGGATCGACATGGTGCGCGATGTGTCGCCGCCTTGCGGCGTCTCGATCTTGATCACCTCGGCGCCGAGATCGGCCATCAGCATGTAAGGCACAGTGCCGGCCTGGGCCGTTGAGCACGTCACGACTTTGACACCGTGCAGGGGACCGTGCGGCTCACTCATGCGATCTTCTCCTCTGATTGGGCGACCGGTGTTGGCGCCTCATCGTAAAGGTGGCACGCCACCTGGTGTCGCGGCATCACCTCCCGCAGCATCGGCTCCTCATGGGAGCACCGTGACATTGCATAGGGGCAGCGTGTGTGAAAGCGGCATCCTCCGGGCGGGCTGAGCGGAGAAGGGATCTCGCCCGTCAGCACAACCTCCTCCGCCCGCTCGCTGGCGCGCGCGATCAGCACGGCGGAGAACAGCGCTTTGGTGTAGGGGTGCCGCACGTCCTCGAACAGTGATTTAGTCGGTGCGTGCTCGACGATCTTTCCGAGGTACATGACGATCGTGTTGTCCGCCATATGGCGCACAGTGGCCAGATCGTGCGCGACCAGCAGATAGGCGACGTTGTCTTGGGCCTGGATGTCTTTTAGCAGATTCATTACTTGAGCGCGGATCGACACGTCGAGCGCCGAGATCGGCTCGTCCAGCACGATCAGTTTCGGCCGGGAGGCGAGCGCCGCCGCGAGCGCAATGCGCTGGCGCTGGCCACCGCTGAACTCGTGAGGGTACTGCGATGCCTGCTCCGCACTGAGGCCGACCCGCGTCAACAGCTCGCGCACGCGCGCATCGATGGCGGCGCGATCCCACCCGTTGACGATCAGGCTCTCTGCTATGGTGCGGCTGACTGTCATGCGCGGGTTCAGCGACGACCACGGATCCTGGAAGACGGCCTGCACCGTGGCGCGGAACGCGCGCAGGGCGTCGCCGGCGAGGCCATGAATGGGTTTGCCCTGCAAGAGCACTTGGCCATCGCTCGGCTCCTCGAGGTTGAGGATCAACTTCGAGGTGGTGGTCTTGCCGCAGCCGGACTCGCCGACCAACCCCAGCGTCTCGCCGGCGTGAAGGCTAAACGAGATGTCGTCCACCGCCTTGACGTGACCGATCGTCCGCGCAAACAGGATGCCTTTGGTGACGGCGTAATGCTTGCGCAGCCGGTCCACGCGCAGCAGCGGCTCGGAGCTCATGCGGGCGCGAGCCTCCAGCAGTCGGCAGTGGGGCCGGTGCCGACCTCATGCCTTTCCGGATAGGCCTCATGGCAGCGCGCGGCGGCCGACGCGCAGCGGGCGGCGAAGCGACAGCCATCGGGTAGGGTCATCAGGGAGGGGGGTTGTC
>JBKKCB010000045.1:0-4919 GCA_046713545.1 Hyphomicrobiaceae bacterium | reverse complement strand
AAGATCCCGCACATGGGCTGGAACACGTTGCGCACGCAGCGCGAGCATCCGCTGCTCGCCGGCATCGAGACCGGACCACAGGGCCTGCACGCCTACTTCGTGCACTCTTACCAGCTCGTTGCAGCCGATGCGGGCATCGTCGTCGCCGACACGGACTACGGCGGCCCCGTGACGGCGATGATCGCTCGCGACAACATCGCCGGCACGCAATTTCATCCTGAGAAAAGCCAGACGCTGGGGCTGCGCCTGATCGCCAACTTCCTCAGCTGGCAGCCCTGAGCGGAAACAGCTCCAGTTCGGGCTCCATGTCCTCGATCGCCGGCACCTCGGCCTGGACCGGCGCCGGGAACGCGATGACGTTGCTCGGCCCGACCGCTTCGGCCTCGGCAACAACCACACCGCGGCGCCGCTGCCGGAACCACCGCAGACCCGTGTTGAGGAACGCCGCCTCTCCACGCGCCTCCTGGATCACCAGGCCATCGTCACCTCCGAGATAGCGCGAGATGCGCGCCTCGATCTCCGACCGCGTCTCCTCCGCACGCACGTACCACATGTTGTCGAGCGGCCGCGCCCACGCCTGCCCCATGCTCATGATCTCTCCAACGATCTGGGGCTTGTTGGCGTCAGGCTGGGCAAGATCGTAGGAAACCAGGAAGGTGCGCATGGGGATCTCTCGTGGGCAGCGAGGGTTGAGGTCTCATGTTCCCGTTGCCTTTAGACGCGCACATCGGCGAGAACATATATAGAACATGCTACGATTCGCACCACCCGTCCAGGAGATGTTCCGAATTTGTTCTGAGCGACCCTACCGAGGTTTCGGCGATATTCATAACGCATGTGCGCATTTGTAACGCATATATGCGTTACATAACGCGATTCTTTCGTTTCGTAACGGCTTATCTCGTTGCAAATCCTTTATCTATGCGTTACATAACGAATACATACGTTATGAAAGGCCAGAACAATGGTCAAAGCTCTCGCCGAAGCCGATTTGGCTTCTGTGGAGGCATTGCTGCGGGACCGACCGGACGGTCTGTCAATCCGAGACCTTGCCGGAACTGGAGCAACCGAAGCGCAACGGCGCGCTATCCAGCGGCGGCTGAACAAGCTTATCGGTCTGGCGCGCGTTAGGATTGCAGGCGCAAGCAGAAATACGCGTTACTTTTTGGCGGGACAGCCGGGACCCGCAATACTGCTTCATAAAGATGAAACAGATCTGGATGAGACAGACGGTTTATTCGTTCCAGTCTCTTCCGCCGGCCAGGATCTGCAAGAACTCTTGCACCGGCCGCAAGAAGATCGCGATCCAGCCGGCTACAAGCGCGAGTTTCTATCGCGATACAAACCGAACTCCACCTACTACCTGTCGCCGCGGGAGCGAAAGCATCTCGCAGAGATCAGCAAGGTGGAAAGTGACGGTAACAAACCGGCTGGCACCTACGCACGGCAGATTCTCAACAGGCTCTTGATTGACCTATCGTGGGCGTCGAGCCGACTGGAAGGAAACAGATACTCAATCTTAGATACTCATCTGCTGCTTGAGCAGGGGAAAATAGCGGAAGGAAAAAGCGCCGAAGAAACGCAGATGATCGTCAATCACAAGGACGCTATCGAGTTTCTAGTAGATGCGGCGGACGAGATTGGCTTCAACAGACATACCATCCTCAATCTGCATTCGATCTTGGCCAACAACCTATTGGACCCGCAGGCAACGGGCAGGTTGAGGCAGGGCATCATCGGCATAGGAAAGTCTGTCTACGTGCCCCTGCAAATGCCGCAGGTCATTGAAGAATGCTTCGGCGAACTTCTCGCTAAGGCTGAAGCAATTACGGACCCGTTTGAACAGTCCTTTTTTGTCACTGTCCAATTGCCATATCTGCAGCCATTCCTAGACGTGAACAAGCGCGTATCTCGACTTACAGCCAACATCCCTTTCATCAAGAAAAACCTAAGTCCCCTTTCCTTTATCGAAGTTCCGGAGAGCATGTATGTCGATGCGATGCTTGGGGTGTATGAACTGAACAAGACCGAGCTGGCTCGCGACATGTTCATTTGGGCCTACGAGCGATCCGCAAGGCGGTACGCTGCCATTCAACAATCGCTTGGCGCCCCTGACCAGTTCAGGTTGAGGTACCGAGAAGAACTGAGAGGGGTTGTGTCTGAAGTCGTCCAGAACAAGCTAACCAAAGGCGCAGCGTCAAAGCACATTGAGGATTTTGCGTCGCGAAGCGTCTCAAAAGCCGATCGCGTTCGGTTTGTTGAGGCTGCAGAAACGGAGCTAGTGGGTTTGCATGAAGGAAACTTCGCACGCTTCCGTATTCGACCGTCTCAGTTTTTTTCATGGAAGGCGATTTGGGAAGCAGCCTAAAGCGAAGCAGCACAGAACCAGGGGCTCTCTTTCAGCGCAGCCCCTACCCAAACAACTCCAACTGCCCCCGCGCCTCCACCACCCGCGGAATGCGCCGATATCCAAAATGCGTGCGGTCCGCCAAGCCCGGATAGCGCTCGGCGAAGAGTTGCATGGCCTTCTCGCGGCTGGCCGGGAAGCGCTCGCCCCACCAGATCTCGTACAGCCGGCGCGGGTCGCAGCCGTAGCGCAGCATCAGATCCTTGCGCCGGATGCGCAGCCAGCGCGCGATCCAGATGTCGACGGCATCGGCCTCGCTCAAGACGCGCTGCGGCTGATCGCCGGTCGTTGACGGTACGGACTGGAACGCGAGCACGGAACGCTTGACCCTGCTTCCTCAATGGCGGCATTGAATGCCACGACATTGGAGCAATCTGATGGCTCGCGCCCGCTGGCGCAAGCCCTCGCCCTGAACCGGAACCGTCCGTGATCCTGTTTCCCGCCATCGACCTGAAGGACGGCCAGTGCGTGCGCCTGAAGCTCGGCGACATGCGCGAGGCGACCGTGTTCAACGACGACCCCGCCGCGCAGGCCCGCACATTCGAGGCCCAGGGCTTCGAGTACCTGCACATCGTCGATCTCAACGGCGCCTTCGCCGGCCGCCCCGTCAACGGCGCCGCCGTCGAGGCGATCCTCGGCGCCATCCGCATCCCCGCCCAGCTCGGCGGCGGCATCCGCGACCTGGCGACCATTGACATGTGGCTCGGCAAAGGCGTGCGCCGCGTCATCCTCGGCACCGTGGCCGTGCGTGATCCGGCGCTCGTGCGCGCCGCCTGCAAGGCGCATCCGGGCCGCATCGCCGTCGGCATCGATGCCAAGGCCGGCAAGGTCGCCGTCGAAGGCTGGGGCGAAAGCTCCGAGCTCACCGCCGCCGAGCTCGCGCGCCGCTTCGAGGACGCCGGTGTCGCCGCCATCATCTACACCGACATCGAACGCGACGGCATCCTCAAGGGCCTGAACCTCGAAGCCACCGCCGCGCTGGCGCGCACCACAAGCATCCCCGTCATTGCCTCCGGCGGCCTCGCTTCCATCGACGACGTGCACGCGCTGCTGCAGCCGCAATTCGCCATGCTCGAAGGCGCCATCACCGGCCGCGCGCTGTACGACGGCCGCCTCGACGCGGCCGCCGCGCTGGCGTCGATCGCCGCCGCACGCGCGCAGCGTTAATCCCTTTCACAATTCATGGCCACCGCCTGAACTCCATGATACTGCCTCAGTCTGGGCAGAGCGTCCGTGGTGCACGCCGATCAAAGATGCGTGCTGCATGAACCGGGTGGAGGTAACGT
Organism: Hyphomicrobiaceae bacterium; assembly: GCA_046713545.1. Taxonomy (GTDB): domain Bacteria; phylum Pseudomonadota; class Alphaproteobacteria; order Rhizobiales; family Hyphomicrobiaceae; genus CADEFX01. The sequence continues at coordinate 1,226 of JBKKCB010000045.1, read as the reverse complement.
CATGTCGAACATCAATCTGTCACGCCGCCAGACGCTGTTTGGAGCTGCCGCCGTTGCTGGGGCCGGAACGCTCTCCGGGCTACAGCTCCCGTCCGCAAGCGCCAAGGCCCCTCTCAGCACCACGCAGGCGCCCTACTTCTATCGCTTCAACCACGGCAAGATGCAGGCCACCATCGTCTCCGATGGACCGCTGCCGCTCGGCGATCCGACCGGGGCTTTCCTCGGCGCCAGCAAGGAAGAGATCAGCAAGCTTCTCACCGACAATTTCCTGTCGCCGACCAACGCCGTCCTCGAGCAGAACGTTCTCGTCATCAACACCGGCGACAAGCTCGCGCTGATCGACACCGGCATGGGCTCGTCCACCATGTTCGGCTCCACCACCGGCAAGCTGCTCGCCAGCCTCAAGGCCGCCGGCATCGATCCCAAGGACATCGACGCCGTCATCGCCACGCACGCACACTGCGACCACGTCTGGGGCATCCAGGGTGACGACGGCAAACCCAACTTCCCCAACGCGCAGATCTACATTTCGCAAGCCGACTTCGACTATTGGACCGATGAGGCCAAGCTGTCGCTGAAAGACCCCGCGTACATGCAGCCGTTCGTCGAAGGCGCCCGCAAGAACCTGCTGCCGAACCGCGACAGGATCGTCTTCATCAAGGACGGCCAGGAATTCCTGCCGGGCATCCAGGCGATAGCCGCTCCCGGACACACGGTTGGTCATACCGTCTACATGATCACCTCTGAAGGCAAGTCGCTCTGCGCCGTCGGCGACCTGACCCATCACCACATTCTGCTGGTGGAGAAGCCGCGCTTCGAGTTTGCCTACGACACCGATCCCAAGCAGTCGGCCAACAGCCGCGTGCGCATCCTCGACATGCTGGCCGCGCAGAAGATCCCGCTCGTCGCCTATCACTTCCCCTGGCCCGGCGTCGGTCACGTCGCCAAGCAGGGCGAAGGCTTCCGCTACCACCCCGCGGCGATGCAGATGGTCATGGACATGAAGACTTGAGCAGCGCGTACAGGTTATTTGCCTGGCGGATCACACGCCGCGAGGCACACCCTCCGCTCGTACCGGGAGGATGGCTCACAGCTGTCCGGTCACCACGACTCGCGCTGAAGACCCGCCCCATCCTTTTTCGTCCCCTCCCCCTTGAGGGGGAGGGACAGGGTGGGGGGTGATGCAGCAGGCGCGGCGCCTGTGGCTTCTCCCCACCCCCTAATCC
>JBKKCB010000044.1:0-2646 GCA_046713545.1 Hyphomicrobiaceae bacterium | reverse complement strand
CGACGTTTCCAGCCTGCACCCCAAGCTCCGAAACGTGCAGATCGATGCGGCCGTCAACTGGCACAACATCCTGCTGGGAAAGCGCGGCGTCGCCCGCGTCTTCGGCCCGCAGAAAGGCGCCACTGCTGCGCAAGTCATCGACCTCGAAGCGGCACTCGAAAACATGGCCGCACGCATTAAAGCCGATGTTGGTGTCGATGTTGCGCGTGGTCCGGGCACGGGAGCCTCCGGGGGCCTTGGCGCGGCAATCCTCGGCGTTCTCGGCGGCAGGCTGCATTCCCGCTATGACATCCTCATGCACTATCTGGACTTCGAAAAGCAGCTGGCAAAGGCCGATCTTGTCGTGACGGCCGAGGGCATGCTCGACGGGCAGACGCCATTCGGCAAGATCCCTGCCGAAGTCGGGCGCCGCGCACGCGACAAAGGCATTCCCACCGTTGTCCTGGCGGGCGCCATCGGCAGGGGATTCGAGGCAAATTTCCTTCTCGGCATCGATGCGATTGCGAGCGCAGTTACCCGGCCTTGCACCCTGGACGAGGCGATGGAGGGGGCATACGCGCATTTGATGCGTGCCGCCGAAGATGCCACGCGCATGATCCGCGTCGGGATTGTCGTCGGCGCCCGACAAGCAGAGCGACGGCGGCGAGGTGCAAAATACCTTGTGCACACACCCTTTATCCGTCGAGAAAAACCCGTAGCGCTTCCGGGCTGTTGACGACGGTGGACGCTGATTCCTCGCCTCAGGGCACCCACGTTGTCTCGGGTGCTTCCTGCTGGCCGCGTGGAGCGAAAACGACGGTTTCGGGCGTGCCCTTATGCAGTTCGCTGACCTCGAGAAGCCGCATGATCTGGGGCATTTCGGCGACCTTCTCCAAGGTCTCCAGGCGTTCAAACAAAGGCGCCACCTGCTCGCGCGGCAGCGCACGGGCTGCGCAATCGCTGAACTTGTCCCACAACTCGCTGCTGCTCATCGGGTTGTCACCACCGCGGCCGACAAGATTTTCAACCCGGCGTGACAGGCGCCGGCCGTCCTTGAGCGTGGCAATCACCTCGGCGCCCCATTGATTCTTGCCGTCATTCGGCATGTCGGGGTGAGGGCTCGCCTCAGTGATATCGAGGAGCCGGCGGATCCCAGCCTCCAGGTGCGCCTCGCCTTCGAAATCCTTCAGACGCACGGCACCATCTTGAAGGGCCCGCGCGACGGCATATTGGACGCTGAACTTTGCTTCCAGCGGCGTCTGCGGCTGCGGCGTGTTGGTGTGACGCAGACGCCGGCCATGCGGCAGAACGCGGATCTGCGCGATGTCCGCCGAGCGGATCGCTTCCTCGTTGCGCAGCTTGAGCGCCATGATGATGGCCGGATGCGTGCTGCCGCAGCACGGGAACTGCTTGAGGCCGATGGACGACGCCTTGATCTCCCAGGGCTCGCCCCAGTTCTCGAACAGCTTGTCGATATCGTAGGTGCCCGGCCCGTTGAAGACGTCGAGAAAACCCTGATGATGCTCGAACACATCATCGGCCGCCTCGAATCCCCCTTCGGCAATGAGCGCAGCGAACAGGCCGTTGCGGCTGCAGTGACCAATGTGGAGCGGCTTGGTCATCGTGCCGAAATTGGCCTTGATGCCACTTGCGAGGGAGGCAGCGATGGAGAGGGCCTTCGCCGTCCGCACCGGGTCGAGCTTCATCAGATGGCTCGCCGCCGCCGCGGCTCCGAATGTGCCGAGCGTCGACGTCGGGTGCCAGCCCTTGTCATAGTGGTGGAAGTTGACCGCGCGCGCGAGGCGGATCATCGTCTCTACGCCGATGACATACGCAGCGAGGAGAGCCTCTCCGGTCGCGCCGCGCTCCTCGGCCAGGGCAAACAGCGTCGAAACGAGCGGCACCGAGTGATGACCTCCGAGCGCGCCACTGAAATCGTCGAAATCAAGCGCGTGGGATGCCGTGCCGTTGATTAGCGCTGCATCGAGAGCGCTCGTGCGGCGATGTGTGCCGAAGATGAGGCAGGGACCAGGGGGCGCAACGCCGGGCGTCTTGAGGAGGATCTGTGTGCACGGCTCCGGCAATCCAGCCAGCGTGACGCCGATCGTATCGAGGATGCAGGTCTTTGCCTGGGCAATGGAGGTCTTTGTCAACTGACGCTTGTCGAAAGAACAGACCTTGGCGGCAAGCTTCTGAACGATGGTTTCGGAGGGAGATGCCGCCGCCTGCTGCATCTCGTGCGTTGTAGAAGCCTGTGCCATGGCGTGTCTCCGTGTACCTGAAGCTCTCAAATCATGGTCGCGGCGTTGCGCCCGGCGATCCGCCCGAACGTTGCGCCGGATACGAGACCGGTGCCGGCCGGGTAGTTGTCGTAGAACAGGCCGCCAACCATCTCGCCGCAGCAGAATAACCCCTTGATCGGTCGCCAGTCAGTGCCAACGACCTGAGCGTCTTCTGTCGTTTTGAGGCCGCCGAAGGTAAAGGTGATGCCACCTGTCGTGCTGTAGGCGTAGTAGGGCGGCTTATCGATGCGCAGCGCCCAGTTGGTCTTTTCCAGAGCCAGCCCTCTGCTGGACAATCCGTCCTTCTTGGTGGGGTCGAAACCCTCTTCGGGACCACGCGCAGCGGCGTTGTATTCGCGCATCGTCTTCAGGGCTTGGTTCTTGT
>JBKKCB010000043.1:0-6557 GCA_046713545.1 Hyphomicrobiaceae bacterium | reverse complement strand
CAACATGGGGTGTGGCCATGCTCACTTCGGTGTCATCCCGGGCAAGCGCGGGTCGAGGCGATGGGCGGCATGTGAGGTGTCGGCTCCCTGCGCGCGACCCGGGACCCGGTGTCTCGTGCGGAGCACGGCCATGACTGCGGCAGCCAGCCATTCTCAAAATGCTCCAGGTCAAGCTCCTGCGCGCCGCATCACCCCATGAAATAGCGCGGCAGCCACAGCGCGATCTCGTGGAAGTGGATCAGCAGCACCGTCATGACCAGCATCGTGATGAAGAACGGAATGGTGCCCTTGAACACGTCACCGATCGATCCCTCGCCGCGCACCGCTTGAATGACATAAAGCGTCAAGCCCACGGGTGGGCTGATCAGCGATATCTCGCACATCAGAACGAGGAACACGCCGAACCAGACGGGATCGATGCCGGCCGCCATGATGAGCGGGTGCACGAGCGGAAGCGTGCCCACCAGCATCGGCAGCGTCTCGAAAAACGTGCCCAGAATGACGTAGAACACGAACAGGATGTAGATGAGCTGCAGTGGCGTAACGTCCATCGAGGCGACGAACTTGGTGAGCGCGGCCGTGACGCCAAGCAGGCCCAGGATGAAATTGAGCGCGAAGGCACCGGCCAGGATCAGCATGCTGAGCGCTGTCAGGTTGACCGTCGACACGAACGCGTCGTGCAGCATGGGAATCGAGAGCTTGCCGTAGAAAGCCGCGATCGGCAGCGTGACGATGACGGCCAGCGCCGCCGCCTCGGTCGAGGTCGCCCAGCCGCTGTAGATCGAGACCATCACGATGGCGAAGATGATCAGCGGCGGCAGCAGGTCCACGAGGCGCTTGAGGCGCACTACCAGGTGGTCCGTGATGACCTCGCGCGGGGCAATCGACGGGCGCCACCACGCGAGCAGCACGATCGTCGCCATGAACATCACGGTGAGCAGGATGCCGGGCAGCATGCCGGCAGCGTAGAGACGCGCCACGGACGTATTGGTGAGAACGCCGTAGATGATGAACGCAATACCGGGCGGAATAAGATTGCCCAGCGATCCGCCGGCCGCGATGGAGCCGAGCACCAGCCGCGTGTCGTAGCTTTTCTTCTTGAAGGACGGCAGCGCGACTGTGGAGATCGTCGCCGCCGTCGCGACCGATGAACCCGACACGGCCGAGAACAGCGCCGATGACATCACGTTGGTGTGCAGCAGGCCGCCCGGAAGGGGATTGAGCCAGTCGGAAAGAGAGCGGTACATGCGATCGGTTGCACCGCAGCGCACGAGGATCTCGCCGAGCAGGATGAACAGCGGCAACTGCAGCAGGACAGCTTCGTCCATCGACCCCAGATAGACGACAACCATCGAGTTGACGCCGGGCCAGCCGAGATAGAGGGCGGCGCCGAGGAACCCCACGCCGAACATGACGGTGGCGATGTGCAGGCCAAGCGTCATCGCCCCGAGCATGATGACGAAGCCGATCGTGACAGAGGCAATGTCCATCATGGCCGGCTGGCCCCGGCGATGCCTTCGCGCTGCTCCGCGTGACTGATCTCGGTCGAAATCTCCTCATCGAGCGATTGGGGACCATAGAGTCGATTGAGCAGGGCGTTGTCGCGAAACAGCAGAGAGACGGCATGCACAGCGGTGAAGATCGCACCGGCAGCAAACAGCACCATGCCGGCAAACCAGATGGCCTGCGGTATCCACACCGGCACCTGCAGCGGCGTGTTCGAGCGCTTCCCGGTCGTCACGGCTTCGACAACCTCGAACCATCCGCGCCAGGCGCAGAACGCAGCCACGGCCGCCAGCGTCAGCATGGCCATGACATTCAAAAGGGCCTGGACCCAGCCTGGTATGTAGGGAAAGAGCAATGTCACGCGCATATGCGAGCGTGTGGTGAGCGCATAGGCGAAGCCGAATGCACTCACCCCGGCCAGCATATAGCCGCCGATCTCGTCGAGCCCTTTGAAGGAAAATCCGAAGTACTTGCGGCCAAAGATCTCGACGCACGTCGCGACCGAAATAGCCAACAAAGCCCAACCGGCGACGATCGCGCACAGGCGCGCCACGTCCCCAAGCCATCTGATTGGTTCCTGCATCGACTTATGCCTGCTGCACGCGACCTATATCAGCGCCGGATGGGAGCTACCCCATCCGGCCGACAACCTCTGACTGTGAAATCCCAGGTGAACTCAGGATCCGGACGCGGTCAGTCCGACGACTTTCCCGATCGTGTCGTTCCAATTGCTGATGCAGCTGGCGTCGGCGCCGCAACGCTTGGCCCAGCGCTTGAGCACGACGTCCTTCATGGCCGTCTCGAGGATGGCCGCATCAGCCGGCGTTGGCTCGACCTTGACGAGCTTGCCCGGCTTGCCGACCGAACATTCGCCGGTTCCAGTCGTGCAGTTCAAGCCCATCGCGTCTTCGTCGATGATGGTCTTCCACCACTGGTCGGTCTGCCCCTTCACCGCACTCTCGACGAATGTCTTGGTCTTCTCGTCGAGCTTGGCCCAGGTGGCCAGACTGACGACGGTGAACGACACGGAGAACCCGACCGGCAGCTTCAGCACATGCGACGTCACCTCGTGCCAGCCAGCCTTATAGGCCGGCATGGTGCCGGTGATGCCGCAATCGACCGTGCCGCGCTGCAGGGCAGGCACGACTTCGGCGAAGGGAATTGTCACGCCCGTGGCGCCGAGCGCATCGACGAGATCGGCCTGCGAGGTGCCTTGCACGCGCACCTTCTTGCCCTTGATGTCGGCCAGACCTTTGATCGCCGAGTTGCAGTAGAACATCTGCGAGGGCCACGTGTAGTAATTCAACACGCGCGCGCCGTATTTCTTCTCGAACGCGGTGTTCAGGATCGGCGCGTAGGCGTCGACCGTCTTGCGGGCCATGTCGAACGTCTTGGCCACGCCGGCGATGTCGATGCCCTCGACGCTGGCATCCTCGGCGATGTAGATCGGCACCCCATGCGCAAAGTCGAACAGGCCAAGCTTCACAAGTCTGATGATCTCGGTGCCCTTGAGACCGAGCTCACTCAAAGACTGGATGTTTGCCGTTATCTGTCCCTTGGACGCCTCAGGCAACGCTTTCGTCCAGAAAGGTTGCTCATTGGCCTGGAAATTGGTGAGGTTGGACCAGGTGCCGACGACCTTGAAAGTCTGTTTCGGCAAATCCTGCGCCACCGCCGCAGTCGTGAACATAAACCCCGCAGCCAAGGCTGCGGCCATTCTCAAACGCATAACGCCCCTCCACCTTAATGAAACCGACGGATCAGTACATTTTTTCGAGCTTGCCGATATCTTCCGCCAAGAACAACCGGGGCGCAATAGCGCGCAATGCCTTAACTCTGTGCACGCCCAAAGCCAATGCAAGGCGGCTATGAGGTGGTCGTGGGATGCCCTGCCGGCAGACAGGGACCGCCGTGGCCGCGCGCATAAACCAAAAAGGCCCGGTGATTCTGGGCGTTATTGCCTGGTCGCGACCTTGACAAGTGTCTCCGGCTCGAGCCCGACTTTGCTGTCCGAGGCCGGCCGGCGCCCTTATCGGCGTTTAGAAGGGACAGGTTGGGGGTCTGGTCTCGTGCCGTCGACGCGACGAGCAGGCACATCGATCTCGGAGAGCACCCGCAGGAGCTCGAGAATCCTCTCGGATCGTTCCGGTGGGCTGAGCTTGTGGTCTAGGCTTTTACCTATGAGCCGCAGGCTCTCTCCCAGTCTGTATCTGTCGTCCGGCATTTGCCGCATCTCACGCAGTACAATACAGGGGAACTCCGTGCGCTAGCGTACGTTCCATGGGGTGGGCCAAGCGCAGCTTTCCCATCACCGCTGCCGAGGCAGTCACCAGATTTTCCTCCTCAACCTGTTACGCTTTGGCTGTCCCCGTCTTCCACAGACGTTCCAATTGCTTACGTGCCTTGCTCATGCTGACTCGCAGAACAGCGAATAAGATTCGGCGGAGCAGAGCGATGTTCCGAAAGAACACAGTGTTCGTTATAGGAGCCGGGGCAAGCGCCGAGGCCGGTCTCCCTGCGGGCTACGAGTTGGCGCAGCGCATAATAAGACTCGTCGACGTTCAAAGACGAGACAGCGACGACGATTTCGTGCGCATTTTAACGCGACACGCGGGCGACAATCGAATCCTTAGCGCATACGTTGAAGCGGGTAAGCGGATTGTTGAAGGCCTCCCGTCATCGCGTTCAATTGATCGATACATCGATAGGGACGACCACGATGAGTACGTTAAAGTGTTGGGCAAGGCCGCTATTGTCTATTCCTTATTGAGAGCTGAGCAGAACTCGCACCTTCAACCCAAAGGCAAAAGCACTCGCATTGATCGCGCTCTTCTGGACGAGTCTTGGTACCCGGAATTCGAGTATCTGTTGTTTGACGGAGTGCAGCTGTCACGTGTTGAGCACATCTTCGACAACATCTCTATCGTATGTTTCAACTACGACAGATGCATCGAGCACTTTCTAACTGATGCGCTTATTCACGCTTACCATTTGACACATCCGCAGGCGAGCCAACAGGTTACCAGATTGAAAGTCTTGCGACCTTACGGAAGCCTTGGAGCACTCATAGACACCGCCAAAGGACGCGGCGTGAAGTTTGGTGAAGATGTGTATGGTGTGGATATTTTCGGCTTAGCTAAGGGAATTAGAACGTTCAATGAGCAGATTGAAGATCAAGATGCCCTTGAAGAGATACGTCGGACGATAGCCGGTGCCAGCACGCTAGTGTTCTTAGGCTTTGGCTTCCACCCTTCGAACATTGCATTCATTCATCCCGGCAGAGAAACGCACATGCGGCGCATTCTTGCGACCGGATACGAACTGTCGGACCCCGTTCGCGAAGACGTTCGTGACTCGCTTTGGCAGTTGGCGCGAAATAGGACTGGAGGCCCCGGTTACTCTACGTTGGTGGAAACTAGTCCGACTACCACGGTCACGCGGCTAGGGTGCTATGATTTCTTCAGAGAATACGGCGCATTGCTCTGACACTTATCGCTGCGGACAGGACGACCTAGTTCGACGCGACGTCTGTGAGCATTGGCGAAAAATCTGGTGCCGCAAGAGGGACTCGAACCCCCGACCCCGTCATTACGAATGACGTGCTCTACCGGCTGAGCTATTGCGGCTAATGGCAGGTCTGCCGAGCGGGCAAAGCCATAACCGCCGCGATGCGCCTTGGCAAGGCGTCGACCGCCGAGAACCGGGCACGCGGCCGATCGGCCGCCACCGGCGCCCGCACTGGCCCCCGCCACCCGGTCCCAAACCGCGGCGGCGATTGACTTTAACCTCCTTCTCGATGATAAAGCGGCCCTATCGAGGCACCCGTTGTGCCCAGAATGCGCTGCTCGAGGCTCGCTCCAATTGGCCGGGGTCACCCGTCACCAGCCGGAGCCATCGAAGTCCACGGGGTACCCTGTGGCGCCGTAGGGCGCGGATCATAAAGGAATTCAACGATGTACGCTGTCATCAAGACAGGCGGCAAGCAGTACCGTGTGGCCGCCGACGAAGTTCTCACCATCGAAAAGATCGCAGGCGACTCGGGCGCCACGGTGGAGTTCACCGAGGTGCTCATGGTTGGCGGCTCCGGTGATCCCAAGGTTGGCGCCCCGCTGGTTTCGGGGGCGAAAGTCACCGCCGAGGTCGTCGAGCAGGGCCGGGGCGACAAGGTCATTGCGTTCAAGAAGCGCCGCCGCAAGAACTCGCGGCGCAAGCGCGGCCACCGCCAGGAGCACACGGTGGTCAAGATCAAGGACATCATCGGCGCCTGAGCGACCGGTCGCAGCATCTAAGGATACGCAGTCATGGCACACAAAAAAGCAGGCGGCTCGTCCAGAAACGGTCGCGACACGGCAGGCCGGCGCCTCGGCGTGAAGCGCTTCGGCGGCGAGCACGTCATCCCGGGCAACATTCTGGTGCGCCAGCGCGGCACCCAGTGGCACCCCGGCACCGGCGTCGGCATGGGCACCGATCACACCATCTTTGCCGTCGTCGAAGGCAAGGTCGAGTTCGCCAGGAAGCGCAACGAGCGCGTCTTCATTTCCGTGCGACCGTCGAAGCTCGACGCGGCCGAATAGGCAGCCTGGCCCAGGCATAGGGGTCCGGCGCACGCCAGACCCCCAGGTTTACGACATGCACAGGGGAGGTGGCGCGCCATCTCCCCTGATTTTGTTTTTGAGTTCGACCAGATGACCGAGATCAGAACCCCGCACTTGCGTTTGCGCCCTTTGACGGCGGCCGACGCGCCCGAAATCACCCGGCTGGCCGGGGACTGGGACGTTGCGCGCATGACCGCCCTCATCCCACACCCCTATACGCTGGCCGACGCACAGTCCTTCATTGCCGCGGTCGATGACGCAAACACGTTCGCCATCGAGCGCGACGGCGCCCTCGTCGGCTGCTGCGGCGCGCGATCCGTCTCCGGCACCTATGAAATCGGCTACTGGGTCGGCAAACCGTATTGGGGCCAGGGCATCGCGACGGAAGCGGCCCGGGCGCTGATCGCTCACGTGCGTGCGCGCGAGCCCGGCTGCGTCATCACCATCAGCCACATG
>JBKKCB010000042.1:0-8187 GCA_046713545.1 Hyphomicrobiaceae bacterium | reverse complement strand
GTCAAAGCCTGCACGGGCGGCCATTGCGACCGGCGCGCGCAGTATCTACGGGTCGTCACGGCCCTGCTGATCGACAATCTGCCGTGGATGGCCAATCAATGGAAAAGGGCCGGCAGTGCGCGGGCCGTATTGACCAAAGGCGGAGACAATGCCGCGCTGATCGCCATTTTTACAGGCTTGGGCAGCCTGTCGTACGGCGAGCTTGCGGGTGAGCGCATGAAGCTCGGCCTTATGATCCACGATCCGGAAGAGGAGCACGACTGCTTCTCCGACAACACGCACAATTCGCACTACTATGACGCCATCGGCATGCGCAACGTCTACCTCGGCCGCTACGCGCGCACCGACGGCTCGGTGGTGTCGGGTGCCAGCGTCTCAGATCTCGTCAAGGAGAAAGACAGTGCCGCGGACCAGCGCGTGCGCACGGCTCTGGATCTCTCCATCGAGCACCTCGGCAATATCGTCAAGCGCGCCGAAACCGTCGAGGCGTACGACCAGATGATCGGCGAAGGCAACGCGGACGGAAACGCCATCGTTGAGAATGCCATCGAGGCACTCATCGCGCAGGCCAAAGAGTTCGAACGCGCTGTCGCGGCGTTGGGCCTTCAGAAGGTGCAATTTGAGAAGTCGAACAGCCTGGACGCACCCGAGAAGGTCGGCTCAGGCCGTAAAAAATAAGCTATCCGGCGGAGCGCAATCGCCCAGCGTGCTTCGCACCGCGCGCTACACCATAGCCCATCGGCAGGAATGAGAGGCCAGATCAGGAACGCATGCCGACGTTAGATACGCCACTCCGCATGGCAATGGTATTCAGTGTCATGCCGTTCCTCATAGCCGGGGCGGCAATGACGGCGTTTGGCGGTGCGCACGAGCGTCGCGAGGCGGCGACGCGTGCCGTCGCAGATCCCGATGAGCATCTGTCCGGCGGTCTGGCGACAAGTTTCAAGACGGCCAACCGGGATGCCTTCAGCCATTCGTCCGCCGGCATGAGCCTGGCACGAGAGGCCGACTTCAAGATCGGCAACGCCATCTTCCGCAAGCTTTGGGTGTCGGCTCCCTCGTCGACGGAAGCCTCCGATGGGCTCGGCCCACTGTACAATGCGCGCGGCTGCCAGAACTGCCATCTGATGGATGGACGCGGACATCCGCCAAGGGCCAACTGGCCGCAGGACAGCGCTACGTCGATGTTCCTGCGACTGTCGATCCCTCCGCAAACGCCGGCGCAGACGCAGCTTCTCGCCGAGCGGCGCGCGACCTTCATCCCTGAACCGACCTATGGCGCTCAATTGCAGAACTACGGCGTTCGCGGTCATGACGCCGAAGGACAGATGCAGATCACCTATGAGGACAAGCTCGTACGTCTGCGCGACGGCACCGTCGTGAAACTGCGGCGGCCGACATACCGGGCCGCCAATCTCGGCTACGGGCCACTTCATCCGCAGACCATGTTTTCACCGCGCGTCGCACCGCAAATGATCGGGCTCGGCCTGCTCGAGGGCATTCCGGAGGAGCAGATTCGCGCCGCGGCCGATCCCAACGACACGGATGGCGATGGCATCTCCGGACGGCCGAACGAGGTGTGGTCACGCGAGCATGACCGGGTCATGCTCGGGCGATTCGGCTGGAAGGCCGGCAACCCGACGGTCCGCCAGCAAGCCGCCGAGGCGATGGCCATCGATCTGGGGCTTTCGAATATCCTATTTGTGGGACCTTCGGGAGATTGCACCAGCGCGCAGCGGTTCTGTCTCGACGCGCCCAACGGCAACACGCCGCGCCACGGCAACCTCGAGGTCAACACCGAACTCCTCGATCTCGTGGCGTTCTACACACAGAACCTGGCCGTGCCGGTGCGCCGCAAGCACGACGATGCATTCGTGCTGCACGGCAAGGCTCTATTCCAATCTCTGAACTGCGCCGGCTGCCATCGCGGTCCCTACACGACCGGCACCGTTCCCAACCAGCCGCACCTGAGCGGGCAGAAAATCTGGCCATACACCGACCTCCTGCTGCACGACATGGGCGAGGATCTTGCCGACCACCGCCCGGAAGGTGCAGCCGATAGGCGCGAGTGGCGCACGCCGCCACTCTGGGGTATCGGACTGACCGACGTCGTCAGCGGTCATACGCTGTTCCTGCACGATGGCCGGGCCCGCAGCCTGGAGGAAGCCGTTCTGTGGCATGGGGGCGAAGCCGCTGCCGCCCGCGACGGGTATGCTGCATTGGGCAAACACGATCGTGGAGCGCTCCTGGCGTTCCTGAAATCGTTGTAGCGACCGAGGGCACGATGAGCACGCGCATGCCAGCCATCGCCAGGCACCGGCGCTTCGCCTTGTCGAGTATCGTCACCGCCGTGATCTGCGCCGCACAGGCCATGTCGGCACTCGCTTTCGATCATGAAGGTCTCGCACGGCGGGCGCTGGAGCAGCACATTGTTCCAGGGTACCGGCAGTTTTCCGTGGTGGCCGACAAGCAGGACGCGGCGATCAAAGCGCTGTGCACCGCGGCAGATGATCAAGCCCTGGCAACAGCCCGCAATGCCTTCGGCGACGCGCTGCAAGCGTGGGGACGGATCGAGCACATTCGCTTCGGACCCATCATGGACCAGAACCGCTATGCCGGCCTGATGTTCTGGCCCGATCCACGCGGCATTGCCCGCCGGCAGATCGAACGGGTGCTGTCGCACCAGGACAAGGATGTGCTGACGGCCAACACCCTGGCGGAGAAAAGCGTCGCTATTCAAGGTTTCAACGCGCTCGATGTTCTGCTGTTTTCTGCAGGTGGCGAAAATCTCGCGAGGTCTGCGCCGGACGGAGCTTTCCGTTGCAGCTACGCGCGCTCCGTGGCCGAAAATATTGCCAGGATCGCGAGAGAGACGCTGGAAGCCTGGTCGACTCCTGATGGGTTCGCCGCGCGCTGGCTCAATCCAGCCCCCGACAATCCGGCCTATCTGTCCGCCAAGGAGACGACGCAAGCAATTGGCCAAGCGTACCTGACAGGCTTGAGGCAGTTGCGGAATGTCAGACTGGGCGGGCCGCTCGGGCTCAAGGATCGCAATGTCCGGCCCCTGGAGCCTGCCGTGCCCAACAGCGGTCAGGCGCTGGCACTGGCCATTGCCAACATTGAAGGTTTGCGAGCACTCCTGCTGGATGCCGGTCTGGCCGAACGTCCCACGGCAGGTGCACCCCCCCACAGCGTGATGCAGGCCACCGTAGCCGAGTTCGAAACTGCGATATCCTCAGTTCGTAAAGCCATGGCACTCTCGAAAAAACCGTTCCACGACGCAGCCGCGCGCAATCAGCTCATTCTTGTGGGTTACCCTTTGAAGAACGCATTCGATACCGGCGCCGCGTATCTCGCCGAGGAAGCCGGCCTCTCGATAGGATTCAATGCGCTCGATGGCGATTGATCGGCGAAGCTTTCTGATCGGCGGCGGGCTCGCCGCCCTTGGCCCGGGCCTCGGGCAGGCGCAAACGTGCCAGCAAAGCCTGTTCGTCGCGGCCTGCCGCGAACAAGAGGGATCGTATGCGGCGGTCGCGTATGCAGAAGGCTGCGGGTTGGGGCATCGCGTGGTGCTTCCGGGCCGCGGCCATGACCTGGTACAGCGACCGGGCACGAACGAATGTGTGGTCTTCGCACGGCGGCCGGGCACATTCGCCGTCGCATTCCGGCTGGATGGATCGGCAGCGCCGCTGGAATTCCGGACCAGCGCTGACCGCCACTTCTACGGGCACGGCGCATTCTCGCCTGATGGCCGCCTTTTATACACGTCCGAGAATGACTTCGACGCCGCGCGCGGCGTCATTGGTATCCGCGACGCCACCGCGGGATACCGGCAGATCGGCGAATTCGATTCGGGCGGCCTGGAACCGCATGACATGTGCATCCTCGGCGACGGCCGTACGCTGGTTGTCGCCAATGGCGGGATCGAGACCCATCCATCGAGCGACCGCGACAATCTCAATGTGGCGGGAATGGACCCGTCACTGGCCTACATCGACGTTGCGACGGGCGATGTCCTCGAAGTGCACAAGCTGCCGTCATCTCTGCACAAGCTGTCGATCCGGCATCTCGCTCTTGCGCGTAGCGATGACATTTTTTTTGGCTGTCAGTACGAAGGACCCGCGACGGAGCATCCCGCGCTGGTCGGCTGTCACCGTCGCGGCGAGGCATTGCGTCTCATAGAAGCCCCTGACCAGACTTATCGTGTGATGCTGAACTACATCGGATCGGTCTCGGCGGATGCGGCAGGCGAGTTTATCGCGGCTACATCGCCGCGGGGTGGTCTGGCGTTGATTATCGATGCGGGCGCCCGGCGCATTATCACTCAGACACGGCTTGCCGACGTGTGCGGCGTCGCCCCTCGCCACGCGGGCGCAAGCTTCCTGCTGACGTCGGGATCCGGAGACATCAGAAGGTGGTCACGAAGTGCTTCAGGGCCAGACGACGTGACGTCAACCGCATCGCGCGAAGACGTTGCCTGGGACAATCACATGATCCGCATAGATTAGGGCAGGACCTTGAGCCCGACCACACCAGCGACGATCAGAGCGATACAGGCCACGCGCGCAAAATCCCGCGGCTCGGCGAAGAGATACATGCCCAAAATGGCGGTGCCCACGGCCCCGATGCCAACCCACACGGCGTAGGCCGTACCGATGGGAAGCGTGCGAGCCGCCAAGGCCAGGAGATACATGCTCACGACCATGGCCGAGATGGTCCAGACCGATGGCCATAAACGAGAAAAGCCGTCCGTGTACTTGAGGCCCACGGCCCAGCCGATTTCCAATATCCCGGCGATAATGAGAAGTGTCCAAGCCATGAGAGACCTCCATTGGCGAGGCCGTCCTCGCCGGGGCACTCATGGAACGCGAGGTCGTCCTCGCGCGAAGCGGCAGCACTAAATATGGACGGGTTAGAGCCGTGGTCAATGCGGCAAAAATATATGAGGAAGAAGAGGCCGGCGCTGGAGCAGCGACCGGCCTCACCCCGCTGCTTACATCGCCGGCATCACCGCAATGTCCATCACCTTGCCCTTCAGACCGCCGATCGTGCCGGCCGATTTCGCCGTCCCTTTGGCGAGGTCGACGGAATAGAGGCGGTCGCCCGACACCAGCCAGGCGGAATTGCCGCCATTGCCGTCGGAAACAATGTCAAATGCGGCTCCGCCATCGATCTTTACGCCGAGCGCGCCGACCGTGTTGAGGATGCCGTCATTCGGAGGCGCCTGCTTGACGAGAACGCCGTTCGCCATATCGATGTCGTACAGTGCAGTTTCCTTCGTTCCTGCGACGCTGTTGGTGTAGGCGGCTGCCGCTGCCTTGGGCGTCTTGCCCTTGTTGGCATCGCCATCCGCGTACTTGAGGCTGCCGTCAACAGTCGCCTTGCCGTCGTCGACATTGATACGGAGGCTCGTTCCATCAGCGCCGATGATGCGCAGGCGATCTGCCATGGGGTTGAAGTCGACAGAAATCGGCCCGCTCGCCGGCATCTTCTCAGAGATCTGGCTTTTCTCGGTGATCTTGCCTGTGGCGGCGTCGATGGTGACGATCTTGCCGTCAGCGGTGACACCGTAGAGCTGCTTGTCGGCCGGACGCACGTCGATCCCGACCAGGGAGGCGCCTTGGATTTTCACCGACTTGGTGACCTTCATGGATCCCGTATCGATCCAAACGAGTGTCGCGCCGTCGACCAGGCCGGCCACTGTAGCGGCTCCCGCGGCACTTGCGCTGAGGCCGAAAGCAGCGGCCGCGGCCGTCGCCAGCAACATCGAACGTAGGGTCAGTCTGGGGTTCATGGTTTTCTCCAAAGGTTGCGATGAGATTGCGTCGGTTGGATCGCGCCCGCTCGGGCAATGGAGATACGGAGCGGCACCTGCCGAAGTTTCGGTGGCCGTCTCATCACGAATTGTTGAGAAGTGATTTTAACGCGGTGCGGGGATCAGCTTGGCGTGCAGCGCGGGTCCGGTCGGCCGGCCGGTCGGCGAGCCGCCCATGGGCTCGAGGCTGACGCCAAATGTCGCCCGCTGCACGATCGCAGGATCATATGACGTGAGCACAGCCCGCGTGACCTGCGTCGGATCCTCGATCAATCCCAACGACTGGGGCACGCCGCCGGACTGCTCCGATGCAATCCATAGCTGATAGGTCTTATCTGTAGGCCGCTCAGCCGCAACCACACGGATGGACAAGACCCTGGTTTCGAGGTCGACCGTCAGCAGAAACGCAGGCGAGGCATCGTCTTTCTGAAAGACGCCAACATAACTCACTGGCTGGGGCGCTCGCATGAACTCGCGCAGGCCAAAAGCAACGACCATACACGCAGCAACCGCCGAAGCCGCGACAGCCAACCGGCGCCAACGGACGACGCGGCGCTGCAGATCGATGACCGTGCTGTCGGCAGTCCTGGCAATCCGAGCTTCGATACCTGACAGTAAACCCGGCGAGGGCGTGACAGGCGGAATGGTTTCCACGAGCGGGACCAACCGCATTTCCCACGCTTCAATAGCGGCATCCAAATCCCGCTCGCGCTGCCTGCGGGCGCTGACCGTCGTCCGTTCCGATGAACTGAGCGTTCCCAGGACGTATTCCGCCGCCAATGCGTCGATGTCTTCCTGATCGCTCATTAGCTGAGACAATTCCGCAGTTGCGCGAGGCTTCGGTGCAGCCAGGTCTTGATGGTCGGGACCGGAGTCGCAAAACGCCGGCTCAGATCCTCGCGGCTCAGGCCATGGCAGTAGGCCAGAACCACGATCTCGCGACGGTTGCCTTCGAGCCGGTCGAGGCACCTCAAGAGCTTGTGCAGGTCTTCGCCGTGCTCCATTTGGCTAAGCTGATCCTGAGTGTCGGACACGACGTCGAGCGCTTCGGGGGTGTCCTCCATGGATTGAGGGGTCTTGCGCCGCACCTCGTCGAGCGCCCTGTTGCGCGCAATGGTCGCCATCCAGGCCATTGGGGAGCCCTTGGTTGGGTTGTAATCCGACGCTCGTTCCCAGACCTTCACGTAGACCTCCTGCAGGACCTCCTCTGAAACACTCCTTCTCGAGAGAATACGGAGGACGACCCCCAGAAGTTTCGAGGACGTCGCGTCGTATAGCTTCGTGAACGCCACGCGGTCCTTGGCCGCCACCCGCTGCAGCAGATCCGCCATATTCGAGCTGCCCGGCTTCGACACAACGCGCATTATGTCCCGTCAATCGTGACAGCCCTCGCCCTACGGCAACAGGCGCATGAGTTGTAGGCGCTTATCATGCCTATATATCAGGCTTGATGAGTTTGACGATGCTGCTTGTGTCCAGATCGCCGAAGCCTTTGGCTACGTGCATTGCAAACGCTGCCGTCGCGGCCGCGCCGAGCGGCGTCGGGCTACCGGCGGTCTGTGCCGCCGCCTGCGACAGGCGCAAATCCTTCAACATCAGCTTGGCGGCAAATCCGGGCTTGAAGCCGTTGCTCGACGGCGACGATGGGATGGGCCCCGGCAACGGGCAGGACTTCGTCAGCATCACCGAGCTCGCGGTCGACGTGGACAGCACGTCGAACAGCACATTGCGGTCGACGCCCAACTTCTCGCCCATGACGAACGCCTCGCAGATGGCGAGGACATTGATGCCGGCCACCATATTGTTGCAGATCTTGGTCACCTGCCCGAACCCCGGGCCGCCGCAATGCACGATGTTCTTGCCCATGCCCTGGAGCAGCGGCCGGGCCTTCTCGAATACGGCTTTGTCACCGCCACACATGAAGGTGAGGGTTGCTGCATCCGCGCCGGTCACACCGCCGGAGACGGGCGCGTCCAGCATTGCGTAACCGGCTGCTTTTGCAGCCGCATGAACAGCACGCGCCGTTTCGACGTCGATGGTTGAGCTATCGATGAGAACCGCGCCGGGCTTGGCCGCGCCAAGAACACCTGCGTCGATGAAAACGGATCGGACATTCTCGCCCACGGGAAGCATCGTCACGACGAAGTCGACGTCGGTCACGGCCTCCTTGATGGATGCGGCGGCCTTGGCACCGGACTGCGTGACGAAATTCACGGCCTCCTCTGAGAGGTCGTAGACTTTCAGGCTGTGTCCGGCGCGAATGAGATTGCGCGCCATCAGGCTTCCCATATTGCCGACGCCGATGAAACCGACGCTCGCCATCCAATCCTCCCTCAAGATGTTTCTGGAGTTCGCCCGAGAACCCCGTTTAG
>JBKKCB010000041.1:0-4031 GCA_046713545.1 Hyphomicrobiaceae bacterium | reverse complement strand
TCCAGAAGCTGGTGCCGGCGTCCGGCCTCGATGCGGCCGTCGCGCACTGGCTCGACGTCATCTGCCGCACCACGCCCGAAGCCAGCCGCAACCAGAAAGCCCTCATGAACCCCTGGGAGCGCGTCTCGGTGGAGGAGGGGATCTGGGCCGGGATCGACGCGCTCGCCCAAGCCTACCAGACCGGCGAACCCCAAGCGGCGATCAAGACGTTTTTTGAGAGCAAGGCAAAGAAAAAGGGGTGAGATGGCGAGGTGGTCAGATCGTGAGATAAGCGCCATCTGGCCATCTCACCACCTGGCCATCTCACCTCACCCCGCATCCTTCACGACGGAAATATCCGGCGCTTCCTCGTTCTTCATGCCCTGGATGTGATAGCCGGCGTCGACGTGATGGATTTCGCCCGTCACCGCACGGCCCAGACCCGACAAAAGATACAGGCCTGACGCGCCGACTTCCTCGATCGTCACCGTCCGCCGCAGCGCCGAATTGTACTCGTTCCAGCGCAGAATATAGCGGAAGTCGGAGATGCCCGAAGCCGCGAGCGTCTTGATGGGGCCGGCCGAGATGGCGTTGACGCGGATATTCTTCTTGCCGAGGTCGGCGGCCAGGTAGCGCACGCTGGCTTCCAGCGCCGCCTTGGCCACGCCCATCACGTTGTAGTGCGGCATCACCTTCTCGGCGCCGTAGTACGTCAGTGTCAGCATCGAGCCGCCGTCCGTCATCAGTTTCTCGGCTCGCTGTGCCAGCGCCGTGAACGAGTAGCAGGAGATCAGCATCGACTGCGTGAAGTTCTTCTCGCTCGTGTCGACGTAGCGCCCGTCCAGCTCCGCCTTGTCGGCAAAGGCGATGGCGTGCACGAGAAAATCCAACTTGCCCCACGATTTTGCGAGCGCGGCAAACACGGCGTCCATCGAGGGGGCATCCGTCACGTCGCACGGCAGAACGATCTTGGAGCCGAGTTCGGCGGCCAGCGGCTCGACGCGCTTCTTCAGAGCATCGCCCTGGTACGTGAACGCCACCTCTGCCCCTTGCGCCGCACACGCCCTGGCGATGCCCCACGCGATCGACCGGTTGTTGGCGACGCCCATGACGAGGCCCCGCTTGCCCCGCATGAGGGTTCCGGCCGGAACTGCAGCGTCGCCACTCACGTCTGCCATCTCTTGGTTTGCCTCACGGTGGGATTTTGTCCCGATGATCCTACACAAATGCTGCGGCAGGTCCAACTCACCTCGCGGCGGGACTTGGTATCAAAGGGCACATTTTCCGTGCCTCTCCGCTCCCAAGATTGTTTTGAATTCCGCTACAAAATCAACGCCGAACGAGCCTTTTGCAATCCGTCGATAATGGCTCGCCACGTCGGCCGTCCCACGCAACCACCCGCCGGGCGTCAGGTATTCAACAGCAGGATGACGCCGGCGACGATCAGCCCGATCCCCAGCGCCTCCCGCGACACGAGCCCCTGTTGAAAAGCGCTGCGCGACAGCATTTGCGCGAACAGGATTTCCACCAGGGCCAGGGTACGCACCTTGGCCGCGGTTTCGATCGCTAAGGCAAGAAACCACATCTGGGAGGCGAATGCCCCCAGGAAGCCCGCGGTCATGGAGGGCCGCCACGCCTGAAAGAGGGCAGTAAGGGTCTGCCTGTCACGCCAGAGCAGGTAGCTTGTCAGGAGCGCCACCTGGAAGACGAGTCCGACGACCAGCGTCGTCGAAGCGCCGACGACGAAATTTGCAGCACCGGCGTTGAGGACGCCGCCGCGATAGCCTATGGCAGCCAGACCGAAGAGCGCGCCTGAAGCGATGCCCAGCAAAGCGCCTTGCAGGGAAAGTGTCTCGCTGGACGCGCGCTTGGGCCACGACATCACCACCACGCCGATCGTCGCGACGAGAATGGCAATGGCGATGCCGATGGTGATTTGATCGCCGAGGAATGCGAGGCCGAACACCGCGACCTGTACCGGTTCGGTCTTGGAGAGGGCCGTCGTGACGACGAACGAACGCTGTTGCATGGCCGCCAGCAGCAGCGCGGTGCCGCCGATCTGGGTCAGCGCCCCCATGGCTGTCCATGCCAGCATCGGCGTGTTGAGCGACGGCAGGGGTTGCCCGGTGACCAGTACAATCGCCAGAAGAAAAAGCGCGGCGAATGGCAACCCATAGAGAAATCGAACATGCGTGGCGCCCACCGTGCCGAGCGTCGCGGTTAGCTCCTTCTGCATGGCGTTTCTGAGAGTCTGGCTCCCAGCGGCCGTCACGGTGAAGATGGCCCAAAGCCAGCCTGTCACGATCTATCCCCGCTCTCTTTTGGACCAACCGATCAGCAGATAGCAGGTTTCCAGTGCCCGAGTCATGCGCTGACGCGGCGCGCGTTTATGCAATCCCGCTGAGCCTTTGCGCATGCCATATCCATGGGCAATTGCTTTGATTGCGCTCCACTTTCCCCTCTCCCTCGAAGGGTGAGGGTGTTACGTGGCGTGCCGGATACAACTCAAATGACGCCCGACAGGCCGTCAGCCTTCGAGCTGCCACACGCCCGTATGGAGCCGGCAGGCGATCCCCTCGGTGCGCCGGGCGAAATCTCCCGATGACAGCTCGAGCACGAGATGCCGGCAGACTTTGCCGGTTCTGTCCTTGAACGATGCGGTCGGATGCACGATGCCGCTCAGCCGCCCGTTGCGGCGATGCCAGACGTACGACGATCCGTCGCCGATCTGCGACAATGCGAAGTGCACGGCTTCGAGCGTGGCGATCTCGTCAGAGGCATCAAGAACGGGACGCACCACCGATTGGTCAGGAAGGAGCCAAAGGCTTTCAGCCGGCCGCGTTTCGCCGGCGCGGATGGACTGGGGGGCCGTCAGCGCGAGGATGAGGCCGAACCCGATCGCCAGAAGCCAGGCGGGCGGAAGCCCGGTACGCAAGAAGGGCATGGACGGAAAGGACATGTGCCTGCTACTGACGCCACCACCCCGATACGCATGGGGCCGCCGGAAATCATGCACCAGTCCGGTTAAAGGGGGATTGAGACGCTGCCCCTCCACACAGGTGGTTCGATGGCCGACGAGACAAAATCTGCCTACGACACAGGTGCCCAGGCCCCCGACTTCACGGGCACGGCTGAGCCCTTCGCCCTGTTCGAGACCTGGTTCGCCGAGGCCAGGACGGCCGAGCTTAACGATCCGGAAGCCATGGCCCTGGCGACCGTCGATGGGGACGGGTTGCCCAATGTGCGCATGGTTCTTCTCAAGGGGCTCGACGGCCCCGGACGGATCGACCGCGGCTTCGTGTTCTACACCAATTGCGAAAGCGCCAAGGGCCGGGAGGTCCTGGGCCAGGGCAAGGCGGCGCTGTGCTTCCATTGGAAAAGCCTGCGCCGGCAGATCCGCGTGCGCGGAACCGCGATGCCCGTCAGCGATGCCGAGGCGGACGCCTATTTCGCGTCGCGGGCCCGTGGCAGCCGGATCGGGGCGTGGGCCTCGCAGCAGTCGCGGCCGCTGGAGAGCCGGTTTGCGCTCGAGAAGGCGGTGGCGCTGTTTACGGCCCGGCACCCGATCGGCGACATTCCCCGGCCGCCGTACTGGTCGGGGTTCCGGATCACCCCGCTTGAGATCGAGTTCTGGCACGACCGGCCGTTTCGCCTGCACGACCGCGTCGTCTTCCGGCGCCGCAGTCCCGAGGAAACCTGGGTCAAGGACCGGCTGTATCCATGAGCCGCCCTTCCGCGCGTGGCGGTGGTCTGCGATGCATCCTGGGCTATGCCGCTGCGTTATGGTGCAGCGCGGGAACGTGGTAGGCTCCGCGCCCCGAACTCTTGCGAGCATCAGTCGATGTCGATCACACCCAACGCGGAAAGGAAGACGCTGATCCTCACCGGCGCCTCGCGCGGCATCGGTCACGCCACGGTCAAGCGCTTCTCCACCGCCGGCTGGCGCGTCATCACCTGTTCCAGGCATCCGTTCCCCGAGGACTGCCCGTGGGACGCAGGGCCCGAGGACCACATCACCGTCGACCTCGCCTCGTCCGCCGATACCCATGCGG
>JBKKCB010000040.1:0-6568 GCA_046713545.1 Hyphomicrobiaceae bacterium | reverse complement strand
CGAGATCGGATTGCTGCATCAGCGCGGGAACGCACGCGTTGGTCATTGTGATCGGGCAGCAGTGTCCCGCTTCCATCTGGGCAGCCATGTAGAATCCGGCCGCCCGCGTCACGTTGATGCCCGGCGGGCTCGCGCCATTCTGCAGCAGGTGTTCGTGCACCTTCGCATGCAGTCCCTCCGCGCAACTCATGGTCATGAGCGCGTGGTAGGAGGGGTGGAATTCGACCATGTCGAGCCGCCGGCCCTGCCGGTCGAATGTTCTGAGCTGCGGCGGGAAGGCGTTTGCGAGCCGGCTATGCTCGGCCGCCTCCACGCTTCCGCAACGCGCACCAAATCCGGTCAAACTTTCAATGGCGCGCTCACCGCCCTCGCGCACGACGGCCTCACGCAAGGCCCTGTCCGTCGTGAACAGGTTTATGCCCTCGAATGACGGGCTCTGGTTGGTCACCTCGCGGGTGGCCGGCTGCGAAACCATGGCCAAATCCTCAGATGCTGCAATTTAACGGTCTCTGGGCCCTATTTACGCTGTTCGCGATCCCCGGTCAGTCATTGAAGAGCGGATGCGCGTCTGGTAGGCCTCACAGCCTGATTTCGATCGAGGCGAACCGACATGATCCCCCGTTATACACGCCCCGAGATGGCGAAGATCTGGGAACCGGAAACGCGCTTTCGCATCTGGTTCGAGATCGAAGCTCACGCGGCGTCCGCCATGGCCGAAATCGGCATGATTCCGAAAGAGTCCGCAAAGGTTATCTGGGATCGCGGCAGCAAAGCGACGTTCGATGTGGCCCGCATCGACGAGATCGAGCGCACGACCAAGCACGACGTCATCGCCTTCCTCACCCATCTCGCCGAGCACGTCGGCCCCGAGGCGCGCTTCGTGCATCAGGGCATGACATCGTCCGACGTGCTCGACACCTGCTTCAACGTCCAGCTCGTCCGCGCCGCCGATCTGCTCATCGCCGATCTCGACCGTCTGCTGGCCGCCCTCAAGACGCGCGCCTTCGAGCACAAGTCGACCGTCACCATCGGCCGCAGTCACGGCATCCACGCCGAGCCGACGACCTTCGGCATCAAGCTCGCCCAGGCCTACGCCGAATTCACGCGCGCCAAGGACCGCATGCAGCTCGCCCGCAAGGAGGTCGCGACGTGCGCCATATCCGGCGCGGTAGGGACGTTCGCCAACATCGATCCGCGCATCGAGGACTACGTCGCCGAAAAATTGGGCCTCGTACCCGAGCCGATCTCCACGCAAGTCATCCCCCGCGACCGGCATGCGATGTATTTCGCCACGCTCGGCGTCATCGCCTCCTCGATCGAGCGGCTGGCCATCGAATTCCGCCACCTCCAGCGCACCGAGGTTCTCGAGGCGGAGGAATTCTTCTCCGAGGGGCAGAAGGGGTCCTCCGCCATGCCCCACAAGCGCAATCCCGTGCTGACGGAGAACGTCACCGGCCTCGCCCGCATGGTGCGCGCCTATGCGCTGCCGGCCATGGAGAACGTCGCGCTGTGGCACGAGCGCGACATCTCGCATTCCTCCGCCGAGCGCATGATCGGTCCTGACGCCACCGTCACGCTCGATTTCGCCCTCAATCGCATCGCCGGCGTCGTCGAGAAGCTGGTGATCTATCCCGACAACATGAAGAAGAATCTGGATCGCCTAGGCGGCCTCATCCACTCGCAGCGCATTCTGCTGGCGCTGACGCAGAAGGGCGCCTCGCGTGAGCAGGCCTATACGCTGGTTCAGCGCAACGCCATGCCGGTCTGGCGCGGCGAGGGCGACTTCCTCACCCTGCTCAAGGCCGACAAAGACGTGTCCGCCATTCTCTCGGCCGCCGAGCTTGAGCCCTTGTTCGACCTCGGCTACCACACCCAGCACGTCGACACGATCTTCCGCCGCGTCTTCGGCGAGGCGTAACGGCGATGCGCGTTGCAATCGTCGCCGATATCCATGGCAATCTTGGCGCGCTCCAGGCCGTCGTTGCCGATATCCGCCAGCAGGCGCCTGATCTCGTCCTCAACCTCGGCGACTGCCTATCCGGGCCGCTTCAGCCGCGCGAGACCGCCGATCTTCTCATGGACCTCAATTGGACCACGATCCGCGGCAACCACGATCGTGTGGTTGCACAGACTCCGCCCGCCGATCTCGGCCAATCCGATCGCATCGCCGCGGAAGAGATCGGCGAAAAGCATCGTGCATGGCTGCGGTCGTTTCCAGCCACGCTGACGGCGGCCGGCGATCTCTTCCTCTGCCACGGCACGCCCGCGAGCGACATGGCTTACCTGACCGAACGCGTGGCGGATGACGGCAGCGTACACCCGGCACGCAAAGATGATCTCGCCGCCGCAACGGCGACTGCACCCAGCAATGTCGTTCTGTGCGGCCATACGCACATCGCGCGGCTGTTTCGTTTGTCGCACGGCAAGTTCGTCGCCAATCCCGGCAGCGTCGGCCTGCCCGGATACGGGTGGGACGTGCCCACCGGGCACACGATCGAGGCCGGCAGCCCGCACGCCCGCTATCTCGTCATGGACCGCTCCGGCGACAGCTGGCATTTCACGTTTCGCGCCGTCGTCTACGACTGGGATAAGGCCGCAGCCTCCGCCTTGCGGCGCGGCCGCGAGGACTGGGCGCGACCTCTGATGACGGGATACATGGCCTAGGGCGTGGCCCGTGAATTCATACCGCAACGCGCGTAAAGCGAGTGGCTGTTCTGGCGATCTACGCCGCACGACGCTTCGACCATCGCCGAAGCTTCTCGCCCTCCCCCATGCCACCTTGCCGGGAAATTCGACAAGCCCCCGAGGTGAGAGATGGCAACGCAGGCGAAGCAGGCGACGTTCGAGGGTTGGCGGGTGGTTTCCGCCACATTCGTATTGGCCGTCTTCGGCTGGGGACTAGGGTTCTATGGTCCTCCCGTTTTCCTGAAGGTTCTGAACGAATCGCGCGGGTGGCCCATCGCGCTGATCGCCACGGCCGTGACCGTTCATTTCCTCGTTGGCGCGTATTCCGGCGCCAACATGGCGGCGCTGCATCGCCGGTTCGGTGCAGCGAAGGTCACTAGAGCCTGCTCGATCTCGATGGCGGCGGGCCTGATCATCTGGGCGACTTCTCGCGAACCATGGCACATGTTTGCTGCAAGCCTGCTCACTGGCGCTGGATGGGGCGGCATGAGCGCGGCCGCGCTGAATGCGATCGTCGCGCCATGGTTCGTTCGCAAGCGCCCATCGGCCCTCGGCATGGCCTACAACGGCGGCAGCATTGGTGGCGTGATCTTCTCGCCGCTTTGGGTTGCGACCATCGCGGCGCTGGGATTTGCCAATGCGGCGATGGCTATCGCAGGCACGATGATCCTCGCCGTCTGGATCCTCGCAGGCCGGTATTTTGTCCGAACTCCCGAGCAGATGGGGCTTGCGCCGGACGGCGATGCACCGGGCGATCCGCCAAGGTCCATCACGTCGGTGTACGCAAAACCATTGCCCGGCCGTCAGCTCTGGCTGGATTGGCGGTTCGTCACGCTGTCGGCCGCCATGGCGTTCGGATTGTTCGCACAGATCGGATTGATCGCGCATCTCTACTCGTTGCTGGCGCCTGCGCTCGGAGCGCAGATGGCAGGATTCGCGATGGCCTTGATCACGGCCATGGCTATAGCTGGACGAACTTTGCTCGGCTGGATCATGCCGATCGGGGCAGATCGGCGGCTTGTGGCGTGCGCTGGCTATGCAGCCCAATTGCTGGGCTCAGCAATGTTTTATCTGGCGGCCGGCGACTCGGTCGCCCTGCTGCTCGCGGGCGTGGTCCTGTTTGGCCTGGGTTTCGGAAATGCGACCTCGCTGCCGCCGCTGATTGCACAAGTGGAGTTCGTCAAGGACGACGTCACGCGCACCGTCGCTCTCGTTGTCGGAATAGCGCAGGCCGCGTACGCGTTCGCCCCCGCGACGTTCGGATTGATCCGGGAATTCGCCCCGCAGTTGGACGCAGCGCCGCCGGGAGCCGCACCTTATGTGTTCGCTACGGCTGGCCTCGTTCAAGGCATGGCGATCGCCTCGTTCCTGGCCGGTCGGCGCCGGTAGCTGTTGGGCTAGTGTGATGATCGAGAAATTCGCCGGCATTTGCCGCACATCATGAAGCGAATTTCTCGATCTGCATCGTTCCCAGGCACGTTTATGGGTTCACGACCGGGGGCCCTGCCGTAGACCAGCCGGTTTTCCACCTAATGCGTGCTAGCCCCTTGCCTTTCCCCTCCCTCGGTGCTTTTATTGCAAATGATTTGCAACTGCGATTGAAGGCCACTCCATGGATGCACGTGTTGTAGACCAGCCCGGCGGCTGGCGCCGGGACCGCGGCGAAGCCTCGCTTTCCGACGTGCACAAGACGATCCCCGTGCGGGCCACAGGCGCGTCCTGGCGCAAGGCGGCTGCTTTTGTGGGGCCGGGCTACCTCGTGGCCGTGGGCTACATGGACCCCGGCAACTGGGCCACCTCGCTCGCCGGCGGCTCCAAGTTCGGCTACACGCTGCTCGTCGTCGCGCTTGTCTCCAACATCATGGCCATCGTGCTGCAGTCGCTGTGCGCGCGCCTGGCCATCGCCTCCGGCCGCGATCTCGCCCAGGCCTGCCGCGACGCCTTCCCCAAGCCCGTCGCCATGGTGCTGTGGTTCCTGGCCGAAGTCGCCATCATCGCCACCGACATCGCCGAGGTGATCGGCACCGCCATCGGCCTGAATCTCATTTTCGGCATTCCGCTCGAGATCGGCGTGATCATCACCGCCCTCGACGTCTTCCTGATCCTGTACTTGCAGCGGCTCGGCTTCCGCTGGATCGAAGCGCTGATCATCACGTTGCTCGGCGTCATCGCCGTCTGCTTCGCGATCCAGATCGCGCTTGCCGATCCCGACTGGGGCGCGGTCATCAAAGGCTTCGCGCCGACGACCGAGATCGTGACCAATCCGGAGATGCTCTACCTGGCGCTCGGCATCCTTGGGGCCACCGTGATGCCGCATAATTTGTACCTGCACTCAGGGATCGTGCAGACGCGCGCCTACGGCGACAGCCCGCAGGAGAAGCGCCAGGCGCTGAAATTCGCGACCATCGACTCCACCGTCGCGCTGATGTTCGCCCTGCTCGTGAACGCCTCGATCCTGATCCTGGCGGCCGCCACCTTCCACAAGATCGGTCGCGTGGACGTCGCGGAGCTGGGCGAGGCGCATTCCCTGCTGGCACCGCTGCTCGGCCTCGCCATCGCCCCGACGCTGTTCGGTATCGCACTCCTGTGCTGCGGCATCAACTCGACGGTCACCGCAACGCTGGCCGGCCAGATTGTGATGGAGGGCTTCCTCAACATCAGGCTGCCGCCCTGGCTGCGCCGGCTCATCACGCGTGCCGTCGCGATCGTGCCTGCGGCCATCGTCACGATCTGGTTCGGCGACAGTGGAACGGCCAAGCTGCTCATCCTGACGCAAGTCGTGCTCAGCCTTCAGCTCTCCTTCGCCGTGTTCCCGCTCGTGATGTTCACCGCCGACAAAGCCAAGATGGGTGAGCTCGTTGCACCGCGATGGCTGATCGTTTTCGCCGGATTGATCGCGGTGACCATCGCCGGGTTGAACATCAAGCTCTTGATCGATTTCTTTAGCGGCGCGTCATAGCGCAGATGAGACTGGCGTCGGCCTAGAGGCGTGCCAGGAACTGGTCGCGCGACGCCGCCACGTCGGACAGGCGCTCCACCAGATAATCGGCGTAGAAGCCATCTCCGTACCTGTGGTTTTCCTGCCACGTCACGAGATTGGCAATGCGCTGGAGCAGGGCACGCGCCATCCCAGCGCCGGCATAACTGCGGCAGTGAAGGGCATAGGGAAAGAGTTCGAGAGGCGCGCCGTCCTCATCCGGCGGCTGTCTCCGCCAAACCCGCGGACGCGTATAACCCTCGACGAACGGCGCAAATGCAAACGGCTCCGGCGTTCCGGGTCTCAGGCTCGACGCTCGCGCGCTCGCCATATCGAGCGTGGACAGCAGCACTGCTTCTGCACCCGCCGCCTCGGCGATGGCCAAGGCCGACCGCAAGTCGACACCTTCCCACGGCGAACACGGAATTTCGCCAGCCTCCAGCAGCATGATCCAGCGCCCGGGGTGCGCCTGGGCGATAGTGTCGGGGCTGGCCTGCGCGTTGGGATCGACAATCTGGATTTCGACGCCCTCTCGCTCGAGGGCCGCGATCTGCACAACTGTTGCGGGACCATGCACCTCGGCCTGGATCAGCGCCAGCGGTGCCCGAACCGGTGCGGGAGCGCGCATCGCGTCGTTGAGCCGGCGATCATGGATGGTCAGGATGGTGTTCTTCCGCCGCTTCCGCGTGTTGTTCAGCGTGTAGCCGGCAAATGTTGGCCGCAGACCGTGCGCATCGAGCAGCCGATCGAGTTCAGGCAAGTCCCATTCGCGGACGTGTGCCGCGTTGCCGGGCGGTCCCATGTGCGCTTCACCGCGCGCGCGTGTGCGCGCCGGCGTCGATACCAGAACGATGGCGCCCATATCGTACAGTCGCAAGAGCAAGGCCAGAAGCTTGGCCGGATCGA
>JBKKCB010000039.1:0-10964 GCA_046713545.1 Hyphomicrobiaceae bacterium | reverse complement strand
CATCGCCACGATCCGCGCTGAATGTCTCAATGACCGCATCAACCCCTCACTTCGTCAGTATCAGCTTGCCGTTGGCCGTGATGCGAAGCCGGTAGTCCTGCCCGTCGTGCTCGAGAATGATCTCGCGATCGCCGGCGAGGAGCTCCGCAACGATCAGCCGCCGCAAACCAGTTGCCGGAGGTCCCATGTTCTGGGCGGGAGCGGGCGGCAGCGCCGGCGTCTTGTCGGTCTTCGCATTCATCACGTGTCTGGACGCCTTCGATGGTCTCACGCCGTGACGCAGAAGCATCGCTTAGCGTCGCAGTGCTGTGACATATCTTGACTACCCACGTCAAGATTAGTAACGTCTGCCTTACTCGCATCAAGGAATTCGATTCCACGTTTCGGACGAACGGTCGATGTGAGGCAAAAATGCCAGCCCGCCATGGCGCCGCTCTCGCTTGCGCGAGATCCCGCCAACGCCAGCCAGCCGACATCATTCATGGCTTAGCGACAGGGGTTGGGGGATATGCAGTTCGCATTGGGACGACGGCGGCCGGTACGTTTTCTGGCGCGCGCCGGTGTAGGCATGGCGGTCACGGCCGGCGCTGCCTCAGTGCTGACGATGGCGCTGACATCGGAGGCTTTGGCGCAGGACACGCTTCCGGGCATCACGGTCAAAGGTCAGAAAGCCGCCCCGCGCGCCCGTCCAAGGCCGGTGCCGCAGCAGTCAGCACCCGAGGCGCAGCCGGAGGAGCAACAGCCTGTCGAGCAGAAGGAACGGGCTGCGCAGGACGCGACCTATAACGTGCCGGCTGGTGTCAGCGTCGTCGGCCGTTCGGAGATCGAGACCTTTGGCAGCACCAACATGGACGACGTGCTGCGGAGCATCCCCGGCACGTGGACGCGGGAAAGCCCCAACAATCCCGGCGTCGCCGTCAACATTCGCGGCTTCGAGGGATCGGGCCGCGTCAACATGATGATCGACGGCGTACGCCAGAACTTCCGCTTTACCGGCCACGAGGCGCAGGGCTTCGTCTACGTCGATCCGAACCTGCTCGCGGGAGTCGACATCGCCCGCGGCGCAGTTTCGACCGCGGGCGGCGCGGGCGCATTGGCCGGCTCAGCCAACTTCCGCACGCTCGATGTCGGCGACATCATCAAGGACGGCCAGAACGTCGGCGTGCTGACCACGGCCACCTGGGGCAGCAACAATGTCGGCTGGTCGGAGATGTTCGCGGCCGGTGCGCGCAGTGGCTCGGTTGGCATCGCCGGTGCGATCAGCAAGCGCGACTCCGGCAATTACCAGAACGGCGACGGCATCACCGTGCCGTTCACGGATCAGGATCTGATTTCCGGCCTGTTCAAGCTCGAATTCACGCCATCCAGCGAGCATTTCCTGAAGTTCGGCGGCGTATTCTACGGTAACGAATTCAGCGCCAATTCGTATTTCCAGAACGTCCGTTCCGAGACGTTCACGATGAACTACGCCTACAGGCCGACGGGCAATCCCCTCGTTCACCTCAAAGTCAATGCCTATCGCAATGAAGTCACGATGGAGTACCTGCGCGGCCTGAATGTCACTGCGACGTCCGTTGGACGCAACATCGATGTGGAAGGCTGGGGCTTCGATGTGTCGAACACGTCGCAGTTCAATCCCGGCGCGGTCAGGGTCAAGGCCGAGTATGGCCACGAGTATTTTCACGACAGCTTCGATGTCATCAACAGCAGGACCACGCCAGGCCGGGGCGTGAACCCGACCGGAGAAAGCTCGATTGCGGGCTTGTTCTCGCAAACAACGTTCTCGTATGGGATCTTCGATTTCATAACCGGCGTGCGCTACGACATGCTCACGCTCGACGGTGTGGGATCGGTGACGGCTTCCAATCCGCTCGGGCTGCCGGCTGGTGTCTATGAGGTTCACCGGGACGACAGCCGCCTCAACCCGAAGGCTACGCTGGCGGCAAATGTGACGCCCTGGCTGCAGCCGTACGCCACCTACTCCGAGACGATGCGCTCGCCGACCGTAAACGAGACCTTCACCGGCGGTTCGCATCCGGCCACTGGCGGACCGGCGCAGATGTTCTTCCCCAACCCGTTCCTCGAGCCAGAGATCGCGAAGGGTTGGGAATTCGGCTTCAACGTGAAGCAAGACAGAGTACTGACGCCTTACGACATCTTCCGCCTGAAAGCGGCGTACTTCCTGCTCGACGTCGAGAACTACATCACCGCCTGCTTCGGCCCGACGGGTCAGACCTATTTCTGCAACAACCCCGGAACAAGCAATGTCCAAGGCGTGGAACTGCAGGCGATGTATGATGCGCGTTTCGCCTTTGCTGGTCTCGCCTACACGTATACGGATGCCGACATTCAGCCTCAGGTGAACGGCTTTGGTGGACAGAGCTTCCTGCCCGACCATGTCGTAACGCTGACCGCCGGATTGCGCTTCTTCGACGAGAAGCTCACGCTCGGTACGCGCGTGTTCATTGCCTCGGAGGCGTTCGTCGGCCTGGTGAACAACCCGACCGACCCGTATACGGACGGCTACACGCTCGTGGACCTGTTCTCGAGCTACAAGTTCGACAACGGACTGCAGCTTGGCGCGACCGTCACGAACCTGTTCGACGTGACCTACACGCCGGCCA
Organism: Hyphomicrobiaceae bacterium; assembly: GCA_046713545.1. GTDB lineage: Bacteria > Pseudomonadota > Alphaproteobacteria > Rhizobiales > Hyphomicrobiaceae > CADEFX01. The sequence continues at coordinate 8,340 of JBKKCB010000039.1, read as the reverse complement.
CAAGCACACCACCCTCGTCGACGTGCGGCTCGTTCACACCCGGCGCTTGCCCGCCCGGACCCGACACGGGCCGCGGCCGCACGTTCCTCCTGACGGCAAAGGCACAGTTTTGAAGCGGAGTACCAAAGTCGGAGCCCAATCCCTGCGTCAGCGGCCAACGCCCGCTGACGCTTCGCACGGGAGACATGCATCAGAAGCCAGAATGCAAAGTTGAATTTTTCAGTTAGGAAACTCGTAGGGTGAGATGCTCACGAGTTTCCAAAACGCGACGGCAAGCGGACCGGGTTAGACTTGCAGTTCCCCAGACCACGGTCCGCTGCCGTCGCGATGTTCGCAGAGCCACCAGAGCAGGATCGTTTCGGATTGAATCGCCTCGCCTCACATGACGCGCCTCGGCCGAAACGTGAATCCTGCTCTATCATATATTTAGAGTGCGATTCACGCGTCGCGGCGGAGCCGCGCTACGCGCGGACGCATGGAAGCCGGAAGTGCTTCCATGCGAAACGATCGCGCTCTAACCGGCAGCCCACAGGAGACGACGACCATGTACATCGCGATGAACCGGTTCAAAGTCCTCAAGGATTGCACGCACGATTTCGAGCAGGTGTGGCTGACGCGTGAGAGCCATCTGCACGAACTGCCGGGCTTCGTTGCCTTCCATCTGCTGAAGGGGCCTGAGAAAGAGGATCACAACCTCTATTCGTCGCACACGGTGTGGCGGTCGCACGACGATTTCGTCGCCTGGACCAAATCCGAAGCCTTCCGCAAGTCCCATGCGCGGGCCGGCAACAACAAGCCGTTGACACTGGGTCACCCGGAATTCGAAGGCTTTCATGTCATCCAGGAAGTGACGTCCGACGGCACGGTCAAGCGCGACGCAGCTGAGTGAAGGCGGGGCCCAGATGACACAGACCAGCACGGCAGAGCAGACGCGTCCGCCCCTGGCGGAGCGCCTGGCGTCGAGCGCGGACGGCATCGTCGAGCAGATCGCCCGCGACTACGGCGTCAGCCCGTTCGAGGTCATCCGGCAGATGCCGGTCGAGCACCGCACCATCGTGCCGGGTGCCAAGTTCGCCGACATCATGCAGGCGCTCACATCATGGGGCGAGGTGCTGCTGATCGTGCATACGCGCGACATCGTGCTGGAGTGCGCCGGCAAGATCCCGCCCGGCACATTCGGCAGCGGCTACTTCAATCTCCACGGCGACAGCCCGATCGGCGGCCACTTCAAGGCCGACAACTGCACGCACATCGCGTTCGTCTCGCGGCCGTTCATGGGCCGGGCCTCACGCTCGCTGCAGTTCTTCAACGCGGCGGGTGAGGCAATGTTCAAGGTGTTCGTGCGACGCGACGAGAAACGCGAGATGCTTGCGCATCAGGTGCAAGCTTTCGACGAGATGCGGGCCAGCCTGACCGTCGCGAACTGATGCATTTTCCGATCAACCCGAGGCACTGTCTGCCCCCTCTCCCATAGGGAGAGGGTTGGGGTGAGGGGATTTGGCCCATCTTGTGCTCTAACCCCTCACCCGGAACGCAAAGCGTTCCGACCTCTCCCTATGGGAGAGGTGAAGTTGTGCCTGTGTGATCGGAAAATGCTCTACTCCCTACTGCCCGTTTTAGCGCCGGTCGCCGGCCGCGAGCCGCCGTTCGACGAACATCGAATAGCGCGACATGCCGAAGCAGAAGATCCAGAACACGATGCCGGCGAAGACATAACCCGTCATGGCCGTCGACGGCGAGAACCACTTGGCGTCGGTCTGGTTCTGCTGGACGATGCCGAGCAGATCGAACATGCCGATGATGAGGACGAGGCTCGTGTCCTTGAACAGCCCGATGAAGCTGTTGACGATGCCCGGGATCACGAGTTTGAGGGCCTGCGGCAGGATGATTAGGCCCATCCTCTGCGCGTAGTTCAACCCGAGCGCTTCGGCCGCCTCGAACTGCCCGCGCGGCATGGCCTGCAGGCCACCGCGGATCACCTCGGCGAGGTAGGCGGCCGAGAACAATGCCACCAGGATCAAGACACGCAGCATCTTGTCGATGGACCATCCAGGCGGCAGGAACAGCGGCAGCATCACCGACGCCATGAACAGCACGGTGATGAGCGGCACGCCGCGGACGAACTCGATGAAGCCGACCGAAACCCAGCGCACGAGGGGCATCTTCGATCGCCGGCCGAGCGCCAACAGGATACCGATTGGAAAAGCTCCGGCGATGCCGGAGCTGGCCACGACGAGCGTGATGAGGAGGCCGCCCCACAAATCGGTCGGCACGTAAGGCAGGCCGAACACTCCGCCGACCAGAAGGAAGAAGGCCAGCACCGGAAAGATGAAGATCATGTAAATCGTATTCCAGAGCTTCCCCGGCACCCTCGGAATCATCAGCGGCACGAGGCCCGCGATGGCTAGGACATAGGTCAGGTCCACGCGCCAGCGATCGGGCAGCGGATAGCGGCCGTACATGAACTGCGAGAACTTGGCGGTGATGAACGGCCAGCAGGCGCCGGCGCCTTCCCATGTGCAGGCGCTGCCGTCGAGCCCTTCCCAAGTGGCGTTGAAGATCGCCCAGGACAAAACGCCGGTCAGAGCCGTGTAGGCGATCCAGAAACCGATCAGCGTCAGAACCGTGTTGGTCGGCGAGGAGAACAGGTTCTTGCGCGCCCAACCGATCACACCGGTCTCGGTGACCGGCGGGCGCATGGTATCTTCGGCGATGGCCATGACGCGCCCCTATCTCTCTACTAGCGCCATGCGCGTGTTGAACCAGTTCATGAAAGCCGAGGTCAGCAGACTGATGGTCAGGAACACGCACATCGTGAGGAGGATGATCTCCACGGCCTGGCCGGTCTGGTTGAGGACAGTGCCTGTGAACACGCTGACGAAGTCGGGATAGCCGATCGCAACCGCGAGCGACGAGTTCTTGGCGAGGTTCAGGTATTGGCTGGTCAGCGGCGGAATGATGATGCGCGCGGCTTGCGGAATGACAACGAGGCGAAGCATCTGGCCGTTCGTAAGGCCAATGGCGCGTGCCGCTTCCTTCTGGCCCTTGGATACGCCGAGAATGCCAGCGCGCACAATTTCGGCGATGAAGCTGGCGGTGTAGATGGAGAGTCCCAGCAGCAATGCCATGAACTCGGGCTGGATGACCATGCCGCCCTGGAAATTGAACCCCTTGAGCTCTGGGTAGTCGAAGGACAGGGGCATGCCTGTCAGCAGGTAAGCGACGATCGGCAGCCCCAAGATCAGCGCCAGCGACGTCAAGAAGACCGGGAACTGCTGCCCGGTCGCCATCTGACGGCGGCGTGCCCATAGATACACGGCAATCGAGCCGACGATACCGATCAGAAAGGCTAGCTCGACCACGCCGAAACCAGCCTGCGGCACGGGTGCGGGCAGATAGAGCCCCCGCACGTTCAGAGACGCACCAGCCGGCAATGCCAGGCTCTGCCGCGGCCCAGGAAGGTTCTTCAGGACCGCGAAGTACCAGAACATGAGCTGCAGCAGCAAAGGAAGATTGCGGATCACTTCCACGTAGACCGTCGCGAGCTTCGCGACGACCCAGTTCGATGACAGCCGGGCGATGCCTATAATGAAGCCCAGGATCGTCGCGAAGACGATGCCGAGCGCTGCAACCAGCAGCGTGTTGGTCAAGCCCACCCAGAAGGCTTGCCCGTACGTCGAGGTGTTGGAATAGGCGATCAGCGTTTGTGAGATATCGAAGCCAGAGGTGCGATCCCAGAAACCAAAGCCGGACGCAATATTCTGCCGGCGCAAGTTAGCCGCAACGTTGCCGACGATCTCCCAGGCGGCGAAGCCGAGAGCTGCAATGAGAACGATCTGGTAGATGACCTGCCGAACTTCCGGACGATAGAGGAAGCTCGCCTTCGCGGCTCGGCCTCTCCCGTTTGCAGTTGTAACGGCCATCGCTCGTCCCCGATCGTCAGTCTGCCCCAAAAAGCAAGAACGCCGGCCTTTCGGCCGGCGTTCGACAATCCTCAGCGGATCGGCGGTGCGTACTGCAGGCCGCCTTTGGTCCACAGATTGTTCTGCCCGCGGTCGATCTTGATGCGCGATCCTGCGCCGACGTTGCGGTCGAAGATCTCGCCGTAGTTTCCGACGGCCTTGACGATCTGGTAGGCCCAGTCGTTGTTGAGGCCGATGCCCTTGCCGAATTCGCCTTCCTTGCCGAGGATACGAATGACATCGGGGTTCTTGGAGGTGAGCATCTCATCGACGTTCTTTTGCGTGATGCCCGCTTCTTCAGCATTGAGCAGAGCGTAGTGCACCCACTTCACGATGGTCATCCACTGGCTGTCGCCCTGCCGCACCGATGGGCCGAGCGGCTCTTTCGAAATGATATCGGGCAGCACCGTGTGGTCGTCCGGCTTCTGCATCTGCAGGCGCTGTGCGTAGAGACCAGAGGCGTCCGTCGTGTAGGCGTCGCAACGGCCGGCCTGGTAGGCTTGCAGGATCTCGTCAGCCTTCTCGAACACCACCGGCTTGTACTGGAGGTTGTTGCTCCGGAAGAAGTCGGCGAGGTTGAGTTCTGTCGTCGTCCCAGTCTGCACGCAGACCGTCGCACCGCTCAGCTCCTTGCCCGCCTTTACACCCAGCGATTTCTTCACCATGAAGCCCTGGCCGTCGTAATAGTTGACACCCGTGAAGCTCAGGCCCAGCGAGCTGTCGCGGCCAAGCGTCCACGTCGTGTTGCGCACGAGGACGTCGATCTCGCCCGACTGCAGCGCGGTGAAGCGCTCCTTGGCCGTCGTCGGCACATACTTGATTTTGGCGGGGTCGCCGAAGACTGCGGCCGCAATGGCCTTGCAGTAGTCGACGTCCATGCCTGTCCATGCGCCCTTGTCGTCAGGCGCGCTGAAGCCGGCGAGGCCAACGTTGACGCCACAATTGAGGGCGCCGCGCTGCTTGACCGAGTCCAAGATTTTCGTCTGGGCCAACGCGGATGTCGCAAAGCCGAGTGACACGGCTACCGACAGTCCGATACTTGCAGATTTCATCATCCCTACCTCCACTACACTACTGCGATGTACGCTTAATCCGAGCTCCTCGCGCCATCGCACGAGATGCCCGGCCTGCCTCAGTCTCCGCTCAATCGCGGTGAGTCAAATTGGGTAATTCTGTCAATATCTTGCATTGACCCGAAACCAGTGTCCATTGCTAGTGGTTCAGGATCTGCGAGAGAAACAGCTTGGTGCGCTCTTCGCGAGGATTGTTGAAGAACGTCTGCGGCGTCCCTTGCTCGACGATTTCTCCCCGGTCCATGAAGATGACGCGGTCCGCGACCGACCGGGCAAAGCCCATTTCGTGGGTGACGCAGATCATCGTCATGCCGGATCGGGCCAGCCCAATCATGACGTCGAGGACTTCCTTGATCATCTCGGGGTCGAGCGCGCTCGTGGGCTCGTCGAACAGCATGATGCGCGGGTTCATGCAGAGCGCGCGCGCAATGGCGACGCGCTGTTGCTGGCCGCCCGACAGCTGACCGGGATATTTGAGCGCCTGCTCGGGAATCTTGACGCGCTCCAGGTATTGCATGGCGGTCTTCTCCGCCTGGGCACGGGGCATTTTCTTTACCCACACGGGAGCCAGACAGAGATTGTTGAGAATGGTCAGATGCGGGAAGAGATTGAAGCTTTGGAAGACCATGCCGACATCGGCGCGGATCTTGTCGATCTGGCGGACGTCATTGGTGAGCTCCGTGCCCTCGACGATGAGCTGACCCTGCTGGTGCTCCTCCAGACGATTGATACAGCGGATCAGCGTGGACTTGCCTGAGCCCGACGGCCCGCAGATGACGATTTTCTCGCCCTGATCAACGACGAGATTGATGTTTCTGAGAACGTGAAACTCGCCATACCACTTGTGCAGGCCGATCATCTGTATCGCAGCAGGCGAACTGGTCTGCTGCGTGGCGCCTACTTGGGCAGCACGAACTTCGGCCATGAACCCTCCAAAAAGCACCGGCGTGGCCACCTGAGGACATGGTCTTTATTATTCCGGCTCGCCAAATATGACGGAACGCGTCGCGCGACGCAATCGCAACGCTGCAACAGATGGCACCTGCGATCCCAACTTTAGTTCAATCGCACTACGGGAAGACGTTCGCGTGCGTTCACCGATCATGCTTCCGCCGTCCACCCGCGGGTCCGTGCAGGCCCAAGCCCGCCTCATTTGTAAATACAAAATTAATAGTGCAATCATACACTTGGCGTATCGCGTGAGAACACGTATCATCGCAACTTGCGAAGTGATTCGCGCGATCGAGGGACGCGCGACCCCACGGCGCTGCTACTAGCAATCTTTTTCGACTGCGCCTTGCGTGGCCCGCGCAAAGGTGCCGGCGGTGCGTAACACCGTCCTTTTGTCGTGTCTGCGTGCGGCCGGCTTCGGCCGAGATACGGGCTCAGCTCAGCGACGCAAACCCGTATTCCAAAATCGGTGTCTGAGAGGAGTCGAGGACGCGAGGCGTCCGGCGACAGATGTGACTATGGCGAGGCGCGAACAGATGGCGAGTGCGCAAGACACCATCGCGGAACGCGAGCCGGGCCTGAGCTGGGCGGCGGCCGATCCGGCGCTCTTGCCGGTTTCCAACGTGCCTTGGGCGCCGACCGAAATCGTGTATCTGCATCAAGATGCCGCCGTTGCCGACGACGACGAGCCCGCCGATTTCAATCACGTCCACGGCCGGGCGCCGTCGCGCCTGCGCCGGGCGATCCCCTTGCTCTGGGCCGTAGTGCTGACCATCGCCGCCCTCCAGCATGCAGGTGAGATCGAGCGGCGGACGGCGCTCCGAGAACCGCCAGTTGCCGAGCTACAAATGCTGGCCCGCACGGAACGTGAAATCAAGGCTGCCTGGCGCAGCGTCGGGGCGATTGCAGAGGTGAAGCCGGTTGAACCCGTGGCCCAGGCGGTGGAGAGCAAGCCTTTGACCGCTGAGCGGCAGCATCCCGAACCGGCCAAAGAGACGGCCAATGGCACGCCAAAAGTGGACGACATTCAGTCTGCCGTGACGACACATGTCGCGCCGCCCGCGGATGAGGAAACCGATCGCTCAGCGGAAACAACCGGCGCCACGGGATCGCAATCCACGACGGATGCCGGTCAGGCCATACAGCCACTCGTGGAAGAGCCCGCGGCAGCGAAGCCGGACCGCAAAGAACAGATCATCACGTCACATCCTCCCCGGCATCAAATAACACGCTCACCCGAGCCAGCTCGCACCCGCCCCGCTCGTGCGGAGACCACAAAGTACGTTGTATTTGATGGCCATAGTCCGAGATATTTCACACTGGAACGGCCCGGCCGAGCTTCGCCTTGAGCGCATTTCAGAGACGCTTCTAGACGCGACCATCTTCGAGCATCATCGCAGCACCCTTCTCGGCAATCATCAGGGTCGGCGCATTGGTGTTGCCGGACGTGATGGTGGGCATGACGGATGCATCGGCGATACGCAGACCGTCGAGGCCGCGCACCTTGAGGCGATGATCCACCACGGCCAGGTCGTCGGCTCCCATCTTGCAGGTCGAAACGGGATGGAAGATCGTTGTCGCAATATCACCAGCCGCCTTCGCCAGCGCTTCATCGCCGTCGATATCGGGGCCGGGGCGGAACTCCTCGGGCCGATATTGCTGGAGCGCGGGCATCGATACGATGCGCCGCGTGACGCGAATGGAATCGGCCGCAACCCGGCGGTCTTCCTCCGTCGACAGATAGTTGGGACGGATCTCAGGATGGGCTGACGGGTCGGCCGACATGATACGCACATGGCCGCGGCTCGTCGGGCGCACATTGCACGCACTCGCGGTGAAGGCGGGAAACGGATCAAGCGGTTCGCCGAACCTCGGCAGCGTCAGCGGCTGCACGTGGTATTGGATATTGGGCGTCTCGCGCGATGGATCTGACTTGGTGAACGCGCCGAGCTGCGAGGGGGCCATGGTCATGGGGCCGCGCCGGCGCAGCGCATAATCGAGCGCAAAGCCGGCCCGCTGCGCAAGACTCTGATAGCGCTCATTCATGGTCTTTACGCCTGTCACCTTGTAGGCGCAGCGCACCTGCAGATGATCCTGCAGGTTCTCGCCGACGCCGCGCAGCTCGTGATGCACGTCGATGCCGTGCTGGCGCAACAGCGCACCCGGACCGATGCCCGAGAGCTGGAGGATCTGCGGCGAGCCGATGGCACCTGCGGCGAGCACGACTTCGCGCCGCGCGGTTACGCTCCGCTTGGTGGCGCCCTGCCGGAACGTCAGGCCGGTGACGCGCCGTCCGTCCAGCGTCAGCCGGTCGACCATGGCGTGCGTTTCGACCACGAGGTTTGTGCGGGCGC
>JBKKCB010000038.1:0-4915 GCA_046713545.1 Hyphomicrobiaceae bacterium | reverse complement strand
GCCGCCGTTGCGCCAGCCGAGATATGCGTCGCTGGCCTCGATCCCCATCGCCTCGGCAATGAGATGCACCCAGTTCCTGACATGCACGTCCTGCCTGCCGTCCAAAGCAGCCAGCTCGCGATGGCACGAATGGAAGATCGTGCAAACGGTATCGCATTGATTGACGACCGCCGCGTCCCAGGTTTCGCGCGCGGCAACGGCGAGCGCGCCCGGTACGGCCGCAAGCGCACTGCACATGTGACCGGGGTGGGCCGGTCCCTCGACGATGTCCAGTTGAGGAATGCGGGAGAGCAGATCGCGCACCCGGTCATTCACCGGCACATGCGTCGCAAACCCGAGGTGGCGGTGAAGCAAGATCTTGCGCTTCACCGGCACGGTCAGAAGCGGCGCGAGGCGGTCGGCGCTGTCGGCCAGCAACTCCGTGACGTGAGCGACGTCGAATGTGGCCGCGTTTCCCGGAGACATGATGTCTGCCATGTGCATATGGCAGGACGGACACCACGTGACGACCGTCCCGCGCCCCTCCTTCGCCGCCGCATCATTGAAGCGCGCGACGGTGCGGGCCGACATGTTGCTCGCGGCTTTGGGCTGATGGTCGTGCGCCGTGCCGCAGCAATACCCGGGACCGCCGGCGGCGTTGACATCGTAACCGGCACGCTCGAGCAGCAGGATCGACAACCGGATCAGCTCGGCATGGCGAAGCATGTTGCAACCGAACCAGAATGTGATGCGGTTCTCGTTCACAGCCATTTGGCCAGTTCCTCGTCCGTGAGTTGCAAGCGCGCGAAAATCTTGACGCGCGGAAACGCAGCCGGGTCCTGCTTTGCCGGAAGCTGGCGCGTATCGTTGATCGCGCGCTGGCGAGCGATGCGGATCAGCAGCATGGCATCAAGACCAGAGCTGCGTTCCGGGCAGGCGGACCGGCACAGTCCACTCTTGGCGCAGGCGCCGACCCAGGTCACCGTGTCGGCGCCGGCGGCCTCACCCTGGGCGAGTTGCCGCAGACCAAGCGTCACGGTCTTCGCATCGGCGCCACCAAGACCGACATGCCTGACCATGGGGCAGGCATCGAAACAGGCTCCGCAGGCCGTACACAGGTTTGCCAGTTCTGGACCGGCCTTCGCCAGGAAGGCCTCGGTGGAATCGGAACGGGCCGGTTGCAGATTCATCATCACAAAAGGTCCGCCCGCACCGCAGATCAGTCAAGCAGTTAGTTGGTTTCGCAGAGCAGCTATCGGTTGCCGATGCTCTCAATCAGTTGTCGCGGACGATCTTGAGAACCTCGGTGCCATAGCGTTTCAGCTTGCTCTGGCCGACGCCGCTGACCTTGGCCAGCGCATCCGCCGTGGCCGGCCGCTCGCGCGCAATCGCCGAGAGCGTCGCATCGTGAAAAATGACGTACGGGGGCACGTGCTGCTCGGCGGCACGGTCGCGGCGCCACGCGCGCAGAGCTTCGTACAAGGGGCCATCGGCGGCCTCGACGCCGAGCCGTTCGCCGCCGTGCCGCTTGCGCCCCCGGCCAGAGCGACCTCCGGACGTCTGCGCACTGGCGGGGAGCGTGCGCATGGAGACCCGCCGATCGCCGCGATAGACGGCCTTGACGTCGGTGGCGTCGCCGAGCCCCACGAGCGGACGACCGTCGTTCGGGTCTTCGCGCAACAGGCCTTCGAACAAAAGCTGGTCGAGCAGATCGCGCCATCCCGCGGGGCTGAATTCGCGGCCGATCCCGAATGTCGACATCTGCATCTCGGAGGCCGATGCCTGCTTCGTCTGCCCCGTCAGATGTTCGATGACACGGCCGCGACCGAACCGGCCGCCCAGGCGATGAACGGCGGAGAGCGCCTTCTGCGCGGCCTGGGTGGCGTCTGCGGCGTCCGGCGGAAAGAGGCAAAGATCGCATTGGCCGCAGGAGGTGACTCCCGTTTCGCCGAAATATCGCCGCACGGCCGCCGGCCGGCAGCCGGTGCCGTCGAGCATGGCGTAGAGCTGGCGCACTTTGCGCATCTGCACGGCCCTGACGGTCTCGTCCAGATCGCGCGATTCGATGCGGCGCAGCGCCCAGGCGAGGTCGGTCGATGAGTAGAGCGTGATGCCGTCGGCCGGCGCTCCGTCGCGGCCCGCACGGCCGATCTCCTGCCAGTAGGCCTCGATCGCGGCCGGGGGATCGGCGTGAATGACGTATCGCACATCGGGCTTGTCCACGCCCATGCCGAACGCGATGGTCGCAACCATCACCGCGGCATCGGCCTCGAGGAATTGCTCGAGGCGGTCGGCGCGCACCTGCTTGTCGAGGCCCGCATGATACGCCAGGGCCGGAACGCCGGCCGTAACGAGCTTTTCGGCGAGCTTGTCGACACCGTCGCGCGATCCAGCATAAATGACGCCTGACCTGTTGGGCCGTTCAGCCACCAGTTCCAACACCCGGTCGCGGCCGGCGCCGCGCTTGCGCTCGGCCGACAGGGCCAGTTCCGGCCGCGCGAAGCTATCGACAAACTCCAGCGCATTCCCGAGCCGCAGTTCGGTGCGGATGTCATCCCGCGTGCGGGCATCGGCCGTGGCCGTCACAGCCAGGCGCGGCACGCGTGGGAAAACGTCGGCCAGACGGCCGAGCATGCGATAGTCGGGACGGAAGTCATGACCCCACTGGCTGACGCAATGCGCCTCGTCAATGGCAACGAGCGCCAGAGGCTGGCGCGACAGGCGCTCCAGTTGCCAAGACTGCATCAATCCTTCGGGCGACACGTAAAGGAGATCGAGCGTCCCATCGCCGATCCGCCGCCAGATATCGTTGCGGGCATCAACAGGCGTATTGGAGTCGAGCTTCTCGGCAGCCACGCCCGACTGCTGCAAGGCGGCGACCTGATCCGACATCAGGGCGATCAATGGCGAGATGACCAGGCCGAGGCCCGGCCGCACCAGGGATGGAATCTGGTAGCAAAGGCTCTTGCCGCCGCCCGTCGGCAACACGGCCAGCGCGCTGCGGTCCGCCAGGATCTCGCCGATCACCGCGGACTGAAGGCCGCGGAATTCGGCATGACCAAACGTACGGCGCAGCACGTCACATGCGGCGTCAAGCGCGCCGGAGCTGCGGGCATGGGCGGGCGATGAGTTGGCGATCACACCGCTTTATGCAACTCTCCAGCGCCTAATGCACGCCAAGGTGCTGGTGCTATCCCCAGGTTCTTTAAGCGCTCACACGCGCATCCTGCAGGATCATGTCCGAGCCTTTCTCGGCAATCATGATCGTGGACGCGTTGGTGCATCCGATTTGAGCCCGGCGGACAGCATCGGGACAATCCCAGTTCAACACAATAGGCTGCCATCTCTCGGGCCACGGCACAGAGGGAACTTATTCACCCACGTGACGTTGGTTTGCGTGCATCGCCAGGAGGAGGACGCTATGGATTGGAATCGGATTGAAGGGTCTTGGAAGGAATTCAAAGGCAAGGCGCAGAGCCAGTGGGGGCAACTCACCGACGACGACTTGACCTCGATCGGCGGCAAGCGCGACGAACTGCTGGGCCGGCTGCAGGCCCGTTACGGTTACAGCAAGGATCGCGCGCGCCAGGAAATCGATCGGTGGCTCAACGACATCGGCGACGCTTCCGAAGGCCTCGCGGCCCGCGCCATGGGGGCCAAGGACAGCGCCATGGAAGTTGCAGACAACTTCAGTTCCGCACTCCATAAGTCGGTCGAAAAGAACCCTGTGGCGACGCTCGCGCTGACCGGAGCCCTGGCGTTTGTGCTCGGCGCGCTCTGGAAATCCTGACATCAGGAGCTGACATGGCCGACAAGACCGCCTTCTCCGCGACGGAGTGGAATGAAGTTCTGGCTAGTCCGTTGATGGCGGCGATGGCCGTGTCAGCTGCAGATCCGAGTGGCCTGATCGGCCTGCTTAAGGAAAACTTCGCAAGCGCCAAAGCGTTGATCACCGCCAAGCAGACCAGCACGTCTTCCCTGGTCAAGGCGATTGTCGCCGATTTGGAAACGTCGGAGGGGCGCTCCGCGGCCAGAGGTGCCGTCGAAACGCGCTTTTCCGGCGGCAGCTCGGCAGATATCAAATCGCGTTCCATGGACGCGTTGCGACAAGTCGCGGCGTCGCTTGACAAGAACGCACCCGACGAGAGCCCCGCAGTAAAAACCTGGCTGCGCGGCATCAGCGAGAGCGTTGCGGAGGCCTCCTCCGAAGGTGGTTTCTTTGGATTTGGCGGCATCACGGTCAGCGACGCCGAGAAGGCGTCGCTTTCTGAGATAGATACGGCCTTAAGCAGATCCCCAGCGTGACGGCCTAACCGCCGGAGTATTGGAACTGCGGCGGGACCAATCGTCAAATTTGATGTGAGTCCTCGCGATGTCAGCAACGCCGCCTTTACCGGCGCTGCGCGGGGCGTGTTTACGCTGCCCAGAAATGGGTTAGTTGTGCAGCGCGGGACACACGATACGAGGGGAAACCCATGGCTCAAGGCATAACGCTGCGCCTGCCACCCAATCTCATTGTCAAACTGGACCGGCGTGCCGCGCGTATGGGCGTAACTCGCATGGAACACATCACAGCGATCCTGCAAGCGTCGTTGGAAAGTGGTCGACCGGTTATTCTGAAGACCGAAACGTCAAACCGGCCTCCGGAGTAGAGTACCCAGCCGGCGCAACGAGATTGGCAGCCATGCCTTTGTGCTGGCTGCAACGCCGGCATCGAGAGATCGGTGAGTGCGGGCTATTCCTCCAAGCAGGCGCGCCGTCGGCCAATTGGTTCCCGGCTTTGCCTGCGGCATGGGCGGTGGCCGAGACTGGACGCCCACCCACAGAGGCGCTCCCTCGAAAACTTTGGAGTGGCCGCCAGAGCCGCTAAACCGTACCATTCAAGGCTGGGCGTTGCCCGAGTGTCGCCTGCTTGTGGTATAGCGGCATGGTCGCA